>JAFGBV010000223.1 GCA_016932955.1 Anaerolineales bacterium | reverse complement strand
CTTATGCACATCCGGGGATGGCAACAGAGCCGCGCGGTCTGCTGGGTAAGCGAATCGTGGAGGTAGCGCCGGGAAATTTGAAAAAGACTTTCTTCTGCTTGGGCGGTGCGGAAGCGAATGAAAATGCCATCAAAATGGCACGCCTGTATACTGGAAAGCATAAGATCATGGCGCGCTACCGTTCGTACCACGGGGCGACGCACGGGGCGATTGCACTGACCGGCGATTACCGCAGGCTGCCAGTGGAACCAGCAATGCCTGGGGTGGTGCACTTTCTGGATCCACACTGCTACCGCTGCCCATTTGGCTGGACGAAGGAGACCTGTCACCGCGAGTGCATAGCGCATGTTGAGGAGGTTATTAGCTACGAGGGGGCAGACCATATCGCGGCAATTATCATGGAAGGGGTAACCGGCTCGAACGGGCTGATCGTGCCGCCGGATGATTACTGGCCGCGTTTGCGGGAGATCTGCACCAGGCACGGTATCTTGCTCATCTCCGATGAGGTGATGAGCGGTTGGGGACGAACCGGTCAGTGGTTTGCGGTGGATAACTGGAATGTGGTGCCAGATATGATCACCACAGCAAAAGGGATCACATCAGGCTATGTGCCGCTGGGAGCACTGATCGTTTCGGAACCGATTGCGCAGTTTTTTGAGGATAAGATGCTGTGGTGCGGGCTGACTTACAGCGGGCACCCGTTGGCATGTGCGGCGGCTGTGGCGACGATAGACACCTATGCAGAAGATGGGTTGATCGAAAATTCCAAACGGATGGGAGAATACCTGGGAAAGCGGCTGGAGGATATCAAAGAACGGCATGTATCGGTGGGAGATGTGCGCTATATCGGGCTTTTCACGGCTCTTGAGATCGTGCGTAACCGAAAGACGAAGGAACCAATCGACCCGCTGACGGAGGTGGGTAAATTCTTGAAAGCAAACGGGCTGTTCACTTTCATTTTCCACAATGTGATCTTTGTGGTGCCGCCATTATGCATCAACCAGGCGCAGATTGATGAAGGGTTGGGAATCATCGAACAGGCGCTGGCGATCAGTGATGGGATGGTAGCATAGAGGGTATCATGGCTGAGCAAAAAGAAATCCTGAATTTTATAAACAATGCCTGGACTGCTCCTGAGTTTGAAGGCGTGTCGGAAGTGACCAATCCGGCAACGGGCGAGGTGATTGGGCGGACGCCACTTTCGACCCGGACAGAGACGGAGAAGGCAATCCTGGCGGCGGCGCAGGCGTTGCCAGGTTGGCGCAGGACGCCGGCTACGGAACGCATTCAATACCTGTTTAAGCTGAAGACGCTGCTGGAAGCAAATCTGGATGAAATCTCGCGCACGATCACGATGGAGTGCGGTAAGACCTACGACGAATCGAAGGCGGAGATGCGGCGGGCGATTGAGAATGTGGAAGTGGCCTGCGGGATCCCGATCCTTTCGCAGGGAGTGATCTCCGAGGATATTGCGCCGGGGATTGACGAGATCATGCTGCGCCAGCCGGTGGGCGTGTGTGCGATCATTGCGCCGTTCAATTTTCCGGGGATGATCCCATTCTGGTTCCTGCCATATGCGATTGCCTGCGGCAACACGAGCATTGTCAAGCCTTCGGAGAAGGTGCCATTTACGATGCAACTTATTTTCCGAGTGATCGAGCAGGCTGGGTTTCCGGCGGGAGTAGTCAACTTGGTGAATGGAGCCAAGCAGGCGGTGGATACGCTGCTGGAGCATCCATCTGTGCGGGCGATCAGCTTTGTGGGTTCGACAGCGGTGGCAAAGTACATTTACTCACATGGGGCGGCGCACGGCAAGCGGGTGCAGGCCCAAGGCGGAGCAAAGAACCCAATCGTGGTGATGCCGGATGCGGATATCGAAACAGCAACTCGCATCACTGCCGACAGTGCATTTGGCTGCGCAGGTCAGCGCTGTCTGGCGACTTCGCTGGCAATCACGGTGGGAGAGGCGCGCAACGCCTATGTGGAGTCGATCTGCGATGCGGCAGCCAGCCGGGTTGTGGGTAACGGGCTGGATCCTAAGACGCAGATGGGGCCGGTGATTTCTGCGCAGAGCCAGCGACGGATCGAGGAATTGATTGCCAGAGGTGTAGCGGAGGGGGCATCGGCGCCGGTCGACGGTCGTGGAGCGCGTATCCCAGGTTATGAGAGCGGTAGCTTTGTACGCCCGACAATCTTGTTGGATGTGCCTCCTGGCGGAGAGATCGTCCGCACGGAGATCTTTGGGCCGGTGCTGGGCTTGATGCATGTGCAAACGATCGATGAGGCAATTGCGCTGGTGAACAGTGGGACTTATGGAAACCAGGCGAGCCTGTTCACGACCAGCGGTTTTGCGGCACGACGTTTCCGCTATGAGGCGGAGGCGGGAAATATTGGGATCAATATTGGGGTGGCAGCGCCAATGGCATTCTTCCCCTTCAGCGGATGGCGGGAGAGCTTCTTTGGCGATATGCACGGCCAGGCGATGGATGCAGTGGAATTTTTCACGCAGAAGAAGGTGGTGATTGAACGCTGGCCTAAGGAGTGGTCGCGAAAGTTCTGAGAGGAACTTTTATTAAACCCGCCTGCTGTGAAGCGAGTGGGACATTATTCTATTAGGAGGAGTAGGATGGAACTTGAAGGTTATTCGTATGTGTGGTTGATTGTGATCGTGATCATTGCTTTCTTTGCTGTCCGCATGGGGGTAGGCATCTGGGCTTCACGACGGGTGAAGGATGCCGCCGACTACATTGTTGCTGGCCGACGACTGCCGATCTACATGGTAGGCGCCTCGGTGATGGCAACCTGGTTCGCCGCGGAGACGCTGATGGGTGCCTCGTCCACTGCCTACCAGTACGGTTTCCAGGGCGTGGTGT
Organism: Anaerolineales bacterium; assembly: GCA_016932955.1. The sequence continues at coordinate 3,134 of JAFGBV010000223.1, read as the reverse complement.
TTGATCCCTTTGGGGCTGCAGCCTGCCTATTTCTCTCTGCCTTCTTTTTCACCCGCTTGATGCGCCGCGCACGCTACCTGACGCTGGTGGACTTCTTCGAGCGGCGCTTTGGCAAGGGAATGACGATCCTGGCTTCCATTGCCCAATTGGCGACCTACTTTGTATGGACGGGTGCACAGATGGTGGCGGCAGGGACGATCGTCAACGCGCTGTTCCCGAGCGTGCCAATCGAAGTGGGGATGGTGCTGGTGGCAATTTGGGTGACGGGCTACACCATGCTGGGCGGGATGCTGGCCGACACGCTGCTGGACTTCATCCAGATGTTCTTCACTGCAGGCGGCGTGACGCTGATCTTCCTGTTCGTGCTGAACCAGCTTGGTGGATTTTCTGCCCTGGGCGGGATCACAGAGACGCTCTACAACCCGCGACCCTTCACGCTGCTGCCGGATATGGCGGGCGAGGCGGGCTACCTGGGCTACTTTGGCGCAACGGGATGGATGTACTGGGCGGCGGCATGGATGGCGATCGGCCTTGGCTCAGTGCCAACGCAGGACTTGTTCCAGCGCTCGATGTCGGCGCGCAATGAGGCCACAGCAGTGCACGGCACCTACCTGGCGGGCATCCTGTACCTGTTCTTCGGCATTATGTCACCGTTGATCGGGATCATGATGTTCCAACTGGCGCCTGCGCTGGAAAATCCTGACGGCGTTTTGGTGAAAGCGGCGCTGGATTATCTGCCGCCTGTGCTGACAGCGATCTTCATGGCGGCATTAGCCTCGGCGCTGATGAGCACCTCCGATAGCTCACTGCTGGCGGGGGCATCGGTGGTGACGGAAAACCTGATGCCGATACTCGGCGCGAAGCTGGACGATAAGGGAAAAGTGAAGTGGACACGCATCTGGGTCGGCATCATCGGTTTCGTTGCGATCATCATTGCTATCACGGCTTCCGTCATCTATGAGCTGGGCGTGGTGGCGTGGTCGCTGCTCCTGGTGGGATTGTTCGTGCCGTTTGCCTTTGGCATGTATTGGAAGAAGGCCAACCAGTGGGGCGGCGTGGCGGCCTTTATTGGCGGGTTCCTCACCTGGGCAATCTGCATTGCGATTGCCTATAATGTGGGATTTGGCGGGGACTCGACTCTGGTGGTCTGCGCCGGCGATACAGACTGCGCCTTCTGGGATGCGGTATATGTGGCCTCCTTCCCCGCTTTCTTTGCCTCGATCATCCTGATGGTGGTAGTCTCGCTGCTGACGCAGAAGCAGGATCAGCCCAAACCGATCACCGATATCGATGGAAAGGCATTTGACACCAATCCGTTCCATTTCTTCGGAATTATCTCGCTCAAGGACGCGCTGCGGAAATTAAGACCGGAAGAGTATGACAAATAAAAAAAAGGAGTGATGGACATGCCACAGAAACTAGACGAAGCACTTGCTTACTCACAACGCTGGCTGGATATTATCAAGCGGAGTGAGGTGCCCGAGGAGTTGGGAAAAGAGATCATCACCGAATCATTGTACAACTTCGCCGAGCATTTCAACAAAGGCTGGCTGGATTACCGCAAGTCGGTGACGGAAGCTGGCGATTGGGCAGTTACCGAGTGGACGGGCTCCGGAGCGGTGTTCAAGGATGTGCTGGGGCGGGAATACCTGGACTGCCTGGGCGGTTACGGCATGATGGACCACGGCTGGAGCCACCCCGATGTGGTAGCCTCCGTACAGGCGCAGTTGCTGCGCACACCCATGCCAAGCCAGGAATTGATCGATCCGTTGCGCGGTGTGCTGGCACGCCTGATGGCTGAGATCACGCCAGGCGATATCAAATACAGCTTCTTCTGTGCCAGCGGCACCGAGGCGATCGAAGGGGCGATCAAGCTGGCGAAGATGTACACGAAGAAGACCGGCTTCATCGTGGCGGTGAAGGCTTTCCACGGTAAGACGATGGGCTCGCTGAGCATGATGGGTAAGGCGGATTACCGCCAGCCGCCGGGGATGCTGTACGGTGGGCCGGTGTATCACGTGCCGTTTGGCGATGCGGATGCGGTGGAGCGGCAACTGGAGATTTGCCATAAGGTGGGAATCGATATCGCGGCCTGCATGTTTGAGCCAATCCAAGGCGAGGCGGGCGGGATCGTGCCGCCGGATGACTTCTGGCCGCGGGTGCGAGAGGCGACGAAGCACTACGGCGTGCTGCTGATCGCAGACGAAGTACAAACCGGACTGGGTCGCACGGGCAAACTATGGGGCCTGGATCATTGGGGCGTGGAACCGGACATCCTGGCTCTGGCGAAGTCGCTGGGCGGTGGGGTGATGCCGATCAGCACTTTCTGTTCGACGGAAGAAATCTGGCAGGTCATGATGTATCCCAACCCCTTCATTCATACCACGACGACGGGCGGCGGTGCGTTGGCATGCAGCGCGGCGATTGCGGCGATCCATGTGGTGCTGCGGGATAAGCTGTGGGAGCAGGCGGCAGCAAAGGGAGAGTACCTGATCCCGAAGCTGGAGGCGCTGGCAGCACAGTATCCGCAAATTTACCATAGCATCACGGGTAAAGGTCTGCTGATCGGACAGCACTTCCATGATCCGGAGGTAGGCTTCAGGGTGGCGGCGGGATTATTCAAGCGCGGCGTGTTGGTTGCAGGAACGCTGACCAGCGCGCACACGATCCGCATTGAGCCGCCGTTGGTGATCACCTATGAGCAGATCGACGAGGTGCTGAACCGGTTGAGCGACACATTGAAGGAAATAAGCCAAACAATATAGGAGGATTCTATGAAAGTATTACTTGTAGGTACTGGGGGGGTGGGCGAATCGATCGTGATGATCGCCAAGGATCGCCCGTGGGTTGAACAGGTTGTGATGACGGATTATAGCAAAGACCGCCTGAAGGAAGTGCAGAAAAAAGTGGGAGATAAGGATCGCTTCCCGATCGAATGGATCGATGCCAACAAGCAGGGCATGATCGAGAAACTGGCGAAGAAATACGAGGTCGATCTGATCATGAACGCCTGCGACCCCTCCTTCAATGAGCCGATCTTCGATGCCGCCTATGAAGTGGGCTGCACCTATATGGATATGGCGATGACCCTATCGTCACCTCACCCCAAGGACCCATACAATAAGTGCGGGGTT
>JAFGBV010000222.1 GCA_016932955.1 Anaerolineales bacterium | reverse complement strand
GCTCAAAGATCTCTTCGAAACGCAAGGCCTACGCACAACAGCAGGCTCCAGCTTCTTTGCCAACCTGGTGCCTGAAGCGGATGCTGTGGTGGTCCAGCGACTGAAAGAGGCCGGCGCTGTATTGCTGGGAAAAACAAACATGCACGAGATCGCTCTGGGGATCACCAACGAGAACCCTCACTACGGCGACTGTTGCAATCCCTGGGACTTGAGGCGCGTGGCCGGCGGTTCATCCGGTGGGAATGCAGTAGCCCTGGCGGCGGGGCTTTGCCTGGGGGCGTTTGGCTCGGATACGGGTGGCTCGATCCGCATCCCTGCTGCCCTGTGCGGGGTGGTGGGACTGAAGCCGACCTATGGGCGCGCCAGCCTGCGCGGGGTGATCCCACTATCCTGGAACCTGGACCATGCCGGGCCAATGGCGCGCTGCGTACGCGATGCTGCATTGCTGTTACAGTGCATCGCAGGGTACGATGCTTTGGACCCTGCATCCCTGGATGTGCCGGTGGACGATTACCTGAGGGAGATCGAAGACGGCGTGCGCGGCTGGCGTATCGCGCTGGCAAGCGACGATTACTTCACAAAGCCAGATGTGGTGGACCCTGCCGCCCTGGAAGCTGTGCGCGCGGCGGCTGCGCTCTTCGCCCAATTGGGGGCAACCGTGGAAGAGGTAGCTTTCCCGAATGCGCGCGATGCCGCCCTGGCAAATGGACTGATGACCACCAGCGACGCGGCTGCTTTCCACCGCCAGCGCCTGCAAGATAACCCAGACGGCTTCGGCGCGGACGTGCGCAAGCGCCTGGAAACAGGCGCCGCCTACACCTCCACAGAATACATCCTTGCCCGGCGCACGCAGAGCGAGATGCGGCGCCAGTTCGAAGGCTTCTTCTCCCAATACGACCTCTTGCTCACACCCACGGTGCCTATCACCGCACCGCTGCGCGGCAGCGAAGACGCTGCGGAACGGGCGCGCTTACTGACCCGCTTCACCGCACCCTTCAACCTGAGCGGATTGCCGGCACTCTCCATCCCCTGCGGCCTGAGCGACCAGAAACTTCCGCTGGGCTTACAGATCATCGCCCGCCCCTGGGCCGAGGCAACTCTGCTGCGCGCGGCCTTTGCCTACGAGCAGGCCGCACAATGGCAATTAGAGCCTACGCTTGCGGAGGGGTGAGGATTTCACAATGTTAAGCCGTGCCAGAGGGGTGAAAATTGCTTGACGTTATTTCGCTGCGCGTTTAGAATAACACCCACAATCGAATCATCACCAACCCTGGTGCCTGTACCCCCGGATGGGCAGGCGGGTTTTGGCAGGCGGTTTCCTGCCGAAAACCAGGCGAAGCCGGTGTAAGTCCGGCGCTGTCGCGCAACTGTGATTCAGCAACTGGGTTTGCTGATCAGCCAGGCCGCCCGCTTGGGTTGGGTTTACCACAGCCTCGCAGCAAGGAGGTGGAGACGCCCAAGAATCATGGCTTTTTCTCACTCCCCTGCCGCCCGGCAGGGGCTTTTTGTTAGAACATCTTTTACTAAAATCTGAAACCCATCAGAAATGGAGTACACAATGCAAAGCAAACATTACCGCTTCCCGAATCTCACACTGATAGCCCTGGTGATTTTTGCAGGGCTATTCCCTGCTGGCAAGGCTTTGGCCCATGACAACACGCAAAACACTGACCCTATCTTCTCCGCAGCACTGGCATACCTGCAAACGCAACAAGGCGAGGATGGGGGGATAAACTCCTTTGGCTCTGGTTCGGACCCAGATGGCACGGCACGCACCCTGATTGCACTGGCTGCAAATGGACAAGCGCTGGACCTGCTGGTATCCGAGAGCGGCGCCACGCTGCTCGACTACCTGAGCGCGCAGGCTGTTCCATACACCCACGATGGCAGCGGGCTGCTCTTCCCCAGCCGGGCAGGGCTGCTGCTGGCGGCGGCGGTCAAAGCCGAGGCCAACCCGATGGATTTTGGCGGGATGGACCTGGTGGCTGAACTGGAAGCCGCTTATCACGCCGAAACGGGCGATTACAGCACCGCCGCGGTGCAGGATTGGAGCAGCGGTCTGCCTAGCGAGCTGAACCAGGCCTGGAGTATCCTAGGATTGAGCCTGGCAGGGAGGACCATCCCGGCGCCAGCCACAGATTACCTGGTCAATGCCCAAAGCGAAGATGGGAGCTGGGGTGCTGGTGATCCGGATATCACTGCCCTGGTGGTGGTGGCCCTGTCGGCCAGTGGGAACCTGCAGCCGGGAAACCCTGCTATCCAATCCGCGTTGCTCTTTTTCCGCAGCAGCCAACTGCCCAGCGGCGGCTGGCGCCCTGCATGGGATACAGACCCTCTCAACGCAGACACGACGGGCTGGGTAATCCAGGCTTTGCTTGCCGCGGGTGAAGAGCCCGCGACCTGGGCAGCTGCGGAGGGCGATCCCTATACCGCTTTAAGCGGCCTGCAGAAGGAAGATGGCAGCATTGGCGGCACCTATGCCAATGCCTACAGCACCGCCGACGCACTGATCGGCCTGAGCCGGCAACCAATCGCCCCGGCCCCGCCTGCCGAAGAAGCGCTCAACCATGCCGGGCTGGTGGTGCAATTTGCCGATGGCTCTGCCTACCTGGCCTGCATTCCATTTACCGCTTCCAGCCTGACGGGATTGGAGCTATTACAACAATCAAACCTGACCATTGAATCGGTGGTCGATCCCAGCCTGGGCACGGCTGTGTGCAAAATCAATGACACAGGCTGCGATCCTGAGGCGTGTTTCTGCGACATGCCTAATTACTGGGCGTACTGGCGGTTGGTGGATGGTGAATGGGGTTACGCCACCACCGGCGCAGGACAAAATCCTGTACAGGCTGGGGAAGTAGACGGCTGGTCTTACAGCGAGGGGATGTCGCCGCTTGCGATCTCGTATGCAGAGATCTGCTCTGCCGAGATGAGTGGCGCCAGCGAGGTAATCGATACCTGGCTGCCCCCTGTGGAAGCCAGCCCGGCTGCACCGACACCCTCTCCTGAGCCTACCGAGACGCTAGCTGCAACGGATGCGCCAGCAGAGCCAACCCAGCCTGAGGCTCCTCCCGCGACGACTGGCGCAGGCACGTCCGGCAGTGGTGGTATATCATATGTGTGGTTCATTGGGTTGGCAGTCATCCTGGTTGTTGTTCTGATACTGGTGTACCTGCGCGCGCGATCCAGAGGATGAAGTACCGCCTGCTGAGCATTGCAATTTACCTGGTGAGCGCCAGTACTGGCATACTGGCGCTCCTATATCCTTTCTTTCTGCCTTCGCTGGTAAAAGAGGGCTACAGCGGGTTGCGCACCAGTGAAATGCCCTTGATGATGACAGTCCTGCTGGCTCTTTGCCTGCTGGTTCTGCTGGTGGAGGCGCAGGGACGGGCTGCAAATGCGCGGCTGGTGGCGCTGCTGGGTGTTCTGGTAGCGATCAACTCGGCCCTGCGCTTCCTGGAGACTGCAATCCCAGGTCCGGGCGGGTTTTCACCGATCTTCTTTCTGATCATCTTATCGGGTTATGTTTATGGGGGGCGCTTTGGTTTTCTGATGGGCGCTCTCACCTTGTTAGTCTCGGCATTCATCACCGGCGGAGTAGGGCCATGGCTTCCAGGGCAAATGTTCACGGCTGGCTGGGTAGGGCTGAGCGCACCGTTGGCCCGTGTGTTAGTGGGAATGTTGGGGCGCGGGCAGCAGGGTGAGGTCTGGTGGCTGGCTCTCTTCGCAGGATTATGGGGTTTCCTCTTCGGCGCACTGATGAACCTGTGGACATGGCCTTTCATTGCCGGGTCTGCAGAGCAATCCTGGTCGGCCGGGATTGGACTGCTGGAGACACTACGACGCTATGGCTTATATTACCTGTTTACATCGCTTGCCTGGGATGCAATCGCTGCAGCCGGCAATACGCTGCTGCTGTTAGCCTTTGGCGCCCCTGCACTTCGGGCGCTGCGTCGTTTTCGTGAGCGGTTTGACTATTTTTACCTGCCTGAGCCCCAGGCTACAGGACAGACCCGAGGAGGATTGGATTAGTGAACACGCTTGCCTGGCTGGCTTGGCTTGTGGCCACGCTGGTAGCGCTTTCTGCGACTCGCAACCCGCTCTATCTTATGCTGACCGGGCTGTGCATTTTGATCACTGCCGCCGTTTTGGGCTCCGGCGCGGCAACCCACACCCAGGCAGAAAAGCCCGCCTATATTTTCTCTCCGCTGCGTTTCTCTCTGTTTGTGATCCTGCTGGCGGCGATTTTCAACCTGCTCACATCGCATTATGGCGAAACCATCCTGTTCTCCATCCCTGCAAAGATCCCGCTATTGAGCGGTCCGCTTACGCTGGAGGCCTTTCTTTATGGCGCGACCAATGGGCTGGTACTGGCAGGCTTTTATGCGGCTTTTGCCGTGCTGAACCGCGCCCTCCCGGTGCGCTCGCTGGTGCGGCTAATCCCGCGGGCGTTCTACCCGGTGGCTGTGGTGACGGCGATTGCAGTAACCTATGTGCCAATCACGGTGCGCCAATCGCGGCAAGTGCGCGAGGCTCAGGCCATCCGCGGGCACAAGATACGCCGCCTGAGCGACTGGCTGCCACTGCTGATGCCGCTGCTGATTGGCGGGCTGGAGCATGCCCTGGCGCTGGCTGAGGCAATGACCGCGCGGGGGTTTGCCAGCTCTTTGCCAGCAGAGCAGAGCAGCCAACCCCGCCTTGCGATGCTGGCGGGCTTGGTGGTGCTGGCAACGGGATGGGTCATGCGCCTGATCGGAACCGCCCCTTGGATCAGCATAGTTCTCATGGCATGGGGCGTTTGCTTGATTGTGGCAGGCTTGTGGGGGCTGGGACGCCTCGCCCCGCGCACAACCTACCGCCGCGAGCTCTGGCAGGCAACGGACACACTGGTAAGCATGGGGGCACTTTTGGTGATCGCTCTATTTTTGCTTCCAGTATCTGCCCTAGCCCAGCATTCGCTGGCATACTCGCCATACCCGCTGCTCTCGCTGCCGCAGTTTGATCCCTGGTTGGGGGTGGGAATCCTGGCACTGCTGTTCCCAGCAATGGTGCAGAAATAAGCAATCTTGCTCTTGCTTTTGAACAGGTTTCAAGGATAAAATACAGGTGTAGAACCTATCCGAAAATTTGGGAGAGATTTTCGGATGGTTATGTTGTAGACCGTTCAGTTATAATTATGAAAAGGAGGCCTCATGGCAGATAAACTGCAAGAGGCAATTGCCCGGATCAAATCGGGTGACAAACAAGGCGGCAAGAAGCTCATTGGAGAGGTGCTGCGCGAGAATCCCAACAGCGAGACTGCCTGGCTGTGGATGTCAGGTGTAGTGGAGACCGACCAGCAACGCAAGGATTGCCTGGAACGGATATTGAAGATCAACCCACAAAACCAACAGGCAATCAGAGGCCTTGAGAAATTACACACCAAGAGCCAGCCTTCCTCACAACCCGAACCCCCTGCCCCAGCCCAACCACCTCCCATTGCGCCATTGTTCCCAACTTATTCGGAGGCTGTGGAAAGCAGTGAATCAGCGTTTTCTTTCCTGGCAGAGGAGGATGATCAAGAAGAGTCGGCGTTTTCTTTCCTTTCAGAAACTCTGGGTAGTATTGAACCCGCATCCACGCCGGTGGAAGAGATGCCAACCCTGGCGCCGGAAATCTTTTCTTTCCTTACCGAAGAACAGGAAACCAGCCACCTGCAGGGAGCTTTGCCAAGCTTACGGAGCGGCGATGAGGCAGTGGAAGAGTTTGACTTTTTCTCCACGCAGGGTGTAGAACAGGAAAAGCCCGCAAACTATACTGCACCTTTTGATGATGCCAGCCTGCAGGATTTCTTCCGCAACGGGGTGGGAGATTTTGAATCTTTCGATGACCCTTCACTCGGCACCAGCAGCGAAGCAACATTCGGGCCGTTTGGCCCCGGGGGTGATGATGATGCCACTTTTTCATTCGACGAGATGAACTCCCGCGGTGACATTTTCTTGGCACAGATCCTTCCGGAGGGCGATGAAGATCACCCCGAGCCGTTGCCGGATGTGATGAGCGAAACACCGGGCTTTTTTGAACAGGGCGTGCAGCAACCCGATCCATATTCGGCTCCTTTCTCAGGGGGAGCGCAAGGAGCCTTCTTAGACCAGGAGCAGGGTCTGGAGTTTGGAGAGGGAGCATTTGGAGCGACCAGTTTAGACGCGTTGGCAGATTACCAGACTTCAGCATCCCCAGAACCCAGAACCACCGGATCAGATCTTCAAGCTCCAGACACTCGCCTGGAGGCTGCACCATCTGACGAGCAGCGCGTTTGGGGCGATCCCAAGTCCAATACGAGCCGGCTGACGGTTGTCTCAGAAGACGGCATAGTAATCACCAACCCCAGCCGCAGCGTGCTGCGGCGGGTTCAAGAGCAGATTGAACGCGGAGATGTTCCCGATGACGAGGTGATGAGCCAGGCGATCATCGTTCGCCTGGAAGATATCCTCTCGGCACAGGCTGCGACAAATGATACAGTGCTGAAGATCGAGCGCCGCGCCGAGCAGGGCACACCGTTTGTGGACCTTGTATACAGCTCAGCAAAAATCCGGGATGAGATCTTCAATGAATTACACGCAAAGTCGCGCGGCCGGTTGATGCGGAGCACAAAAAGGGCTAGTTTTCTGGCAACTTCCTGGGTGCCCCTTGCTCTGATGGCACTCATCCTGGTTTTGACGATCACCTGTTGGTTCGTTGTGCTGAGTGTGATCGAGAATGGGCTGGGCACCCCGGTCAGCGCTACGCAGGTACAGTTGATGCAATTGCTTGTTCAATTTGGGCCTTGCGCTGTGCCTGTGCTGGGCGGGCTGCTCTTGCTGGGGGCAGTGGGCTGGTTGCTCATAACCATCTTGCGCCCTCCCAGGACCACTATCCTGCGCCAAAGAGGTTAGCAAGGCCTGAGGGACCGGCAGATGAAAAAATCGCTCAAAATTGCGATGATTGCTTCAGAATGTGCGCCTTTTGCCAAAACGGGAGGCCTGGCAGATGTGACCGGCGCTCTGCCCAGGGCGCTCATGGCATTGGGGCATGAAGTGATCGTGATCATGCCCAAGTATGCATCGATCGATGGGCAGCGTTTCGGTTTACAGCCGGCTCTCAGCCCGTTGGGCGTATGGATGGGAAATAAGGAAGAATGGTGCTCGGTGCATGTATCACACCGCGAGGGAGTGCCGGTTTACTTTATTGAGTCGAATCAATACTTTGATCGCTGGGGGTTATACCACGATGCGGACTTCCATGACTACCCGGACAACCCGCGTCGTTTCGGCTTTCTGACCCGCGCCGGGTTGCAAGCCTGCCGCGATCTTAGTTATTCTCCAGATATTGTTCACGTGCATGATTGGCAAACTGCCCTGGCGCCAGCCTATTTGAAGATCTGGCACTGGGACGACCCCGTGCTGGGAAGCGCAGCCAGTGTGCTAACCATTCACAATATTGCCTACCAGGGCGTTTACAGCGCCAACCACTATGACTACCTGGGATTGCAGTGGGGGAATTTCACCTCAGACAAATTTGAGGATCATGGGCAGATAAATTTTTTGAAAGGCGGCATCCAATATGCCGATATTGTCAATACGGTCAGCCCTACCTACGCCAATGAGACGCGCACACCCATTGGAGGGCAGGGTTTGGCGCCTTATTTGAACAACAAAGGGGATCGCTATGTGGGGATCCTTAATGGCGTAGACTATGATGAATGGAACCCGGCCAGCGACTCGCATATCCCGGCTCACTACAGCAATGCTGATCTGAGCGGTAAAGCAATCTGCAAACGCGAATTACAGCGGCGCTTTATGCTCGAAGAGACCACTGATATTCCCATTATCGGCGCTGTCAGCCGCTTGGTCGATCAAAAAGGGTTGCACCTGCTGGCACAGGTAATGGAAAGCGTTCTGGAGAATATGCGCGTACAATTTGCGATCCTGGGCGCGGGGGAAAAACACCTGGAACATTATTTTAGCGCTTTGTCGGCGCGCTATCCCGGCCTGGTGGGCAGCCACATCGGTTATAACAACGAGCTGGCACACATGATCGAGGCCGGTGCAGACTTCTTCATCATGCCATCCCTGTATGAGCCCTGTGGGTTAAACCAGATCTATTCGTTGAAATATGGCACACTGCCGATCGTGCGCGCCACCGGCGGCCTGGATGACACTGTAGAGCAATATCGTGAAGCGGATGGAAGCGGGACGGGCTTCAAATTCCGGGAACCCAGCGCCGAGGCGGTGTACTATACAATTGGGTGGGCCATCAGCACCTACTATGACCGCAAGCAACACATAGCCCAGATGATCCGGAGCGCTATGGCGCAGGATTTCTCTTGGGCAAAGAGCGCCAAACAATACGTGGATCTGTATGCCCGCGCCCGGGCTGCCAGAGAAAAATGAAAAAAACTGGAGGATATCGCTATGTCTGAGCAAAAGGGAACCGCACAGAAATCTTCCTCTGGCTGTCTGAAAACTGTGGCTTTGATCGTCGCAGTGCTACTGGTGGTGGCGCTGCCGATCAGCCTCTTTGCTTTTGACCTGGGACGAGCGATCTTCAACGTCGAGCTGGTCAAACGTATCATAACCGATGAAGTCGTCAACTCCGATCTGATCCCAGTGGCGTTGGAATGGTATTCTGACCGGCGCGCTGAGGAGCGCGTTGCCACGGGCGAAGCAATGACCGGCATCAGCGAGCCGGATGTTGTGCTGCTGATGTCTTACCTGGATCGAGATGACTGGCGCGAGATCAAATCCGAGGTGCTGCCGGCGGAGATCTTGACCGAGTGGACTTCTGTGACGGTGGACGGGGTGTATAAATGGATTGACACAAACGATCGGGTGCCGCAAATTACCTGGAAGATGCAGACTTTCAAAGAACGGGTCAACGGCCAGCACGGCTCGAATTGTATCGTGATCACTTTTAAAAACCTCGAGCCGTGCACACAAGAAGAGATCGAAGATTTCCAAAGCCGCCTGGCTGCTGCCCCCTCGGGAACAGAGGTGCTCTACAACCTGTGCAATTTCCCTGATCCCTGGCATGAGGATCAATTCAATGATTATCTTGCCTCCCTACAAGATGTGGTCAATAATATCCCCAACGAATTTGCGCTGACTGAGGAGCTGGCACAGGTGGAGGATACGGCCGGGGTTGGTCCAGAGGCGCTCAAGCAAACCTTGCGCAGTATTCGCTTTTGGGCCGGGATTGCCTGGCTGGTGCCATTGGCACTCGCTCTGATCCTGGCTGCGTTGGTGGTGCGCTCACTGGAGGGATTGGGGCGCTGGATCGGTTTCCCGCTGATGGTGGGAGGCGTGCTCACCCTGCTGCCGGCCTTGACCTATCGCTGGCTGATCACCAATATCCTGGCCGCTGGGCCGCTCAGCGAAACCCCTGAACTGGTGATGCAGGAGGCCACCCGTTCCATCCTGCGCCTGGCGGCGGAGGTTTTCCGCCCGCTGATGTGGCAGGCCTTGGTGTTGATTCTGGTGGGACTGGCGCTGGCTGTTTTTGCGCTCCTGCGCCGGCGATCCGCCAAAGAGGCACCTTTGGCTGCGTCTGAGGAGCAAGAGTGAAATGAATGTTAAAGTCTATCGAGAGTACTTAAACCAATTTGTGCAGGATGCCATCGAAAGCAGCAACGGCACCAATTTCTCTATCGCCGAAAACCTACAGGCAAGAGTGATCCGCCGCCATTTTGTGCGTAACCGGGAGGAGCAATTACGTGCCCTGGCTGATGCGCGTAAGGCTTTCGAAGAGCACCGCCATTGGCCGCTCTCATTGGTGCTTTCACATTTGGGTATCGAGGAGAGTCCGCAATCGAGCGGGGAAGGCTAGATATATTCGAAGGAGGGCAAATTCGCGACGAAGACAGTGGCACGGTGCTCCTCACCCTCCGCGGGGTGGCAAGTTTGGTGTAACAGTTCGAATACCTCGTCTACTTTTTGGGCTTCTAAGCCGATCATCAGCGTTGCATTCCCGCGGCGTAAAAATCCGCCTGTGCTTGCCACACGAGTAACCCGGAATCCATGCTCCACCAGCGCCCGAATCACATCTACGTCGTCTGGCTCGCGAACAATGGCGATCATTAGTTTCATCGGTGTATCATTCATAGCTGCTCAAAGCGATCAACTTCGATAATAAAAACAACTGCCCCGCCCATCTCTGTCTCAACCATAGGCAAAGGCGCAATATGCGGGTGCACATTCAAATGGGTAGGGATAAATTGGTGGTAAGGCTGACAATACTGCCGTATCAGCTCCATTAGTTCTGGCAGCCGCTCACCAGGCAAGCCGGTGAGCAGGCAAACACTTGGCTCGTACAGCACACCGCCTGAACTATCAATATGGGTAAAAAACAGACCGGCCTGGCGCATACCCTGCTCCAATTCCGCAGATTGCAATCCGGTTGTGATGATGAAAGCCAAGTGGTCAATTGGGGCTGTCATATACTGATTATACACACTTTTGAGGCATATTGCCGTGAATAAATAGGAGTTTTATAAGGAGGTGGAGAAATGACAAACTTTGGCCCGCTGGCTTTCGCGGTATTGTGTGGAGGAATATTCATCCTCGCGTCATGGGGGATTGGGATTTTCCTGATCTTCTCCAGTTTGCGCAGCCGCCAAAAGGCGCAGGACAGCCTATCCTGGTCTTCTACGGCCGGTCAGATAACCAACGCAGAGGTAAAAGAAAGCGTCAGCGTTGATGATGATGATCGCAGGCGCTATGCCTATTACCCGTCAGTGCATTATGCTTACCAGGTGAATGGGCAAGCCTACACCAGCAAGCGCATCTCTTTTGGCGGGGTTATCGGGTACAACAGCCCTCAGAAAGCTGAGGCGTATTTAGCCCACTTCCCGGTCGGGAGTCAAGCGAGTGTCTATTACAACCCGCAGAATCCCAGTGAGGCGGTGCTGGAACGGACAGCGGGAGGTTCACGATGGGGGATGATCGTCGGTCTGGTATGCCTGGCAATTGGGGCCTGTATCACCTGCGGGCTGGCTGTAGGGATCATCAACAATTTAAAGTGATCATAAGGGGGTGTCCCAATCTCATGCCTGTTTGCGGCGGCGCAAAAGCAGCCCGGCAACCAGAAGGACCACACCAACAATGATCGCCACGATGCCCCCTTGCGGCAGGCTGGAGGGCGATTCTGCGGCGGGCGGTGCAGGGGAGGGGGGTGCAGTGGCTGCAGGGGGCGGCGCGGTGGGGGAAGGCGGCTCAACAGGCTGTGGTGTAGAAGTGGTGGTTGGCGGAGGAGGCGGCTCCTGGGTAGGGACGGGCGAGGGTACCGCGGTGGGAGAATTTTCAGGCGCAATGGTTGCAGGAGGCCCAAGATTGCTCCACTCCTCGCGGAGCCACAATGGTGGATTCTCGCTATCGTACTGGATGGCCTTGTCCAATATCCCCAGCAGTGCGGCTGATGGGCGCGGCGCATTAGATAAATCGCCGTAATACTTGATATCCCAATCAAAATAGAGGATGCCCAGGTAATTGACGACTGCCTCCACATCCTGCGGGCTGCGGTCCATCGCCTCGCCGAGCAGCAGGAGCAGGTCATCGGGCACGGTTGAGATATCATACTCGCCATCCCAAAAGAGCAGGGTGAGGTAGGTAACCAAATCTTCCACTCCCATGCCCTGGGGGTCCAGCTCGAGGGCGCGGGCGAAGGCTTGCCTCGCCTGGGCGGCGAGGGCAGCACTATTGCCCTGATGCTGGTAGGAGATCTTGAAACGCTGCAGCCCAGCCATCAGGGTGTTGCCCAGGCGTGTTTGAACAGCGGCGGAATCGGGGTTCTCGACAGCATCTTTCTGCGCCGCCTCGATCTCCAGCCACACATCGGGGAGCATCACGGTCAAGCGGATGTTATCCTGCGCGGTCGGCTCCAGATCGCTGAACTGCCAGATCACATCTGTGCCCGAGGTAGTGTAACCGGCGGGGTTGGGGCTGGTATCATTCAAAACCCCTCTCGATTCAGGGTTGAGCGCAGTGTTCGTTTCATTAACGCCATAGGGCAAACGCAGCGTGACGGTTCCTGTGCCGATCGACCCATACCAATCTGCACCGGTTTCGAGGACGTAATAGAATGTCCCATAAGGCCGGTCGCCAGAGGGCAGCGCGTCATAGGTTACGCGGATGACAACATCCTCGCCTGGGGGAAAATCGACAAACCAGGTCGCCCAGGGAAGGGGACCACTCCACGTCGATTCTGACATGTGTTCGTAGTACGTCAACTGCACAGGCACGTCATTGACCCAGGCAGCCAGTTTTTCTACGCCAGCGGTAGGGGCATAGTAAGGATATTCGGGAAGCCAGGCAGGGAACCAGACGTCAAAAGCCTCGCCGGTCTCTCCCTGGTTGCGCATGACAAAGGTGGCTTC
>JAFGBV010000221.1 GCA_016932955.1 Anaerolineales bacterium | reverse complement strand
TCGGCTTTGACTTCCTGGATCATAGGATAGAAGCGGCGATAGTAATCGCGGATACCCTCGCGCAGGGCTCGATAGCTCCGGGTGCAGCCGGTCTCTTCGATCCAGGGGTGCTCATCGGGCGGCACCGCCTGAGCGGTCATTTGACCGCCTAACCAGGGGGTCTCTTCGCTCAAGATGACCTCCCGCCCCAGGCGCAGGGCAGCCAGGGCAGCCGCCACGCCGCCCAGCCCGCCGCCGACGATCAAGAGTTCGGTTTTCAGTTCGCGAATGGACATAGAGATACCCTCCGGGTTAATTATAGCGCAGGAAGAGCGCCCTCACCCGCGTTGATACCAACGCACCCGCTCCCAAAGGCGGAGAGGATATTATTGCGGTGCCCGGTGCTGTTCATCCAACCGGTCATGACCTGGCTCGGGGTGGTATATCCAGCGGCGATGTTCTCCGCCAGCCAACTCCAATTGGGAGAATAGAAGGTCAAAATACGGTCAAAGGTATCACAAACGAATTGCAACAGAGAAATTTCTTGTTTTTCATCCTGGCTGCCCTCCTTCTTGCAGAAGACAAACTAAATATAGATTATCCATCTGACGGTCCTGGTTGCCAGTGAATGGCTGCCGCCCATTCTTGCGCCGCCCAGTAAATGAGATCCACCGCCGGGTCTTTCACTTCCGGGTACATGGCGGGGTCGCGCAAGTGCAGCGCCAGGCGACGCTTTAATTCCGCATATGATTCCGCAGTCGGAGGGTGGGCGCGCAGGTAGTCCCGAAACAGGAGCGGGTAGCGCTGGTTGGCCTGCCCCTGGAGGCGGACATGGGTATGGGTGCGCCGTTGACCGGGCGGCGGGTCAAAGTTCCACTTCTCCCATTCAGAATCGGGCACTTCCACGCCGGCGGGACGGTGATCAAGCTGGATTCCCAGGCGGCGAGTATAGCCCAGGGCGGACATGGCGGCGTCCAAGGCCTGATCCAGGGCGGCGACGGTGATCTGGATATCCATCACATCCTTGGCGGCCAGGCCAGGCACCGAGGTCGAGCCGATATGGTCTATGCGCAAAGCCAGGTCTCCCAAACCCCTGCGCAGGACGGAAGCAATCTGGTGAAATTCGCCGGGCCAACGACTTTGATAGGGAATAATATCCACCATGGGGATCTCCTCAGAGATTTTCTTAAGCCCATTCGAGTTCAAAGCCTCTCAGAAACTAATCCAGGTTTTTTCCAAAGGAGATGGCCTGCTCTTCAGAGAAATTTCGCCCGCGCCCCCACGCCGCCTGGTAATCTGCCTCGCCCAGGAGGGCTTTGAGCTGCTCCTTAAGCTCTTTATGCGATTTCAATTCTTGCCCAGCGAGCAATAGACTCTCTTCTTGGATGGCATCTACGACGCCCTGTAACTGCGCGGCGCGCTCGGCCTTCCCTTCAGCGGCAGCCAGCAAGGCCATCTTCAGGAACCAACCCAGCCAGCCTGAGAAGACCATGCCGAATTCTTGAAAGATGGCGGCAGATTCCATAAGATATCGCCGCGCGCCCTCATGATCCCCCCTCTGGCCAAGCAGGCCCCCCAGACTGGACTTGACCCATGCCAGGTTGGGGTAACTCGAAATTTCCGCAAATAACTGGACCGCTTGCTGGCAATAGGCCAGCGCAGCCTTATCACGTCCCAGGTCGGCAGAGATCTCGGCCAGGTTACCCAGGGCAATACCCATGCCAATCTTGTTGCCCACTTCATGATGCAAAGCCCGCGCTTGCTCGTAGAGCGCCAGCGCTTTTTCATAGTCGCCCCACACTTCGCTGGCGTTGACTGCCAGGTTGTTAAGGTTCGCAGCTTCCCCGGATTTGTCGCCGGTCTCCCGGCATAGCTGAAGCGCCTGTTCGTAGTAGCGCTGCGCAGCCTCAAAGCGATGAAGGTGATAATTGCAAACCCCAGCCACTCGCCAGGCGCGCGCCAGCGCCTTTGTTTCCAGGCCTTCCTTCTGAGCCAGGATGCGTTCGATCCAATTCAGGGTTTCCTGGGCAAAACCAGAGGTTAACAGTCCACCCCACAGGGAATAGATGATCTGCTCCGCCAGCGCGGGCCGGGAGGTCTTGAGCGCCCAATCGATCGCCGCCCGGAGATTATCCAATTCTTCGGTGAAGATATCCCCGTAGTGCTTTTGATCCCAGGCGCTAAGCTGCTCCGCCAGGTGGAGGTAATAGGCAGCGTGGAGGTCGCAAATCGCCGCGGCTTCGCCGCTTTCCCCGAGTTTCTCGGCGGCGTACTCGCGGATCACTTCCAGCATCACAAAGCGGGTCTCACCGGTCCCACTGGCCATCTCGCGGATCAGGCTCTTATCGAGCAACGCTTCCAGCCCGTCAAACACATCCTGATCCTCCCCGGCACAGACCGCCTGCGCAGCATCCAGGAACCAGCCGTGGCGGAAGACTCCCAGGCGCGCCAGCAGCGTTTTTTCAGCCTCCTCGAGCAACTCGTAACTCCAGTCGATGGCAGCGCGCATGGTACGCTGCCGGGCGGGGATATCCTGCAGGCTGCTGCGCAACGCCCTGAGCTGGTCCTCCAGCCGTTGAAGCATGGCAGCCGGTTTGAGCATCTTGCTATGGGCTGCAGCCAGCTCGATCGCCAGGGGCAACCCCTCCAGGCGCAGGCAGATTTCGGCGATCTCCGGGGCATTCTCCTCGGTGATCTTAAAGTCAGCCCTGGTCGCTTTGGCGCGCTGGATGAACAACGCCACCGACTCGTATTGCGAGAGGCTGGCGGCGGTCTGTCCGCGGCGGCGTTCAGGCAAGCTCAACGGCGGCACCGGGTATTCGTGCTCCCCGTAAATGTTCAGTACGCGCCGGCTGGAGGCTAATACCTTGAGCGAGGGGATGCTACCTAATAGGCGGCTGATCTCTTTAGCCGCCTCCACGACTTGCTCGAAGTTGTCCAACGCCAGCAAGAGGCGTTTTTCAGCCAGGTAACTCGCCAGCTCATCGGCCGCGGATGCCGCCTGGCGCGGCCGGAGACCCAAGGTCGCAGCGATGGTCTGCATCACCAACCCGGAGTCGTGCAGCGGGGATAGATCAACAAAGAAAACCCCGTCCGGGTAGGCTTCCAACAGGTCTGCCGCGGCCTGCAGCAAAAGCCGCGTCTTGCCTGTCCCACCGGGGCCGGTTAATGTGACCAGGCGCACATCTTCGCCCTGGATCAGGTGGACCACCTCGCTTAGCTCGCGCTCGCGCCCGATGAACGGCGTGGGCTGGACGGGCAGGTTGGTCTGGTGGATATCAAGGGAACGCAGCGGCGGGAATTCCTGGGGCAAGCCTGGGGCGATGAGCTGGTAAATATGCTCCGTGCGGAACAGGTCCTTCAGGCGGTGCGATCCCATATCGCGCAGCGAGACAGAGGGCGGCAGGCAATCGCGCACCAACTCCTGCGCCGCCAGGGAGAGCAGCACCTGCCCGCCATGCGCCGCAGCCAGCAACCGGGCGACGCGGTTTAACGGCGGGCCAAAATAATCACCCTCCCGCGCCTGCACCGTGCCAGTGTGCAAAGCCATGCGCACCCTGATGGCTTCAATGCCCCCCTCCCAGGCTTCGGCTTGCAACCCGCGTTGCGCATCCAACGCCGCCTGCAGGGCATCTGGCGCGACACCAAACGCGGCGCAAAAAGCATCCCCCATCGTCTTGAAAATGTGACCGCCATTCGCTTCAATTACGGTGCGCAGGATTTGGTCGTGACGGGCCAGCGCCCCCTTCATCGCCTCCGGGTGACCCTCCCAGAGCCGGGTGCTTCCTTCGATATCCGTAAAGAGAAAGGTAATTGTCCCCGCCAGGTTCTCGTCCATAGCCCTGCCTCCGATCTGGGGATGAACCCTTAGAATCCTTGATGATCTTTAAACCCTTAGCGAGCCGCGAAACCCCCTTACCCCATAGTAAGAGGGCGCGCTGTTGTGATACACGAAAACATGGTCGTAGCGGCGATCCGCAAAGAGGGCGCCGCCAAGTTTCCTGATGTTAGAAGGTGTTTTCACCCAGCTCGAGGTCTTCGTATCGAAATTTCCAAGCTTTTGCAACGCTCGATATTGTTCTTCTGTTATCAGCTCAATGCCCATGGCAGCAGCCATATCCATGGCGTTATTGCCTGGTTTATGTTCTTTCCTTGACTCCCACGCCTCACGGTCATAACACACATTTCTGCGGCCTTCAGGGCTTTCGGCGGAACAATCATAAAAAATGTATTCGCCTGTCTTTTCATCAACCTCAACTACATCCGGCTCGCCGCCAGTTTTTTCCATTTCATGGAGCGACCATAGTTTTTCAGGGCTCGCTTCCAGCTTTGCCTGGACTTGCGCCCATGCTAAGCCTTCATGGCGGTTCATGTTTTTCTCAAAACGGGCAGCCAACGCGCTGAGTAGTTCTCCCCGTTGTTCTGGTGATAATTCCTTTTTATTGTTATTCATGGTATTCATACGATTATTTTACCTCTTGCTTTAATTATTCGCCAGAACCTTGTATTCCTGGGCCAGGGCTTTAACAAAGTCGTCAAGCCCTACTTTCCCCACCCCCTGCAAGGAGATTTTGGGGGGCATTGCGATGAGGGGGAAAGCCCGAAGAAGCAATCTACGCCATAGCAGGAGATCGCCACACCGCTGGGAGAACACATGCGGTTCGCGATAACACTGGAAACCTTGCTTGTAACCATTCTTGTGAAAGCCGTGTTCCCTGGTTAATTGTGTCAAAGTCCGCATCATCCGATAAACAGCAGACAACTTCTTCTGTTTTGCCATATAATCGACATAAACTTGTTCGTTCATTTCCTGACTCTTGGAAGATGAGGTAACCCATGAACTCCGGCACTTTCCACCGTCCCGCGGGTATGCTCGGCCTGACCATCGTCTTACTGGGGCAGGCGGTATCCATCCTGGCCTCTAGCATGACCGGCTTTGCGCTGTCCATCTGGGTTTTCCAGCAGACCAGCAGCGCCACCTCCCTGGGCATCATGCAGACTGCCTTTATCCTGCCCTACCTGCTGATGATCCCCTTGGCTGGGGTCATGGTGGACCGCTACAACCGCAAACTGATGATGGCGGTGAGC
>JAFGBV010000028.1 GCA_016932955.1 Anaerolineales bacterium | reverse complement strand
GCGCGCCGCCTCCACGCGTGCCTGGATGGTTGCCGAGGTCTCGCCCAGGCGGGTGTCGCTGAGCTTGTCGTACTCGACGCGCGGTACCTCGATGTGAATATCGATGCGGTCGAGTAGTGGCCCGGAGATGCGCTTCTGGTACTTGGTGACGGTGGCAGAGGAGCAGGTGCAGGGCTTGACCGGGTCTCCAAAGTAACCGCATGGGCAGGGATTCATGGCAGCAATCAGCATGAAGTTGGCAGGGAAGGTCAGAGAGCCTTGCGCCCTGCTGATGGTAACGATCTTATCCTCGATCGGCTGGCGCATCACCTCTAGCACACGCGGGCCAAACTCCGGCAGTTCATCCAAAAAAAGCACCCCGCGGTGGGCGAGGCTGATCTCGCCGGGGTGGGGCCAGTTCCCGCCGCCTACCAAACCAGCATGGGAGATGGTGTGATGAGGAGCGCGAAACGGCCGCGTCTGGATCAGGGGCGTCTCTGGGGGCAGTTGATCGGCAACCGAGTAGATGCGGGTTACATCCAGCGCCTCATCGATGCTCATACGCGGCAAGATGCCCGGCATGGCGCGCGCCAGCAGCGTTTTACCAGCGCCGGGCGGGCCGACCATCAGCACGTTATGCCCACCTGCGGCAGCCACTTCGAGGGCACGCTTGACATGCTCCTGGCCTTTCACTTCGCCAAAATCGGTCAGGGCAGGGGCGGGCAGCTGTTCGGGGCTGAGGGCGGGATGGGTAGTGATCGGGCTGGAGCCTTCCAGATGGCGATAGAGCGCATACAGGGAAGAAACCGGGATCACCTCTAAACCTGGAATTAGAGAGGCCTCGCCAGCGTCTTCCAGTGGAACAAAGATGCACTTGAACCCCTGGTCGCGCGCTGTGGCTGCCATAGGCAAGACTCCACGAGCGTGGCGCACAGAGCCATCCAGGGAAAGCTCGCCTATCACCAGGGCGCTGTTGACAGATTCCTGCGCCACCAGGCCACTCATCACCAAGACGCCTAATGCAATCGGCAGATCGTAAGTAGGCCCCTCCTTGCGTACCGATGCTGGTGCCAGGTTGACGACAATGCGTTTGCGGGGGTATTGCAGGCCAGCATTTTTGATGGCAGCCTGGACGCGCTCGCGGCTCTCCTGTACCGCCGCGTCTGGCAGTCCAACGATGGTCATGCCAGGAAGACCATCAGCAGTGTCAACTTCTACCGTGACAATCACCCCATCCAGACCAATGACTGCGCAGGATTGCACTCTGGCTAGCATGGGATAAGTTTAGAAGGGTTGGGGCGACTTGTCAATGGTGGAAATAATGACCGTCTCCTAAAGGACTGAGAGGATTTCAGCAAATCATCCTCCAGCCTAGCGAGCAGCAGTGTGTTCTGTTTTGGGGCAGATGCCATCCCCCTAATTTCCCCGGCCTGTAAGATTCAATTTAAATGTGGCATTGCGAGGATGGCATAGCGATATTTTTCATACTCGCGTTCACAATGTTTTAGATTTTCAACCAGCCCCCTTTTACCACTATACATAACAACCAGGAACTCGCGTGCGCGGTTCATCGCTACATAGAGCAAATTCACCTCATCAATATCCTGCGCTTCCTGGTGAGCGTCCGGTAGAAAAGTTTCTACCCCCAGGATGATAACGACCGGACTATCTAAACCTTTGGCGGCGTGAACGGTAGAAATCTTGACCGTATCGGATTCCCCATCAAAACTGCGCTTGGCCCTTGCGTCTTCGGATACCCAGTCCCAGGCGATGCCGGCATCATCCAGCCGGGCAGTTAAATTCTCCACCAGTGGGTAGTGTTTTAACCAGGGGATTTTTTTATGCCGGTAAAGGATTAAGACATTGCGGGCAGCGAAGCCCTGTTTGAGTAAATTCTTGATCATCCGGATTGCATGCTCGATCTGGTCATCCAGATCTTTGCACCGCAACACCAGCGGCTCATACTTGCCTGGGTTTGCAAACAGCAGCTTGCCTGCCTCCTGCGCATAAGCAGCCTTATGCTCAAGCAAGAAAGCAGAGAAAATCCAAATACGGGCAGAGTTCCGATAAATGGTCTTTAATACTTTGGAATACCCGCTAAACTGGAAATCGAAAGAGTTCCAGTTAAAATCCCGCTGGTGATAGACCCTTTGCGCGTCGTCAGCCGCGATAATGAGATTCCTCTTTTGTGGCTTTGCCCCACGGATCATCTTTTGAAACAAGAAAGTAATCCACTCTTTGCGGAAATCCTGTGCTTCATCCACAAAGATAGCGTCAAATTGATCATCCTCGCTGATTGGGTATAGATCAAGCTGATCTTGGAGAAAGGTATATGCTTCATCAGTTTCTACATCAAAAATGCGATGAGATAGATTTAAAAGGTCGCAGATAAAGCTTGAAAAATGTTCGATTCTCACCTGCGCACCTGCCTCCAGGGCTAATTTGTCGTAGGTCTGGCGCATATAATTCGCCATGGCTATATTCCAGCACAGGATCAGCAACTTCTTCTCTGGGGCGTTTGCAGCCAGTAATTTAGCTCCGTAAAGCAGGATCATCGTCTTCCCCGTTCCGGCAATACCGCGCAACAAGCATGGCCCTTCTCCCATGCTCTTAGCGATTTCCTCTTGTTCCAGGCTGAGCACCGCAGTGGATTGCTCTTCCGATTGAACATTCCCCGGATTGACGGTAATCAGGCCATCTTCCATCGCCGGGCGGGGCAGAACGATGGTAGGATCCAGGATTGCAGTAATTGCATTTTGCTGGCTTTGACTCAGTGTTTTGGGTAAACATGGCAGCAATCTTGCGTAACGGTTCACTAAACCTTCACCATGATTTTCAAGATCATCGCCAAAGATCGCATGGGTGGTAGAGATCATCTTGCCAAAGCCGCGCGAGGTAAATTCATCACGGCTTATATTAGGGAAGATCAAAAAATATTCCACTGAAAGTTTCAGGGGTTGTCCCTCAACCCGCAACGATTCTGCACCTGTCAATTGCGCACGAAGCTCGCGCAGGTAATTTCGGCACTTTTGATCTGGATTGCGCATCGGTTTTGGGACAGGCATTTTCCGGCTGCGCACCCAAACCCTACCTGATCCCAACCTGGCGAGGCTGCTGGCATCCCAATCCTTAATCTCCACGATGCAAACACCGCGCTTGGGATCCATAACGGTGAAATTTGGCCGTAGCTCACGATGGCTTACCCGTACCTCGTAGCGGACAACGCATTCGGCGGGCAGGTGATCCCGAAAGAGCTCAAAAAGCATGCGCTCTTCAGCCCTCCTCATCATGCTTGTGTTCGAGGGGATCATGCGCGCCATGGGTTACCCCTCGTTTAACATGGAACGGGCCCAATCAGGCAGTACTTTCTCGCGATGTTTGGCTAATTCTTCTTTCATGGATATGTTTTCCTGGTGAGTTTTGATCAATTCAGCCTGTGCTTTTTCTAGCTCAGATTGAATTTGCTGGGTCTGGCTTTCAAGCGTGCTGATGACTTGGGCAGCGTTCCGATAGTCGTTTCGTGTTTGCGTGAGGCTTTTTATCTCGGCTTCGAGATACTGCTTTTCTTGCTGAGCCAACTCAATATTCTGCTGCAGTATGTGAAGTTCGTATTCCAGCCCTTTTTTCTGTTCTGCCATCGCTGCACAGATCGTTTGTTGCAGTTGGCTGATCTGCTGTTCAAGATCGCGTTTCTCTCCCTCCAGGCGTTCGAGTTTTTTCTTGTCGGCATCCAGCGTGGATGGGGGCTCCTCCTGTGTGCTGATTGGCGCTTCTAGATCGGCTTCAGGCTCTTGTCCTTGTGGGGGAGGGGCTAACACCTCGTTCGCAATGGGTTGGGAATCCTCCGTGGCAGGCGCTGATTGCAGTTTATTCAATTCGCGATCGACAGCCGCGGCTGATTTTGCCAGCCCCAGATCCATATAGATCTTGTAAGCCTTCTGGTATTGCTCAGTAGCTTCTTGTGGCCTTTGTACTTTTTCCATATATTGAGCCTGGAGGCAGGCATAGAGTGCTTGAGAGCGCAGGTATGATGTGCGCTGGGCCTCATCCGCAGGGGTTAGTGTACTGAGCAGGCTGCCCAGCTCGTTCAATGCATCTAACCGACTCTCCTCGTTGACCTCAGTGTGTTGTGCTGCTAATCCTAAAATCCTCAAGCGATACCATGGGTCAGCGTCATTTACCAGATGCAGAAAAAGCAGCAGCTTGAGGCTGTGGGGTGTTTCCCACAATTCGTGTACTTGGTTGATCAGTTCTTCGCGATCGGTTAAAGACAATGTTTCCCAGGATATAACCTCAGCCAACCCGGTAGGGCTGTGTTTATTTTGTTTGATGGCATCGATGATTGTATTAACTTGACTCATAATGGCATCAATCTCCGATTCCTGAATGTTTTTTGAAAAACCTCATCGCCGCCTGGCCCTTTCCCACCATTTGATTCCTGGTGCCCTCTAAATCGCCCGTTCTGCCGTGTGCTTCCAGCGGTGAATTCTTCTTGCGCTATTCTCTATGTTAGCCCAACCTGCTCAAATTGGGAAGGTTGAATCGCCATTAAATAATTAAACCGTAATGTAAAATCGTCTTGCCAAGCCCAAAACGAACCTGGGCTTGGCATTTTTACACCGATACCACTTGTAAGATTTAGCTTTTTGGGATATAATTGATAATTAAGGTGATATATATCTCTATTGCATTCTCACCTAATATCTAGAATCGATTATGTGCTCAACAAAATGAGGAGGAACCTATGAAATCACAAACATTGTCACAACCGATCATTGTTCACGATCCACCGATTGCAGTGAATTTATTCAGTAGTGTTCGCTGGGCCTGGCTCTGGTTGGCAGCGCGCTTGTATATCGGCTATGTGTGGCTGACTTCAGGCTGGGGTAAATTAAGCAATCCTGGCTGGGTAGAGACCGGTGAGATACTACGTGGCTTTTGGATGCGCGCGGTAGAAATCCCCGATGCGCCCGGTCGCCCGTTGATCTCGTTTAACTGGTATAGGGCTTTCATCCAGATATTGCTCGATAGTGGCAGCTATACCTGGTTTTCCAAATTGATTGTTGCCGGCGAGATTCTTGTGGGTATGGCGTTAATTCTGGGCTTGTTCACCGGGATCGCAGCATTTCTGGGGGGCTTCATGAACTGGAATTTCATGATGGCTGGAACGGCCAGTGTAAACCCGGTGTTGTTTACGCTTTCGATTCTGTTGATCCTGGCCTGGAAAACGGCAGGCTGGTTGGGGCTGGACCGCTGGCTTTTGCCACTGCTGGGTACCCCCTGGAGGCCTGGCAGGTTGTTTGAGCAATAATTTCTAAATCACATCTTTTCGTGGCTTCCCGCATGCTAGTGTTTGCGGGAAGCCGTTTATATAAAGAACACAAACGTTAATTCTACGACTTTAATAGATAATCACTCAGCGCAGCCTCATCCAGGCTATCCACTACAAAATCTGCCCCCATGAGCGCCTGCCGGGGGTTGGTGGTCGTGACTGCTATACACTTCATGCTTGCACGTCTGGCGGCCTCTACGCCTGCGATTGAATCTTCTACAACCACACAATGCTCTGCGCTCACCCCCAGTTGCCGCGCCGCTTCCAGGAAGATATCTGGGGCAGGCTTTCCTGGCATAAAATATGCCGAGAGCAGCACTGCAAAATACTTGCGGATGTCAAGCTCATCCACAATCGCTTCGATGTTCGCCTGCGGAGCGGAGGAGGCAACTGCCTGGAATACTCCCCTCTCTTCAAATCGTTTTAGCCAGCTCAGAACACCCGGTAGCAGTTGTAACCGTCCATGGATCAAGGCGCGAAAACGTCCCTCTTTACGGTTGCTGACCATTTCCAGAAAATCTGCTTCCGGTGGTTTACCCATCAGGACGGTCAGGATGCCGTGATTGTTCATCCCAAAGGTTTGCCGGAATTTTTCGCGGTCAAACGGGATGGAAAGAGCAGTCAGCGTTTCCAGCCAGGACTGGTAGTGTAATTCGCCGCTGTCCACCAGCACACCGTCCATGTCCCAGAGAACGGCGCGCTTATTGACCATATTCTTCGAGATAGCGGCGGTGGGCGCGGGCAACTTCCTCTGCCGGGATCTCATCCGGCTGGCCTAGCTGCAGGGCATAGAAAACCGTGCGCGCCACATCCTCGGTCATCACAGCAGCCTTGACTGCTGCTGCGGGTGTTTTCCCAATTGTAAAGACGCCGTGGTTCTTCATCAGGATCGCCGGGCTGCTGCCGATCGAGCGGATGATCTCCTGCCCGATCTCATCGCCGCCAATTTTGGCGTATGTGCCAACCGGGATCGCCCCGCCGAACTCATCGCAGATCGCGGTCAGAACGGGCGGGATGGGTCGCCCAACCGCTGCCCAGGCGGTGGCAAAGGTCGAGTGCGTGTGCACCATGCCGTTCACATCCGGGCGGTGGCGGTAAACGTAAACGTGGGCAAAAGTATCGGAGGATGGCTTATATTTTCCTTCGACTACCCTGCCATCCAGATCCACCACCACCATGTTTTCGGGAGTGAGACCTTCATAACGGATGCCGCTTGGCTTGATCACTACCAGCCCGCTATGCGGATCACGCCCGCTGACATTTCCCGATGTCCACGCCACCAGGTTATTGCGGGGCAGCTCTGCGTGTAGGCGGCACACCTCCGCGCGCAGCTCATCCAGCATGCCTGACCTCAGCTTTGATACGTTTTAAGGTTTTCATCACGTTGTTCTCACCGCGCCCAAAATAATCGTGCAAGCGCAGGTACTCAGCAAAGAGCGCCTCGTAAACTTGTTGATTTTCAGGGATGGGCTTAAAAGACTCATCCTTCAGGTGCGCCATCCTCTGTGCTGCCTCGTAGATTGAATTATACCCTCCAGCAGCCTTGCCGGCTGCTACTGCGCCGAACATGGCAGACCCCAGTGCAGGTGTCTGTTTCGACGCGCTCACCTTGATCTCGCGCCCGGTGACATCGGCATAGATCTGCATCAGCAGTCTATTCTTCTCCGGTAGCCCTCCACAGGCTACCAGCTCATGGATCGGCACACCATTCTGCTGGAAGGTATCCACGATGACCCGCGTCCCATAAGCGGTGGCTTCGATCAGGGCGCGGTAGATCTCCTCAGCTTTCGTCGCCAGCGTAGCGCCCAGCAGCAGGCCAGTCAGGTCTACATCCACAAGAACGCTGCGGTTGCCGTTCCACCAATCCAGCGCCAACAGGCCCGATTCACCCGCTTTTAACCGGGTGGCCTTTTCTTCCAACAACTGGTGGATATCTATACCGCGTTCCTCCGCCTCCTGCTCATAAGCAGCCGGCACGCAGTTTTCTACGAACCAGGCGAAGTGATCACCCACGCACGATTGCCCCGCCTCGTAACCGAAGAAACTCGGGATAATCCCGTCTTCCACATACCCGCACATACCCGGTACAACATGTTCTTCATCGCCTAACACCATGTGGCAGATACTCGTGCCCATGATCATCACCATGCGTCCGGGTTCTGTAACTGTCGCCGCGGGCACGGCGACATGTGCGTCTACGTTGGCGATGGCAATGGCAGTGCCGGGCATAAGCCCCGTCCACCTCGCGGCCTGTTCGGTGAGTCCCCCGGCGCGGTCGCCGATCGGCTGGATGGTGCGCGACATTTTATCATCCACTACATTCTCCAGCCGTGGGTCAAGTGCCTTGAAATAAGCTTTATCGGGAAAACCCTCCCGCTTGGACCACAGCGCTTTATACCCCGCCGTGCACGAGTTGCGAGTTTCTTTGCCGGTCAATTGCCAGATCACCCAGTCGGTCGCTTCCAGCATGCGGTCGGCGGCGTGGTAGATCTCAGGGGCTTCGTTAAGGATCTGCAATACTTTTGAAAAGAACCATTCCGATGAAATCTTACCCCCGTAGCGGTTCAGCCAATCTAGTCCCATCTTGCGGGCGGTGGCGTTGATCTGGTCTGCTTCGGGTTGGGCAGCGTGGTGTTTCCAGAGTTTAACCCAGGCATGCGGGTTCTGGCGAAATTCGGGTAGCATGCACAGTGGTGTGCCATCTGCCCTCACCGGTAGCATCGTGCAGGCCGTGAAATCCACGCCTAGGCCAATCACATCTCCTGCGTCCACACCAGATTCTTTTAACACGGCTGGGATAGTGGTTTGGAAGGTGCGCAGGTAATCTTCTGGGTCTTGCAGCGCCCAATCTGGCTCCAGATGGATTTCTCTGGCTGGGATGGGCAGCTTTTCATCGATCACGCCGTGCGAATAGGGATACACTGACGTGGCAACCTCGCGTCCGTCAGCGACATCCACAAGCACTGCCCGGCCTGACTCGGTGCCAAAATCAACGCCAATAGTATATTTCGGCATATCGCCTCCTCATGGATGAAATATCCGTCGTTATGGAATAATGACAACCTTCAATCCTTCGCGCCGCTGTGCGGTGGCGAAGGCCTGCATGCTTTGCTCAAGGGGAAAACGGTGGGTTACCAACGAGCGAACATCCACCTGCCCGCTTTCAACCAGCCGGATGGCGCGCGGGTAGGTGAATTTCATCCGCCGCACCAGTTTGATGGTCAATCCTTTGCGCCGGGCGATAGAGGCAGAGAAAGAGGTCCTGTCATCTGCCGGGATACCCACCAGGATGACGCGCCCGCCCGGTTTGGCGGTCGCCATTGCCGTCTCAATAGCATCGTTTTCCCCTGCTGCTTCAAATGTGACATCCAATCCGCGGCTCTTGCTGGCTTTTCGCAATTCCTGCGTTTCCTCAGCCCGGATGGCATGTTGCGCGCCCAGGGCGCGGGCCGCCTCCAGGCGGTGTGGTAGTACATCCGTAGCGATGAGATTCAGCGCCCCTGAAAGCCGAGCCAGTTGCAGGATCAGCAACCCGATCGGGCCGCAGCCAAAAACACCAACTGACATGCCCACCTGAAGATGGGCCAAATCCACGGCATGTAGCGCCACACCGAGCGGCTCGAGCATCGCGCCATCCGTATCCGAAAGTGCATCAGGCAGCGGGTGCAGGCACTCCTCAGGCCAGGCAATATACTCTCGTAACGCGCCATCTTCCTCGCCGTGCCCGCAGAAACGCAAGTGTTCGCACAGGTTGGGGTTTCCCTGCTGGCAGAACTCGCAGGCATGGCAGGCAATCGCCGGGTCAACTGCCACGCGTTGCCCCTGATTCGGTCCCTCCGTAATCACACCTCCAAACTCATGCCCGATGACGAGAGGCTTTTCCAGTTGCGAATCGCCGATACCAGCCTCATCAAACCAGTGCAGGTCTGAGCCACAGATACCAACTGCGCTGACACGCACCAGCCTCCCGCCAGGGCCGGGGATAGGCTCTTGTTCGTTGTGCAGGCGCAAATCCTTTGGCCCGTGCAGCCGGAGTACCTTCATATCTATCACTCAACAATCAGGATGGCTGGCCGTTCCAGAATGCTTCCCCCGATATCCACTTCCAGCTTCGGCCAACCAGGAATGGCAGTCAACACATCGTTGCCCGTTTCGCCGACCAGGATGGTATCTTCGGATTTTGTGCCGGTGATGGAGGGGTTCCAGGCATAGGCTTGCCCGTTGGAAATTATTTGCGTAGCGTTGGGCCTGGCCACAGCCTCCCTCGGCTCGTAACCTGCTGGCCCCCCCTGGTGGTGTAAGCGCCATTCATCCGGGTAACCAGTTCGGGCGTATTCATCAACTGCCACCTGGAAAATATCCCCCAAGCTGCGACCTGGCCGGGTGGCGGCAATCATCGCCGCATCGATCCGCGCCACTGCCTCCGCCTTTCTCTGGATTTCTTCCGACAAGCGCCCAAAATGGATTAAGCGCGTGATTGAACACACTAACCCCTGTCTCCGCCCGCACAATACCAGCATGGCATAGCGCCCCAATTTCTTGGCCGTGGGGAGGGGGTGTCGGAAGCGGAAAATTCGTTCATCCGTGGCAATGAGGATTACAATGGCCTGCACACCACGTTGTTGTGCTTCACCTGCCAGCAAGCCGGCGATCTCGTATTCGCTCTGTCCTGGCCGCGTGGAGCGGGCGGCTGCATCCATAGCCTGCGCGCAAAGGCTGCCCAGCGTGCGGAAGCGTTTCCCTTCCTGTGTGGTTAGTTGAGCGCGCAGTGAAGCGATCTCTGTCGAAAGATCCGATGCACCTGGAAATAGACTATCCGAGCCCAGTTTCAGCCCCTGCCTGATCTTTGGCAAACCTGTCGCCTCGAACCACGGGACAACTTGAAAATCCCACCCTTGCGCCCCCAATCCTTCTTCCTCCTCTAGCCGCGGTGCCTCGATGTTATTCGTGAATAGGTAGGAATGCTCAGGCGTAACCAGTAAACAAGCCTCGCCTTCGCTGCGCGCAGTGTTCACATACGCCGCCGCTCCGCTGGTCAGCCAGGCAATGCTGCTTACGCGTTGTAGCAGGATTGCATCCAGAGCATGCCTGGCTGCCAGGTTGAGGAGAAGAGCCCGTTTGTCCGAGAAATCGTCCATGCTACAGGCCTTTTGCCAGGTGGTAATACACTTCATTCCAACGCAGTTCGTTTTTGAATGCTGTCAAATCAGTTCTGCTGTGAATGGTAAGGAATTCCAAATTTGCCATCCCGGCGAAATCTTCTAAATGTTCGACCGTGACCGACTGGCTGAAGCCAGTATGATGGGCGCCGCCTGCCAGGATCCATGCCGCCGCAGCAACCTTGAGGTTAGGCCGCGGAATCCATACCGCGCAGGCCACCGGCAGTTTCACAAGCGGCTTTTCCGGCTGGATCACATCCACTTCGTTTACTACCATGCGGAATCGGTTGCCCATATCCAGCAGGGTTGCATTGACTGCCGGGCCATTGCGCACATTAAACACCAGGCGGGCCGGGTCTGCCTTGCCGCCAATCGAAAGCGGGTGGATTTCCAGGACGGCTTTCTTCCCAGCCAGCGAGGCGCACACTTCCAGCATGTGTGCGCCAAGCACCTTGGGATGATCTTTTTCCAGATGATAAGTGTAATCTTCCATAAAGGATGTGCCGCCGTCCAGGCCAAAGCCCATTACCTTCATCGCCCGTACCAGCGCGGCCGTTTTCCAGTCTCCTTCTGCGCCAAAGCCGTAGCCATCTGCCATCAGGCGCTGCACAGCCAGGCCAGGTAACTGCGTTAGCCCGTAAAGATCTTCAAAGGTGGTGGTAAAAGCTTTGAATCCGCCTTCTTCTAGGAATTTCCGCATACCCAATTCAATGCGCGCTGATTCGCATAGCGACTGGCGTTCGCTTCCACCGGGGCGCAGCGATTCGGCAACCGTGTAAGCCTCGTCATATTCACTCGTCAGGCGGTTGATGTCCGCTTCGCTGACCGCGTTGATGTACTGCACCAACTCGCCAACCCCATAACCGTTCACCGAATAGCCCAGCCTCATCTGTGCTTCGACCTTGTCTCCTTCGGTGACGGCTACTTCGCGCATGTTATCCCCGAAACGGGCAATGCGGGCGCCTTGTGCATCGTGCCAGGCACATGCCGCTCGCATCCAGCTAGCCAGGCTGGAAAGAACATCATCATCCTGCCAGAAGCCCACAATCACCTTCCGGTTCAGGCGCATCCGGCTGCCGATAAATCCAAACTCGCGGTCGCCATGTGCAGACTGGTTCAGATTCATGAAATCCATATCGATCTCAGACCAGGGCAGATCCCGGTTATATTGCGTATGCAGATGAACGAAAGGTTTACGCAGAAGATTGAGCCCGCCAATCCACATCTTTGCCGGAGAAAAGGTATGCATCCAGGTAATCAAACCAATACACTTGGCAGAATTATTCGCCTCGCGGCAGATTTCAGTGATCGCATCCGGTGTCGTCACTACCGGCTTGAAAACAACTTCTATCGGCAGCTTGCCTGACTTTGTCATCCACTGCGCCATTTCCTGCGAATGCTGCGCCACTTTCTTGAGCGTTTCCTCGCCATATAAGTGCTGGCTTCCAGTGATAAACCATACCTCCAACCCTTTGAAATTGATCACAACGACCTCCTTGATAAAAAGGTTCAAGCCACCGGGTAGTGAATGTTACCTGTCTGATATATCGATGACATGATTCACGTAGAGCCGCATTTGTTTCGACTCCACGCTCAATAAAATATAAAAGCCATTCACATCCTGTGGAACAGCGGTCTCGGTTGTCCATTCAGCCGTTCCACCTGCTGAGGTGATTGGCACGGATACAAGATCCATGATTTGGAAAACACCATAGATGATCCCATCCTCACCAATGACTGGAGGTGTTCCGATGTGCGTCTTCAGGGCAAAATTGGTGGGGTTGTAATTTTGCCAGGTGAACTGAAAACCGGTTTCCGTTCGCTGAACATCGAGGAGAGTAACCACATTGTCACTGATTGCAGGAATCTCAACATCTGGATTCCGGATCAAACCCTCTACCGGTTCATAGATCGGATAAGTCAAATCCGTGGCGATCTCATCCAGGTCCAATTCCAGGGTCCCGCTTGCCTGGTTTGCATCTTGGTGGTAATAGTCCAGCTCCCCGGTGTAGTAGACGTAATCGATGGTCAATTTTTCCCCCTCGGCGGCTTCTGCACCTTGGCATTCTACATAGAGAAGCTGGATCATCGGCTCGGCTTTTGTCCCGCCTGTATAGCCGCGCATCTGAAAGCCGGGTGCCAGGCGGTGACCCCCTGTGCTGACCATCACAGTCTCGCAATCGATCGTTTCTCCATCACCGGTTTCCAGCATAGCCGGCTTCCCCTCCACCACATTCATTGCGCTCCAATTGCCTGTTTCGTTCCGTATCGTGATGTCAATATGCAGATCCCCGGCATCAGACTGTCCGATATTGGTGACGGCAGCACTCCAACCCGACGTTTCCGCTGTTTCATCGAGATCCCAACCTTCTGGCAGTACAATGTACACACAGGCAGTGGTAAATAATAAAGTGCACACCAGGAGAGCCAGGATAAATACCTTCTGAACACGCATCACTCCAACTCCTTAATTCTATGGAAGACCGCCAATCAAGTGCTCCTATGGCGTAGTTGTAAACTGAGGGATGATCCCTTTCACAAGCGAGATCACCTGCCAATAATTTGCTGGCGCATCCGTTCCGCCATCCACACCTTTCACTGTCTTCTCCTGACCATCGAAGGAAACAGTAAGATAGTAACCATAGCATTGTCCGCAAGGGGTGTGCCAGGTGTCATACAATTCATCTGTAAACCACTCATACTCATTTATGCCCGCCAGCAATAATTCTACATCTGCAGTGGTCACCTGTTTCTCCGTTGTGGTCACGCCATTATCGCCGGTAATTCGCCCATCCAGATAAATGGCATATAACTCGTCCACACAATTGGGGCCACCGTTACGCTCGTAGGCAATGACCGCTCCATCTTTGATGAGAGCAGCGGCCTGCTCCTGTCGGTAAGGTTGCAGTTCGCAATGCCTTGCTTCTGGTGTGAGACCGGCCTCTTGAAACCCGCCTAGCTGCGGGATCACGATGATGGCGATGACAACCAGCACAACAATTGCAGCTCCGCCGAACACGAGCACTCTCCGTGACTTTGCCGGAGTGCTGCCCTCGCGGCGCCGCCCTCTTTTCCGAGAGGCCAGAATACTTTGCACGCCAATGAACATCAGCGTTAGCAAGCCAATGACGATTTTCGTCCACCACGAGCTCAATGTTCCGTTGAATTGGATCAGGGTTTGGGTAATTCCCAGGATCAACACGCCAAACAGAGTGCCGAAAACGTAGCCGCTGCCCCCGGTGAGCATCGTACCGCCCATCACCACTGAAGCAATGGCATCCAGCTCAAAACCTTTTGCATACAAGCCATGACCTGAAAGCACAAAGATGCTTAGGACGATGCCTGCCAGCCCTGAACAAAATCCGCTGAATGTGTAGATCAATACCTTGGTGGAATTGATGGGTAGACCCATCAGGCGTGCGGATTGTTCATTGCCGCCGATCGCATACATGGTGCGCCCAAAGCGGGTGAAGTGGGCGATATAAAATGCCAACACTAACAGTAAGAAGGAAACGACGACAGGAATGGTGATGAATGGCGCAGGCTCTCCGCGTTTGACAGCCAGTTCCATCAACCCAGGGATCAATAGCTTTGTTCTTCCCAGCAGCGTATAAACAGGGTGATCAATCG
Source organism: Anaerolineales bacterium (assembly GCA_016932955.1). The sequence continues at coordinate 16,262 of JAFGBV010000028.1, read as the reverse complement.
CGATCACGTCATCGCTGATGAAGAAACACATCCCTCGGGCAAACCACATCCCCGCCAGCGTGGCGATGAATGGCTGGACCTTCAAGTAAGCCACAAAGCTACCCATGATCGCCCCCAATGCCATCCCCATCAGCACCATCAGCAGGATCACAAGCCAGGGGCTCCATCCGTCGCGTATCAATGCTGCCGCGGACACGCTCACCAATGCCATCACCCCGCTCACCGAAAGATCGATTCCCCCAGAGAGGATCACAAACGTGCTTCCAACTGCAATGATCAGCAAATAAGCATTGTTGCGGAATATGTTCAGAAATACCTGCATATCCCGCATACCGGGGTAGAAAATCGCTCCAACCCCATAAGCGACGAGAGACAGCAGCGCCGTCGCGGCCAATGGGATGAATTTGCGGTTATTCGAAACAAAGGCGCCGATTTTTTGCCACATAGCTAAGCCTCTCTTGGTGCGCTGATCTTTCGAATAAGGCTTCTGGCTTGCTCCGAATAGAGCAGGATCACCAGGATCACCACCACGCCTTTGATGGCTTGCAGGGCATACGCCTGGACGCCCAGCGCGTACATCGAAGTGGTGATTGCCTGGATCACCAGAGCCCCCACTAGGCTGGACAGAAGCGAGAATCGACCACCGGACATCAATGTTCCGCCGATGACGACCGCCAGGATGGCATCCAGTTCCAGGGCATCGCCGATGTTATTTGCGTCTGAGGTTTTGATGTTCGCGCTGGCGACCAGTCCGGCGATCCCTGCGCAAAAACTGCAGAAGATATAGGTTAATAATTTGATCTTTTTCTCGTCAATGCCGCTGAAAAAACTGGAGCGGAAATTGATCCCTACCGACTCAATAAATAGCCCAATAGCCGTTCTGCGGGTCAAAATCCAGGCAATGGCAAATACAAAAGCCACGATGTATAACGAAAACGGTAGAATAATCCAACCTTGCCCAATGAAGGCATACGGCTTGTAGAAGATTTGGATGCGCACGCCGTTGGTGATCAGCTGAGCAATCCCGCGGCCAGCGATCATCAAGATCAGCGTAGCCACCATCGGCTGAATTTTCACATAGGCAACCAACAGCCCATTCCATAAGCCACAAATTATTGCCACGATCAACGTCACCAGGATCACTTCCCAAAGTGGGGAGTAAGTGAAGTTTGGATCATTCATGAATTTCATCAGATCCGGTGGCAGTTCCAGGCCGATGATCACCGGATTCATCAGTACCGCTGCCACCGAAGCCGCGATTGCCATGACAGCACCCACTGAGAGATCCACACCCCCTGTGGCAATCACCAGGGTCATGCCAATTGCCAGCAGCATAACAGTCGAAGCATTGCGCATGATATCGATCAGGCTTCCATACAGATTGCCATCTCGGTTTTGTACATTGAAAAAACCGGGAATAAAGATCAGGTCAAAGAGCAGAATCAATGATAAGGCAAGCAAGGGGAAGAAGAGCTTGCTCTCTGTGATCCTTCTCCATGTGATTTTTGGTTTCGTCTGTTTCATGATTCACCTGCCATCGCGTGCATGATCACGCGCTCGTCTGCATCACCGCTGAACTCTGCTACTTTCTTTCGCTCACACAGCACAGCGATGCGGTGGCTGCAACGCATCACCTCCTCCAATTCTGATGAGATGAAGATGCATGCCTTGCCTTCTTCTGCCAATGTCAGCACGAGTTTTTGGATTTCAGCCTTTGTACCCACATCGATCCCTCTGGTGGGCTCATCCAGGATCAGAATCTGCGGGTTGGTTGCCAGCCAGCGCGCCAGGATCACTTTTTGCTGATTCCCACCGCTCAGGTTTTTAACCGGCTGATCTGCCGATGGGGTGGAAATCTCTAGTAATTGAATATACCGATCCGCGATTTCATATTGTTTTTGAGTGCTCAGAAACTTGAACCAACCCTGCCCTGCCTGCAGCGCCAGGATAATATTCTCCCTCACGGTCAAATCATCTACGATCCCTGTGCCTTTTCGATCTTCAGGAGATAACACAAGCCCTCGGGTAATCGAAGCGTGAGGTGAGTGCTTCTCAACTGTTTTTCCTCCTACCTTTAATATACCGCTGTCTGGTTTTTCGATCCCAAATAACAGCCCCGCGGTTTCTGTACGCCCTGATCCCACTAGCCCAGCCAGGCCAAGCACCTCTCCGGCGTGTAAGTTCAATTCCATGGGCTCAACTTCCCCTGTGTTTCCAAATTCCTCAGCCTCCAGCACCAGGTCTGTTTGAATGTGTTTGGATGTTTCGGCTTTGGTTTTCGCCATCTCGTCCAGCACTGTGATGCTCTTACCGATCATTTTCACGATCAATTCCATGCGCGGCAGAGATGCGGTATCCCATGTTCCAACCAGAATACCATTACGGATGACGGTGATGCGGTCCGAAACTTCATAGACCTGGTTGATGAAGTGAGTAATGAAGATAATGCCCACATTTTCACCCTTCAGTCGGCGCATCACCTGGAAAAGCTGCTCGGTCTCAGCAGTCGAAAGGCTGGACGTTGGCTCGTCCAGGATTAATACCTTGGCAGATTCAATCTCAAGCGCCCGAGCGATGGCTACCATCTGCTGGATAGCCACAGAGTAGGAGCCGAGGATATGGGTTACATCGATGTCCAATCCCAAAATGCGCTCCAAAATCTCCTTCGCCTGGGCATTCATCGCTTTCCAGTCAACGCTGCCAAGTTTATGCGGCTCCCTGCCGATCAGAATGTTCTCTGCTACGGTCAGGTTAGGGCATAAATTGATCTCCTGGTAAACCGTGCTGATTCCCAGTGACTGGGCGTGTTGAGGTGATTTAGGGTGAATTTCTTTCCCGGCGAGGAAGATCCTGCCGCTGTCGGCCTTTTCGACGCCGGTCAGTACTTTGATCAGGGTTGATTTTCCCGCCCCATTTCCTCCCATCAAAGCATGAATTTCGCCGTATCGCAGGCTAAAATCTACATCCACCAACGCCTGCACGCCGGGAAATGCCTTGTTGATGCCCAGCATCGAAACCAGGAGATCGCTATAATCCTTATCTGCCATATGAACCTTCCAGCCTTAGGATTTTGAGGAGCGGCGATTGCCGCCGCTCCTCTGATCATTGTTCACAAGTTTTGGGGTTTAGTACTTACGCCCGTCAGCAATTTCCTGCAGGTTCGGGTCGGTGGCGCGGAACACGCCTTCCTGAGAAGGAATCCACTTGGGCAGCGTCTCGCCATTGGCGGCTGCCAGGGCGGCCTCAAAGACCTGCGGAGCTAGCAGCGGGTTGCATTCCACAGTCACGTTCAATTCCCCAGCCAGCATGGCTGTGAAGGCGCCGGCGGTCGCATCGACCGAGAGGATCTTAACATCCACGCCCGGGACGAGGCCAGCCTCTTTGAGCGCTTCAATGGCGCCCAAGCCCATCTCGTCGTTCTGGGCAAAGATTGCCTGGACATCCTGATCTTCCTTCAACCAGGCCTCTACCACCTGCTTGCCTTCCGTGATGCTCCAGTTCGCCGTCTGGCTGCGCGTGACGGTGATGCCGCATTCGGTCATTTTCTCGCGGAAGCCCTGCCCGCGATCTTTGGCAGCAGACGATCCCACATTGCCAACCAGCTCCCACACATTCTTCGACTCGCTTCCCTCCAGCAGAGCGCAGATTTCCTCAGCAGCCTTGCGCCCTTCTTCAACAAAGTCGGCACCAATGAATGTGATGTACATATCTTCTGGCGCATCAATGCGGCGGTCCTGAATGATCACTAGCTTGCCAGCATCTGCAGCTTCCTGCAACACTTCTTCCCAACCGGTTGTCTCTAGCGCGGAGAGGACAATGATGTTCACTTCGGGATCCTGGTTGAACTGGTGGAAACCGGCAACCTCTTTCGCTAGATCGTTCTGCGAGTCGTAGAACTTCAAGGTGATGCCCAACTGGGCGGCGGTTTCATTGAAAGATGCTGTGTTGGCAGCACGCCAGCCGCCCTCTGAGCCGGTCTGGAGGAAGCCGATGACCAGATCTGAGTACTGGCAATTTGGGGCGCAGGGCAGGCCCGCCAAAGGCTCCTCGACGACGGGCACTTCCGTTGCTGGTACCGCGGTGGCGGGAGCTTCGGTCGTGGCTTTGGCACATGCAGACAGGAACATTGCGATAGCTACGACCACATAAGCGATTTTCTTGAAACGAAACATGTTCTTTTCTCCTTTTTGGGATTGGTTAGTTGTTTTTCAAAGAGTGTCGTGTATTATAATTAGGCTTGTGAGGATACCCTGAACGCATCAGGGCTTGTCCTCGCGCACCAGAAGTGCTTGCTTTGGGACGCCAATCACTCAGCAGGCACTTCTTTTTCGGATCTCGCTCGTTTCTTCGTCAGTTTCACCTCCTTCACCCCTTCTTTCGTAATGAACTTTGCCGTATGATGATGGCTGGTGCCAGCATAATGGATTTGGGCTCAATAGGTTCCTGGCCCTGCCAGTTCGCATCAATGATCTTGATCACTTCCTCTACCGCAATTTTCCCAATCTTGTATTGATCCTGCTGGATGGTTGTCAAGGGAGGCCAGAAGTAAGCCGATTCGGTGATGTTATCATAACCGACCACTCCTAGATTTTCCGGTACCCGCAAGCCTTTTTGGCAGGCTACTTGCAAAACACCAATTGCCATTTGGTCATTCGCCACAAAGATCGCATCCATTTCGCCATATTGTTCTAACAACCGTTCCATTGCCTGTACACCGCTGGATGAAGACCAGTTACCTTCTGCCCAATAGCGCTCCTGAACATCGAAGCCGGTCTCTCTCAAGCCGTCTTTCCATGCTGCCATCCTCTCCCGTGCTTCCCACCATTCCAATGGGCCAGAAATGTGGCCAATATGGCGGTATCCTTGTTCAGCCAAGTGGGAGACAGCAATGCGCCCGCCCAGGTAGTTGTTAATTGCCACAACGCTGATATTTTCCCGCGACTCCATTGCCAGATAGACAATGGGAATTTCCAAGTCTAAGGATAGGCGGTTCACCCAGTTTCGATTGTCGCCGATTTCGGGAACAGCCCAGATAACGCCATCCACGTGGTGCGAAATCAGCGTCTGGAAAATCGGTATGATATTATTCGCTTCAAAGCGGGGCAGTTCTTTCAGGAGCAGGGAGTAGCCGGCTTCTTCTGCAGCGCTGGTGATGCCGCTCAGTGTGCGCGACGGGCCTATATATTTCAACCCGGCAGTCACCACACCCAGGGTGTAACTGCGTTGGCGGATCAGACTGCGCGCCAGGGCACTTGGCTGGTAACCCAGGCTCTCGATCACATCCTGCACACGCTTCCGCGTTTCAGGGGAGACATCCGGCCTTTCGTTGATCACGCGCGAAACCGTCTGCGTTGATACTCCCGCTGCCGAGGCCACTTCCTTGATTGTTGCGCGCCCTGCTCTTGCATGCATTGTTATCGTTCCCGTTATCGATCCCGTTATCGATAACATAATAGCAAATTAAGAATTGTTAATCAAGCGACGAATGTCATGCGTTTTTTATGACAATGTCATAAGGGGTGCTTGGAATACAACCCTCCCCCGCTCGAACTGTGTGCTGGCTCTGGCGATCTGGTTGGTGATGGAAAATGCATTGCTCGCTTCTGGTTTTTGTGCGCGCTTTGCAGCCTGAGTATCCTGAAGTAAAATTCAACCACGCTTACTCCCCCTGTCCTAAGGCTGAGTAAGCCCGTAATTACTTTCTTTGTATCATCTCAGTAAAACGGGGGAAGTGGGGAGTTTTGTGCGTGCTTCGAACGCACAAAACTCCCCACACCCCAAGTTATTGAGAAGTTGCCTTTCTTTGAATAAAGGTGCACAGTGAGTTTTGTAGTAGATTTTGAGCCCATTGGCCGCCGCGTGTCTTGCGCAAGCGGCGACACTGTTCTGGATGTTGCCCAGCGCGCCGGCATTGTATTAAATGCTACTTGTGGTGGGGAAGGTGTTTGCGGACGCTGCATTATCCGCGTGATGGCGGGACAGGTCTCAGGTTACACGCCTGCGGAAAACGATTTATTAGGGGATGAGCTGTTGCAAAGCGGCTTGCGCTTGGCTTGCCAGACCGTTATCTTGGGTGATGTGCGTATTCATATCCTGTCCGAGTCGCTGGTCACCGCCCAACGTACTCAGACGGAGGGGATGAACTTGCCCGTCGCGCTGGCGCCGGCCATATCTGCTGTTGACGTGCAGCTCCCCCCGCCCCATCTGGGGGATCTGCGCTCCGACGCCTCCCGCCTGCGCGATACCCTGGGTATGCAGGACCTGGATATTCCTCTCCCAGTGTTGTCTACCCTCTCCACCGACCTGCGTGCCCGCAACTTCCATTCCACTGCCTTCTTACGTGGGCATTCTGTCGTGGCGCTGCGACCTGCCAGTACGCCCCCGCTTGGGCTGGCAGTAGACCTGGGCACTACCAAGTTGGCTGCCTATCTCGTACACCTTGCTACAGGAGAAACGCTGGCTGCCGCTGGAGTAATGAACCCGCAGATCGCCTTTGGTGAAGATGTGATTGCCCGCATCAGTCACGCCATCAACAAATCCGAGGGTGGCGAGCAGCTTCGCCTCGCTGTTATCGATGCTTTGAATAACCTGGCGCGCGACCTATGCGTACAAACCAATCACTCAATGCTCGATATTGCCGACGCAGTTATCGTCGGTAATACTGCCATGCACCACCTGCTCCTTGGATTGCCAGTCAGGCAGTTAGGGTTGGCACCCTATGTCCCCGCTGAAAGCGCCGCCCTGGATGTGCGTGCTCGCGAATGTGGGTTGGATTTTGCTCCTGGCACGAGCATCCACTTGCTACCCAATATTGCAGGCTATGTTGGTGCAGACCATGTTGCCATGTTGTTAGGCTCGGGTATGTTGGAACACACCGGCATCGTTTTGGGTATGGATATAGGCACTAACACCGAGATCAGCCTCATCGCCAACGGGAAACACTACGCTTGTTCCACGGCCTCCGGCCCTGCCTTCGAAGGTGCCCACATCCGCCATGGGATGCGCGCTGCCCCAGGCGCCATCGAAAAAGTGTTGATCCGTGGAGAACAGGTGAAGTTCCAGACCATCGATAATCAACCCCCGGTCGGGTTGTGCGGATCGGGCATCCTCGACCTGGTTGCTCAGATGCGCAAAGCCGGCATTATCACTACTCGTGGATCATTCGACGCCTCCAGCGCTCACCTGCGCCTGCGCAGAGGTGATCAGGGACTGGAATTTGTGCTGTTATCGGCTGCCGAAAATCATGGCGCCGAGATCACCTTCAGCCGCAAAGATGTTAATGAAATACAGCTTGCCAAGGGTGCCATGCGCACCGGCGTGAATATCTTGCTCCACACTGCCGGTGTGGAAGAGAAGGATATCGATACCGTTATCATTGCTGGGGCATTTGGAACCTATCTGGATGTGCAAAGCGGGATTGAGATCGGCATGTTCCCTCATCTGGAAAGAAGGCGCTTCGTTCAGGTGGGAAATGCCGCTGGTACCGGCGCGCGAATGGCGCTGATTTCGCTGGAAAAGCGCCAGCAGGCAATTGAGATCGCCCGCCGGGCGAATTACATTGAGCTTACCACCGAGAAAGCGTTCCCCTCTTTATTTGTAAAATCCTTGATGCTCGAGTAGAGAAAGAGAACGCTGACCAATCCCCTGGCCTAACTGGATACCCCGTTTCAGACAACACCCCCCTTCCTTTCCTTACGGGATTGAGAGTAAAACCTGCCTGTTTTCATTATATAATCAAGAAGAAACAGATCCGCCTCACCCCGGCAATTCCCAGAGAATCTATTTTACCTTCCTTCAGGCAAGGGGTGTTGAATGCAAAATCTAGTTCCTCAGTTCATTCTCGAAAAACATGCCACTGGCGAGATCAGTGGCCAGCTTGATGTTGCCAGCCTGTTTGTAGATATCTCCGGCTTCAGCACTGTTACCAGCACCCTCGCTCAGCACGGCAGCGAGGCAGCCGAGGTGATGGCGGATGTGATGTGCCGGGTGTTCGACCCGCTGGTCGATGCTGTTTATGCCCAGGGAGGCTTCATCACCACCTTTGCTGGCGATGGATTTACCGCCCTGTTCCCCTCCATGAAAAGTGCCCTGGAACAGCCCGATTACCTGCGCGCCTTGGCCGCGGCGTTGTTTATCCAAAATCACATGATCACTTACCCAGTGCAAGACACCCCTTTCGGGCACTTCCCTTTTGCCGTCAAACTGGGGCTGGGCAGTGGTCAGGTGGATTGGGGAATTTTGCAGCCCGACGGGGAGAGCGTGAAAGCAGCATATTATTTCGGTGGTCCTGCAGTGGATTCTGCCGCGGCTGCTGAACACCACGCTCAACCTGGCAACATCACCTTTAGCCCGGAGGTTGTTGCAGCCCTCAACGGTTGCGTGCGCCTTATCCCCGCTAGCGATGGTGGCTTTATGCGCCTGCTTGCCCTGGCTCCCGATGTATCCCTGCCCCAGCCAGTCCCTTTGCCCCCGCCGCAAGCCTGGCCTGGAGAATCTGCCTTTGTCCCGTCAGCGATCCTGGAGCGCGGCGCCCTCACGGATGATGCGGGAGACTCTGCTGGCCGCCGCGGATTGGAGAATGGCGAGTTTCGCCAGGTAGTCAGCCTCTTCATCAACCTGATGAGCGTGCGCGAGCGAGAGGACCTTTTGCCATTCATCCAGGCTGTCTTCTCCCTCCAGCGTCAGTATGGCGGCTACCTGGCACGCGTCGACTTTGGGGATAAGGGGTGCAATCTATTGCTCTTCTGGGGCACACCTACCAGCACCGAGAAAGATCTGGAAAGCGCTTTGCATTTTGCCCTGGCGCTGGGCGAGCATACCCCCGGTTCGTACAAGGCCGGCATTACTTACCGCATGATGTATGCCGGATTGGCCGGTTCAGCGCGCCGCGGCGAATGGACCTGCTATGGCGAGGGGGTCAATTACGCTGCCCGCCTGATGATTGCGGCTCCCTGGGGGGGTATCTGGCTGGATGAGCGCGTGGCTAACCGGGCTGGCGGGCAATTCGTGATCGAGAAGATCGGTGAGCGCCAGTTTAAGGGTTTTGCCCAACCCCAACCGGTTTATGCTTTGCTGGAACAAAGCACCCGCAGCGCAGCCGCATTTTACCAGGGTGAGATGGTCGGGCGGCAAAGCGAGCTGACCCGCCTGCACGATTTTGCCTGTCCTCTCTTCGCCTCTGCTGAAACGCGCTATGCTGGCATCCTGGCAGTAGAAGGAGAGGCCGGCTTGGGTAAAAGCCGCCTGGTCGCCGAATTTCTCCAGCAGCTTACTGCGCCTCCAACCGAAGGTGAGTCTGCCCCTGCCCAGTGGGCGCTGTGCCAGACCGACCAGACATTGCGCGCGCCTCTGAATCCTTTCCGCTACTGGCTGCGCAATTATTTCGCCCAATCCTTAACCGAATCCGCTGCCCGCAACAAGCGCACCTTTGGCCGTGTCCTCGACCAGTTGATCGCCTTTACTCAGGATGAGACCCTGCAGCAAGAATTGAACCGTGGCCGTTCCTTCCTGGGCGCGCTGCTCGAACTGTTTTGGGATAACTCCCCCTATGCGCAGGCTGATCCGCAGGGGCGCCATGAGCTGACCTTCACAGCGCTCAAGGCGCTCATTCTGGCGGAGAGCCTGCGCCTGCCGCTGGTTCTGGATATTGAAGACGCGCAGTACCTGGATGACGATTCTCAGGCCTTTCTGCAGCGCCTGGTGCGCGAGGTGAATCCTTTCCCGCTGGCTATCCTCGCCACTGCCCGGCCGCGTCGTGGGCAGGCGCCTTTGTTTGGCAATTTGCCCTACACCAGCATCGATCTGGAGATGATCAGCAATGACGATATGCGCCTCCTGGCACAAGGGTTGCTGGGAGGATCTCTGGATGAGGAGTTGTCCGCCTTGCTGGTGGAGCGCGCAGAGGGCAATCCCTTCTTTGCCGAACAGATCTTGCTTTACCTGCGCGAGGGCGGCGTGGTCAAAGAAACTGAAGGCGTTTGGTGCCTGACTCGCAAGCGCGCACAGGATCCTCTCCCAACCGATGTACGCCTGGTATTCACCGCCCGCCTGGATCGCCTGGTCAAGGATATCAAAGATATTGTACAGACCGCCGCCGTTCTTGGTCGCGAATTTGATGTGCAGGTTTTGGCGCGCATGCTGCAAAATGATCCACACCTGGTCGAGAAGATGACCCGCGCCGCGGATGATGCCATTTGGCAGGCCATCAGCCAGGTGCGCTTCCTGTTCAAGCACGCCCTCCTGCGCGATGCTGCCTATGAGATGCAGCTCCGCCATCGCCGCCGCGAGCTGCACCAGCTGGCTGCACAATCCCTGGAGCAGCTTTACCCCCAGGAGATCGAGCAGCATTATGATGAGATTGCCTATCATTATGAAGCGGCCTTCCAGCAGGGCCTGGATTCCGTCCGCACCCAAGCCGTGCAATACCTGGAGCGCGCCGGGCAGCGCTCTGCCCAGGCCTTCGAGAACGCCGCAGCCATCGATTTCTTCAGCCGGGCTTTGCAGTTATTGGAAGAGAGCGAGCAAAGCGAGCGTTTTGCCCTGCTCTTGGCGCGTGAAGCCATCCTGCACCTGACCGGCGACCGGACTGCCCAGGCCGCGGACCTGGCAGCCGCTCAGTCCCTCGCCGATGCCTGGAAGCGGCCGGCTGAACGCGCCGAGGTAGCCTTGCGCCAGGCGCATTATGCCAACGCTACCGGTGATTACCCTACTGCCATCGAGCAAGCCCGTACCGCCTCTGCCGCAGCCCAGGCTGCCGGGCAGGTTGAGCAGGAGGCTGCCGCGCAACTGGCCTGGGGCGAGGCGCTTTATCGTAAGGCTGATTATCCTGCCAGCTCAGAAAGGCTGGCGCAAGCCCAAGAGTTGGCCCAGGCTGCCCAGCAGCCCGACCTGGAAGCGCGCATCCTGATCATGGCCGGTAATGTAGCCCTCAACCAGGCCAATTATGAGACCGCCCGCCAGCACTATGCCCAGGCCCATGCTCTTGCCCAGCAGGCCGGCGTCCGGCGCAGCGAAGGCAGCGCCCAGGTCAACCTGGGCAACGTTGCCTTATACCAGGGCGATTATCCCCTGGCCCGCCAACATTACATCCAGGGCCTGGCCATCTTGCGCCAGGTTGGCGACCGGGCTGGCGAGGGCAAAGCGCTCAATAACCTGGGGCTGGCTGCCAAGCGCCAGGGTGACTATGCCGCCGCCCGCGATGGATATGCTCAGGGCTTGCAGATTGCCCGCCAGGTGGGTGATTATCCCATGGAAAGTATGTTGCTCTCCAATCTGGGCGATGTGCTGGCAGACCAGGGTGAGTTCACCGCTGCCCGCGCCCACTATACCCAGGGATTGGAGATCGCCCGCCAGATTGGCAACCGCCAGAGTGAGGGCATTGGGCTGGGCAGCCTGGGAATCGTGGCCCTCCGCCAGGGTGATTATGCTGCTGCACAGGATTACCTGGAGCAGGGGCTGGCGCTCTTCCGCCAGATCGGCAACCGTTGGGCAGAGGCGGTTGGGCTGATCCACCTGGGCGAGGTTGCCCTCAGCCGGGGCGAGGTGATCGCCGCACAACAACACTTCTCCCAAAGCCTGGAACTGGCAACCCAGATCGGCGACCGGCAGAAGCTAGGCGAAGCCCATAATGGTCTCGGGCAGGCAGCCTTCCGCACGGGCGATTATGCTGCCGCTCAAGAGCATTACTCTCAAAGCCTGGAGCTAGCGCGCCAGATTGGCGACCGCAAGGCTGAGGCCAAGACCCTGCATAACCTGGCGCAAACTGGCATCGCGCTGGGGCAGGTGGATATCGGGCGCGCTCACTTATTACAGGCGTTTACTCTGCACGAAGAGCTTGGTCAGCCGCAGCACATGGCCGAGGATCTAGCCAGTCTTGCCCTCCTTGCCTGGCAGAGCGGTGCTGAAGATGATGCACGCACCCGGATAGAGGTCTTACTACCGATCCTCGAAAGCAACCCGGGATTGGAAGGCGCCCAGCGTCCGCAGCACATCATCTTAGAGGTTTTTCACTTGCTAGAGGCGTTGAAACACCCCCGCGCTGCAACCGTCCTGGCCAACGCCCAGGCGTACTTGCAGGAGCGTGCTGCTGCCTTGCCCGATGATGCCGCCCGCCGCCTCTTCCTGGAAAATATTCCCGAGCATCAGGCATTGCTGGTTGCCACATGCGCTACACCCCCGGCAGTGGTGCAACCAGATGAAATGCCCCAGCAGGCAGAAACCACCCAGCCCGAGGAAGCAGCCCCTCCCGTCCCGCCGCAACCTACCGTTTCCGAAACTGGCGCTGCCTCCCACGTCAGGATCAAGAACCTGGATCAGGCCGGTTTGTCCTCCTTTCTTGAGGAATTGACCAAGGGCATTGCTCCAGGCGCAGTGATTGTGATCAACATTGAGCACGTCACAATCGAGAATATTTACATTACTGGCACTCCCCCGCCTCCTCCCGAAGAAATGCCCTGAAGCCTGGGCATGTCTTTCATGCTGCCCGAAATCTCGCGAGAGGCAAATAGTGGATCCTCCCCAACCCTTTTTACCTTCTGGGGACGACCTAATGGTATAAAGACTTACCTTTATCCGGAGAATGGACTATGAAAACCTTACGCACTGTGCTGAACTTCGTTTGCATGATCGCCCTGCTGCTGGGCTTAACCAGCTACACCCCTGCTGCTGCATCCAATGTGGAAAACGTTTTCCACCATACTCAGTCTGCCCCCCGGCTTGCGAAGGCATTGGTAGGGCGGCCTGCGGGTGTTGCCCCGTCAGGGTTGAGCGACTCCGAATGGGCCAGCATTCAGGAGCAAATCCGGGCGGCTGAATACCACATTAGCCGGCAGGTGCAGGAGGGGCAAGATGTTTACCGCGCCTCCAACCAGGCGCAAGGTTTCGATGCTGCCTTCTCTGCTCAGGGCCTCAGCGCCACTGCCCAGCCAGATATCCAGTCTCCCTGGAACTTTGGGCTGACGCTTCAGGCTTATGGTGGTCAGCCAGTGTTAGATGCTTCACTCAGCGCCGAGCGCGCCCAGGTTACTGCCACTCATAGCTCAGCCGTCAAAGAGTGGTATGAGAATACACCCCAGGGTGTCAAGCACGGCTTAACCCTCTATGCTCCTCCCGAAAACGGCAGTCTCACTCTGGATTTTGCCATATCCGGCAGTCTCCAGGCCCGTCAGGCTCCTGATGGCGGCTTGCATCTCTACGATGCTTCTGGCGAGGCAATGCTGACTTACGATAACCTGGCTGTCTATGATGCCTCCGGGAAGCTCCTCTCTGCCAACATGTCGCTCATCCCTGGTGGGTTGCGCATTGCCATCAATGCGGCTGGCGCGGTTTACCCAATAACCGTTGACCCCCTCTTGCATACTCCCTTGATCACCCTGCGCGCCAGCGACCCCGAGGCGTATGATTGGTTCGGCGGGGCTGTTGCCATCGATGGCGATACCCTTGTTGTCGGCGCGCCAGGCTACCCGATCACCTATACCGGCGCAGCCTATGTGTTCGAGCGCAACCAGGACGGGACGGATGCCTGGGGTGAAGTGGCTATCCTCTACGCCTCCGACGCCCAGCAAGGGGATGAGTTTGGCGCATCGGTCTCCATCTCTGGGGATATCATCGTGGTAGGCGCGCCGGATGCGGATGATGGGGCATACACCGGCAACGGCGCGGCTTATGTGTTCTACCGCAATCAGGGCGGGGCGGATCTATGGGGGGAGGTGAAAATCTTGTACGGCTCCAGCCCCAATGATTTTGATTACTTTGGCATTTCGGTAGATATCGATGGCGACACGATCGTGGTAGGCGCGGAGAACAAGTGGGGCGGTTACGGTTGGGCTCACGTCTTCCAGCGCAACTTTGGCGGGGAAGATTATTGGGGAGAAATCGCATATATCTCCGGGTTCGGCAGCGGGCCTGGCGATTACTTTGGTCATTCCGTGGCGATTGCCGGGGATACGATCGTCGTCGGGGCGCCTGGGGAGGTAGGCACCGGTAGAGCCTACGTTTTCAGCCGTAACTGGGACGGTGAGGATACGTGGGGCCGGGTGGCAGACCTGAGCGCCTCCGATATGCAGTCAGGCGATAATTTTGGCTGGTCGGTCGATATCTCCGCTGATACGCTTGTCGTCGGGGCATACAGTGAGGATGGCGGAACGGATGATCCCCTGCCCGGGGCTGGCGCAGCCTATGTTTTCCAGCGCAACCAGGGCGGCGCAGACCTGTGGGGCGAGGTCGCCATCCTGCGCGCCTCCGATGCGCAGTCCGATGATAACCTCGGCGCTTCTGTCGCCATTGCTGGCGATACGATCGTGGTCGGGGCGGATCAAGAAGACGGTGGATTCGGTGATCTTTTGCCCAATTCTGGCGCAGCTTATGTTTACAGCCGCAACCAGGGCGGGGCCGATGCCTGGGGAGAGATCAACATTCTTCATTCTTCGGAGGCTGAAACTGAGGATTATTTTGGCATATCGGCAGCCATTTCGGGCGATACCATTGTAGTTGGCTCAGAAAACGAGGACGGCGGCCCAGGCAGCCCGCTGCCCGAAGCCGGGGCAGCCTACCTGTTCACTGCCACAGGCGTTTGGCTGGAGATTGCCGCCCTGCATATCGGCGATCCGCAGTTCGGTGAGCATTTTGGCATTGCCACGGCTGTAGATGATAATACCCTCGTGGTCGGTGCGCCTGAAATCAACATGGCCTATGTTTTCTACCGCAATCAGGGTGGCGCCGATACCTGGGCTGAAGCTGCCGCACTGTGGGCAAGCGATGGGAAAATCGGAGATTGGTTCGGTCATTCTGTAGCCATTGCCGGGGATACCATCGTGGTAGGCGCTTATGGTGATGACGGGCCAGGCGAGATACAACCCTATGCTGGCGCTGCTTACATCTTCCAGCGTAACCAGGGCGGCGCTGACACATGGGGTGAAGTGACTATCTTGCACGCCTCGGATGCCCAGGCCGGCGACCAGTTCGGCTTGTCGCTGTCCATCGACGATGAGACCATCGTTGTCGGCGCGCCGACTGAAGATGGCGGTGGTGGCGACCCGTACGACAATGCTGGCGCAGCCTACGTGTTCAGTCGCAACCAGGGGGGCGCAGATGCCTGGGGTGAGGTGGCGATCCTCCACGCCAGCGATGCTGAGCCAAGTGATGGGTTCGGCATTTCTGTATCAATCTCGGCGGATACGATCGTCGCCGGCGCACACAATGAGGATGGCGGGCTGGGCAGCCCGGCTCTTTCTGCTGGCGCAGCCTATGTATTCAGCCGTAACCAGGGCGGCGTCGATGCCTGGGGCGAGGTGAAGATCATGCGCGCCAGCGATGCTCAGGCAGGCGATATTTTTGGCGTGTCGGTGGCGATCTCTGGCGATACGATCGTGGTGGGCGCCAGCCAAGAGGATGGCGGTGCAGGCGATCCGCTGCTGCTTGCTGGTGCAGCCTATGTTTTCAGTCGCAACCAGGGCGGCGCGGAGAACTGGGGTGAAATGACCATCCTGCGCGCCGCCGATGCACAGGCGGGTGATGGGTTTGGCCGGGTATCCATCTCGGGGGATGCCATCGTGGTGGGTGCAGATTACGAAGACGGCGGGCCTGGCGATCCCCTCACCGATTCCGGCGCGGCCTACGTTTTCGGCCGTAACCAGGGCGGCGCGGATCACTGGGGCCAGGTGCGCACGCTGCATGCCAGCGATGCGCAAGCAAATGATACCTTCGGCTCGGTTGCCATCTCCGGCGACACGCTTATCGTAGGAGCCTATTCCGAAGACGGCGGGGCGGGTGATTTCTACCCCGACACCGGCGCAGCCTACATCTTCACCTTGCAAGCCAATTGGGAGCCTACCCCATTACCGCAGCCTCTGGAAAGCGAGGCTAGCGATCTGTTTGGCGCCGTGGCTCTCAGCGGCGATACCCTTGTCGTTGGTGCGCATGGCGCAGATGCTGGCGCGGGAGCAGCGTATGTCTTCTACCGCGACCAGATCAGCGCTTACCAGTGGTACCAGGTGGCTGTGCTGGCTGCCAGCGATGCCCAGCCCGGCGATAACTTCGGCTGGGCCGTAGCGGTTTACAGCGACACCGTGGTGATCGGTGCGCCTTATCACGATCAGATTACAGATACACTCGTCCTTACCGATGCTGGCGCCGCCTACGTTTTCCAACGCGACCAGGGCGGGGATGATGCCTGGGGGCAGACCGCTATCCTCTACGCCTCAGATGCCCAGGATGGCGATCACTTTGGCTATAGCGTCAGTATCGATGGCGGCACCATTGCCATT
>JAFGBV010000027.1 GCA_016932955.1 Anaerolineales bacterium | reverse complement strand
CTGCTGGATGAACGGCAGATCAAGCCGCAGGCGATTGCCGCCGCCGACGATGCCATCGCCATGGGCGTCTTGCGAGAGGCGCAGGCGCGCGGCTGGAGCATCCCCAGTGAGTTTGCGTTAACCGGTTTCGACGACCTGTCAGAATCGCGCTTCTTATCGCCAACCCTGACCACCGTGCGGCAGCCCTTCTACGAACAATCTTACACCGCCGCGATGATGCTGCTGGATCGCATTGAAGGCAAGTCCATCCCGCAAAGAGTGGTCTTGCCCACGCAGCTTGTCGTCCGCCAATCCTGCGGTTGTTTGCCCAGCTCGGTTCACCTGGCAGGCAAAGCAGGAATGCCGGGCAAATATGCCGCCGCGGATGACCCGTGGCGCGAGTACGTCATCGAAGTGGTGCAGGAGGCTGCCGGGCAATCCTTCATCGGGCAGGTCAACGAAGAACTCCTCCCTGACTGGGTGACGCAAATCGTAGATGGCTTGCTCGCTGACCTGGATAAAAGCGAGGGCAGTCAATTCATCCAGGCGCTGGACAAGATCCTGCATCAGGCCAGCGTCCAGCGCAGTGAGATCAGCCTGTGGCAGGATATCATCTCCACCCTGCGCAGGGCCGTGCTGGCGCGCCTCCTGGAAGTGGATAAACGGCTGCGCGCCGAAAACCTGTTCAGCCAGGCGCGCGTGTTGATCAGCGAGGCGGCAGAGCGCGTGCAGGCCTACCAATTGCAGCAGCTTCAATACCACTATGCGGTGGAGAGCGAAGTTGACCAATCGGTGTTGACCACGCTGGACATCGAGGAATTGAAGACCATCATCAGCAAAACGTTGGCTGCGCTGGGCATCCCGGGTGGTTACATCGTACTGAGCGCCGAGGAGAAGTACGCTGCGGCCAACCTGTTTCTGGCATTCGATGAGAGGGGCATCCTGCATGAGGGGCATGCCACGCCCTTCGACCCGCGGCAGAGCCTGGTTCCGCCAGAGTGCCTGCCGCAGGACAGGCGCTACACCCACGTGATTGAAGCGCTGTATTTCCAGCGTGACCAGCTCGGTTTCGGGCTTTTCGAGATGGGCTCGCGCAACGGGGCGATTTATGCCACATTGCGCCGTCAGCTCAGCAGCGCCTTGAGGGGTGCGCTGCTGCTGCAAGAGTATAAGCTGGCGCAGACCAGGATCCAGGCAGTCAACAAGGAGCTGGAGGTGTTCTCCTATTCGGTCTCGCACGACCTGAAAGCCCCGCTGCGTGCCATCTCTCAACTGGCCTCCTGGATCGTGGAGGATTCTGGCCCGCAACTTGATCGAGACGGACAGGAAAAGCTGCTCATGCTGATCGACCGCGTGCAGCACATGCACCGCCTGATCGACGGCATCCTGGAATACTCTCGCATCGGGCGCGTCAGTGAAAAAGCCACCAGCATTGACCTGAACGAGGTGGTTGCCGAGCTGATCCGGCTGCTAGACCCGCCAGACACAGTTCGTATCGCTGTGGAAGGCGTGCTGCCCACCATCACCGGCGAGCCGGCCCACCTCCACCAGGTGTTCCAGAACCTGCTGAACAACGCCATCTCGTATATGGATAAGCCGGAAGGGCTCATCCAGATCAAGGCGGAGGAGATGGATGACGGTTGGCTGGTCAGTGTAGCCGATAATGGACCGGGCATCGAAGAAAAGTACCACGAGAAGATCTTCCAGATGTTCCAGACCCTGGGCACGCGTAAGGATCTGGATAGCACGGGGATTGGCCTGGCGTTAGTGAAAAGGATCGTTGAAAAATGGGGTGGAAAAATCCGGGTAGAATCGCAGGTGGGACAGGGCAGCACTTTCTTCTTTACGATACCGAAAACCAGGAGTGAAGTATGAACGGCAAAAAACCAATCTTGCTGGTTGAAGATGATAAGGTGGATGTCATGACCATCCGCAGGGCACTGAATGATCTCAAAGTGCTCAACCGGCTGGAAGTGGCGACGAACGGTGAAGAAGCGCTGGCTTATCTGCGCAAGCCTGAGGCAGAAATGCCGTGCATCATCTTGCTGGACCTGAACATGCCGCGCATGAACGGCATCGAGTTCCTGCGCGAGCGAGAGGCAGATGATGCGCTCAAAGCGGTGCCGGTGGTGGTGCTGACCTCGTCGCGGGAGGAGCAGGACATGGTGCAAAGCTACCGCCTGGGCGTCGCCGGCTACATGATCAAACCGGTAGATTACAAGCAGTTCGTTGAGACGATCCGGGTCATTGACCTGTATTGGACGATCAGCCAGTTTCCTGCCAACCTGCCATAGGCTATGAGCGAGCGCATCAAGGTATTGCTGATTGAAGACGAGAAGGTTGATCAGATGGCCTATAACCGCTTTGTGCAGCGGGAGGGTTTGCCATATGATACGGTGATCGTCGACTCCATCCAGGAAACCCGCGCGATTTTGGCGAGCCAGAAATTCGACATCATCCTGATCGATTACTTCCTGGGCGATGATACGGCGTTTGAATTGCTGGAGGAGCTCCGCGATACGCCCACCATCGTCATCACGGGGCTGGGGGATGAGGAAATTGCCGTCAGAGCGATGAAGCAGGGGGCATCAGATTACCTGACCAAGGATGCGTACGGCAATTACCTGAAGACACTGCCGCCGGTGATGGCGAACGCGATCAGGCACAAACGGGCTGAGAATGAGCTGGTGCAGTATCGCCAGAACCTGGAAAAGATGGTGGTCCGGCGCACCGAGGAGCTGGAACACCTGGCGACGCACGACCCGTTGACCGGGCTGCCCAACCGCACGCTCTTCAGTGACCGGCTGCAGCATGCGCTGGCGATTGCCAACCGCCGCGACGGTCAGGGCGCCATCCTGCTCATCGACCTGGATGATTTCAAGGCGATCAACGATGCCTTCAGCCATGATGATGGGGATGAGTTCCTCAAAGTCATCGCCGGACGCTTCACCGAGTGCCTGCGGGAATGCGATACGGTGGCGCGCATCGGAGGCGATGAATTTGCCATCCTGCTTGAAAATATCGACCAGAATGACGTGAGTTTTGTGGCCCAGAAGCTGAATCTAGCGCTTGCCAGACCGGTCATGATCAGGGACAATTCGCTGATCGCCACCGCCAGCATCGGCATCAGCTTGTTCCCCCATGACGGGCAGGCCGTGCAGCAACTGCTGAAAAACGCCGACCTTGCCATGTATCAGGCCAAAGAGAACAAGAACACCTTCCAATTCTACGATCATAAGATGGCAGTGAAGATCGAGAAGCAGATGGAATTGAACACGTATATGCGCTACGCGCTGCAGAACGGCATTTTTCAGCTCCACTACCAGCCGCAGGTGGATGCGAAAACAGGCCAGGTGCGCGGGTTGGAAGCGCTGTTACGGCTGCCACATCCGGAACGGAAATGGATCTCTCCGATCGAGTTCATTCCCCTGGCAGAGCGTAGCGGGCTGATCACGGCGATTGATGAGTGGGTGTTGCGCACGGCGACCAGGAAGATGCGCGAGCTGCTCGACGCCGGTTTTGACGGCATCAGCATGTCGGTGAACTTATCCAACCGCCAGCTCAGCCGGGTGAATCTGGTTGAGATTGTCAGGGATGTTCTGCGGGACCATGCGCTCGACCCCGGGGTCCTGGAGGTGGAGATCAGCGAAGGGAGCATTTTTCGCAATACCGACCAGACCATCCACCTGATGTCGAAATTGAAAACGCTGGGTCTGATGCTGGCAATCGACGATTTTGGCACGGGGTATGCCTCGTTGAATTACCTGGCGCGCTTCCCGCTGGACCGGCTGAAGATCGACCGCTCCTTCACCCGCAAAATCCTGCACTCGAAGAGCGTGTCGGCAATCGTCACCGGGGTGGTTGCCATCGCCAACAGCCTGGGGCTGGGCATCGTGGTGGAAGGGGTGGAGAACAAGGAGCAATTGGGGCTATTCTCCAGTTTGGGCTGCAACCTGATCCAGGGATATTATTACAGCCCGGCGGTACCGGAAACGGAGCTGGAGAAGTTGCTGAGGCAGGGCTTCGATGCGTTTGGATGATGGTAGATTTTAGATTGCTGTCAGGTGCAACGCACTTTCAAAGTGCGTTGCACCTGACGTGACGTGAACCTGATTGGAGATAAAACCCCCATGCCCCAAAAACGCCCAGCATTCTTCCCAGGCGGGTTCTACCATATCTATAATCGCGGCAGCCATCGCGCTTCGATATTCCGAGAGCCTGATAATTATCACTTCGCGCTACGCCGAATAAAGAAATACCTCATTGAGCTCAATCTGACACTGATCGCCTATTGTCTCATGCCTAACCATTTTCATTTTCTTATCCGCCAAAATGGCGATCAGCCTGCTGGCATGCTTGTGCAACGGGCTTTCAATAGCTACTCAAAAGCGTATAACAAGCGTTACCAACACTCCGGAACCTTGTTTGAAGGCAATTATCGGGTCAAGGCAGTTGTCCAGACTACCCATTTACTTCAATTGTGCCGTTATATTCATGCGAACCCTGTCAAAGATGGACTCGTCGCTAAACCCGCTGATTGGCCTTATTCGAACTATCAGGAATGGGTGGGGACTCGCGCTGGAACGCTAATAGACCGGGAATTTGTCGCTCTGCATTTTCCAACGCCTGCCGAATACGCTAAATTCGTGCTGGAATATCTGCGCACCCGCAATCTCCCGCCGGAAGTTTCTGCATATTTAGATTCGTTAGAGTGAGCCCAAAGCAAGTGCAACGCACTTCCAAAGTGCGTTGCACTTGCTTTTGCAATCTTGACATCCTTTATCACTCTTGGTAAACTTGACCTGTTATCGAAAGGAACGATCAACCAATGAACAAGGCGCTGTATCACATCTGCACAAGGACTGGCGGGGTTTCTCTCTTTTCCTTGTCGGATTGCGCCTGTTGACCGTTCAACTATACGAATGAACCCCGGCCGCGGCGCGATCCTGCCCGCGGTCGTTTTGTTTCCCTCGTTTTCTCAAAGAACAGGATTCCCAGAATACCCGCGGGCGGGGGTGCATACCATGCACCCCTACAGGTCGGGCGGTCAGGTAGGGGCGTATGGCATACGCCCCCGGAGCGCACGCCGTAAGGGCAGGTTTCAAACCTGCCCCTACAGACCGGGTGGCCGGGTAATGGAAATCGGAATCTGTTCTTGGAGTGTTTGAAATGTCTATTCTTACTGCTGAAAATATCGGTGTCTCCTTCGGTGCCTTCGACCTGTTCGCCGGCATCACCGTCACCGTGCCCAACGACGGCAAGATCGGCCTGATCGGTCCCAACGGCGTGGGCAAGACCACCCTGCTGCTCATCCTGGCAGGGCTCAACCAGCCCAGCCACGGCGCGGTGCATTTGGCGCGCTCACGCCGCATCGGCTATCTCCGTCAAGAGGCGGTGGAAGCCTTCGCCGAGCGT
>JAFGBV010000220.1 GCA_016932955.1 Anaerolineales bacterium | reverse complement strand
CCCACCAGCCAGGGAAAGGGCAGGGTCAGCAGGAAGAGCGTGCTGGACAGGTAAGACAGGCGGATGGCATTACGCCGCCGGCCGCGCGAGGGTCGCCCGGTGGTCGCCAGGATGGCGTCCGAAAAATGCAGGTAGGCTGCCGGCAAATAGACGATGCCGATCCATTCCAGCCGCAGCCAGAATT
The DNA here is from genome assembly GCA_016932955.1 of Anaerolineales bacterium. The sequence continues at coordinate 3,143 of JAFGBV010000220.1, read as the reverse complement.
CCAGCATCTTTGCCGTGCTGGCGATGCTGCTGATGGCATCGCCCACGAAGACGATCACCACGCACACCAGGATGATAGCAAACGAGCGCGCCACCCGGTCGCGCAGGTTAAATGTCAGGGCATATAACAGTAAGGAGAATGCGGTGATCGCAATCCCAGCCGTCAAGAGCTGGTTCAGGAACTGCAGGCTATTCAATACCGCCGTATACATAGAAAACCGTTAATTCTTACCGGACCGCCTTCGCAAAGAACAGGGCAATATCATGGTTGATGTAATACCGGTCATTATACCCGCACAAGTCAAAACCCAGCTTCTGCGCCATGCAAATAGCAGGGTAATTCTTGGGCTGCATCTCCAGTACCAGGCGCAAGGTGCTCTTCTGCCTGGCCCACTGCTGGGCTGCCAGCAGCAGCGCGCTGGCGATGCCCTGCCGGCGCAGCCTCCGCAGCACCGCCAGGTCGGTCACCCAGGTGGTCAGCGGCGCGCAGCCCAGCATCAGGCTGGCATAGCCGATCACCTGCCCGTCCAGCAAGCCCACCAGCAGTGCTGAGCGGTTCTGCCAGTCTGCCAGCAGCTCCTGGGGAGGCCGCGGATAATCCACCCGCACCGAGCGCGGCAACTGGATCTGGCGGAAATTGATGCGCATGTCTTTCTCATCTTGAGAAATATCCATCTGCCACACGTGGTCGCTGACATAATCGTGGTCCAGGGAGACCAAAACAGGGATATCTTGTTGAACAGCAGGGCGGATCTCAATTTCCGGCATAAGGCACCTTTCAATCGCTCAATCTGGAGCAGCTACAACCATCACGCGGATCACGCAAGGGTCCAGGGTATTGCCCTGGTTATCAGACACCACCAGGCGCAGCATGTATTCGCCGGGGGGAAGCGCGCTGGTATCCCAGTTCCCCAGCACATCATCGCGCTTGATCTCCCGCCCCACCTGGATCGGCAGCCAGATGGTCTCTCCGGGACGGGCGATCTCGTAGGTGTAAAAGCCAAAGTTCGGGATGTCCACCGTCCCGCTAAGCACCACCACCCCCTGGATTTCCTGCCCGTTCTCCGGGAAGGTAATGAACACCTGACCGGGTATGCAGCCCTCCCCAGCCACCACCGCAGAATCGGAGACCGGGGTTTCGGTCGGCTGCATGCCCGCCGGGGTGATTACCGGCAGGGTTGTCTGGGGCGTAGCCAGCAAGTCGAGTGTAGCCGTGGGCAGGGGGATCGCTCCGGGCACCGCCGGCGCCACAAAGGTCACCACGGTGAACTCGACAATGGCCATCAGCAGCAGCAGCACCAGCATCGTGGCAGCCTGGTTGAGCCGCGCCTGGGCGCTTTCGCGCTCCATACCAAACAGCGTGCCACGTACCTCATCCCAGGCAATAGCAAACTTACGGATTTGCCACAGGGCCAGCAGTCCCAGCCCTACGTAGATCCAGGTCTCATATGTGCGAAAAAAGCGTAATACCTCTTCCATGCCGCGTCTGAAATCTTTCGTGCATTAGACTGCACGCGCTTTGAAATGGGTTGAGATTACAGGCGACGCAGCACCCCACGGATCAGCGTCGTAAGCTTGGGTACAATCTTCGTGCCAGCCTCCAGCACTTCTTCGTGCGTGGTCAGCGTATTCCCGTCCAGGTTGGCCTTGTTGCTGATCCCTGAAATTCCCAGCACCCGCGTCCCGCCATGCCTGGCAGCGATCACCTCCGGCACGGTCGACATGCCCACGGCATCCGCGCCGATCAGGCGCAGGAAGCGCAAGTCTGCCGGCGTCTCGAAGGACGGCCCTGCCAGGCCTACATACACACCCTCATGTAATGCGATTTGCGCGCCCTCAGCCACGCTGTGCGCCAGTTTCCCCAAAGCGCGGTCATAGGCCTGGCTCATATCCGGAAAGCGAGGTCCGACCTCGTCCCAATTAGGCCCGCGCAGCGGGTTCAAGCCCGCCATGCCGATCATGTTGATGTGGTCTTTGATCAGCATCAGCTCGCCGGGCTCATAGTCTGGGTTGACCGCGCCGGCGGCGTTGGTCACGATCAAGATTTCGATACCCAGGCGCTGCATCACCCGCACCGGCAGCGTCACCTGCGATATGCTGTAGCCCTCGTAATAGTGCACGCGCCCCTGCAGCACCAGGACCGGCTGGTTTTCCAGCTTGCCGATGACCAGGTGGCCTTCGTGACCCTGCACGGTGGAAACAGGCCAGGCGGGCAATTCCCCGACCGGGATGACAACCGCCTCTTCAACGGCTGAGGCCAGCGCCCCCAACCCCGATCCCAGGACGATGCCTACGCGGGGATGATAAGAGGTCCGCCCGCGGATCAGCGTGGCAATTTCTTCCACCTGGGCCAGCGTGATAAACTCACTCATTTTCGTCTCGCCTTTCCTTTGTTACTTCTTGCGCAAATTATTATAACATCAGAACGGCGCGGAAGTGCTGCGCTGCCAGCTCGACCGCCTCGTCATCGATCCAGTAGTGCGTCACCAGGCGGAAGCGGTTCTTGCCAGCTATCCCAATCTTCACGCCGCGCTCGGCCAGCTTTTCCACCACCTGGCGGGAGGTCAGCGCGGCCGACTCCTCCAGCCCGGCGAAGATCATATTGGTGTACGGCGTGCCCGGCTCCAGGGTCAGCCCAGGGATGCCCGCCAACCCGGCTGCCAGTACTTTGGCGCGCCGGTGGTCCTCAGCCAGGCGCTCCACCATGCTCTCCAGCGCTACAATGCCGGCGGCAGCCAGGATGCCTGCCTGGCGCATACCGCCGCCGAGCTGCTTGCGGATGCGGTGCGCCTTGCCAATGAACTCACGGCTGCCGCACAGCACCGAACCGACCGGCGCGCAGAGCGCCTTGCTCAGGCAGAAGGTGACCGAATCGACACCCTCGAGAAGCACTTTGGCGGGGATGCCCAGGGAAACGGCGGCGTTGAAGATGCGCGCCCCGTCCATGTGCACCTGCAAGCCTCTTTCATGGGCCAGCTCGCCCACGGCACGGGTATAGGCCGCGCCGAGCACCACGCCGCCGCAGCGGTTATGCGTGTTCTCCAGGGCGACCAGGCGGGTGATGGGATGGTGCGCATCGTCCGGGCGGATGGCGGAGCGGATGTCTTCCAGGCGCAGCGTGCCATCCGGCTGGTTGGGAATCTG
>JAFGBV010000026.1 GCA_016932955.1 Anaerolineales bacterium | reverse complement strand
CAAGGGGTTGTTTATCGTTCCCAAATGGGTATCTGCACCTGCCCTTAGCCTGGGTTGATAGGAGATCATCAACGGGGGAGTAAGCGACGGTTGTGATTTTAGTTACAGACGTTTCTCGTGAAAGGTGTCATAATATGAAGGTCGTCACCTGGTAAGAATATTCTCTCGATCGGAGGACACAAATGAACCTTTTTACGCTGGATAACCTGTTCCTACTACTCACCGGCTTGCTTGCTGCGTATTTGTGCTGGTATTTCTGGAAGCGGTACGGCCTGCACAAAGCGCTGCATAACATCTACTATCTGATGGGTTTTGCGGTGCTGTTGGTTTCAGGGCTATTGTTGATTTTCTTGGGCCTGGATATTTTAGCCTCGCCCTATGTGTTGACCGTCGCCAGTTTGATTCCCCTGGGAATCTCGATGGGATTGGCTGAAGAGTACTTTCCCAAGTGGAAAAAATATTTTAAGTGGTTTGCCACGGTTGGTTTTCTGGCAATTGCAGTTACCAGCATCGCGGGGATCGAGATTGGGCGCAAGATTTCCGTGCCTCTTTTTCACGGTGTGGCGGGGCTGGTGATCTTTCTTGGTCCATTCTTTACTAAGGGCGCGCCGAAGGGCTTCTTCTGGGTGGGTATTGGTGGGCTGTTGATTGGGTTGGGTGGCATTGCGCTGGCTTTCATTGCTAACAATGCCCAATTGCTCTTCTTCAGCCCCGAATTCGTCATGGTCATCCTGACCCCCCTGCTGTTCTTGATGACGGGCGCGTTCACGCTCGGCTTCACGAGGAAAGGGTAATCCATCCTATTGGGGTTTCGTTGTGTGAGGAGCGCTCAAAAGTTGTTAGTAATTTGTGGTGTGCTGCGTGCGGCGCAGCCGCACGCAGCACACCACAATAACAACATTTTAGTGCACCCGTTGTGTGAGCAAGTGAGACATAAGGCAGGTAATCGGGTATACTTGAACTTTGACGATATCTCTATGCATCGAAGCAGGATTAACCGATGAAATCTGTCCTCGCAAAATTGCGCCTCTATTGGCCTCTGACCAAATCACTTCAGACTGGTCTATTGCTCTCCACCGGATTAGCAGGTTACATGTCTGCCCGCTGTCCGGTGATGCATTGGTATGATTTTTGGGGCCTGGGCATCAGCCTGTTCATGGCAATTGCTGGCTCAACGATCCTCAATATGTGGTACGACCGTGATATCGATGCGGTGATGAACCGCACACACCACCGCCCACTGGCTGATGGGCGGGTGAGTGCTGGCGAGGCACTGCGCCTGGGGTTGATTCTGTCGGTCCTGGGTGTTGGGCTGGCTGTGGCAATGAGCCCACTGTATGGATTGATCATCTTTGCCGGGTTGTTCTTCGATGTGGTAATTTATACCTTATGGCTCAAGCGCCGCACCTGCTGGAGCACGGTGTGGGGCGGGATTGCTGGGGGTATGCCCATCCTGGCTGGGCGCGCCTATGGGCTTGGACAAGTGGACATGGTGGGGATTCTGCTTTCCCTGGCAATCCTGTTCTGGATTCCTACGCACATGCTCACGTTTTCAATGCGTTACTTCAACGATTATCAAGCGGTTAAGATTCCTACCTTCCCAGCCACGTATGGCTTTTCTGCCACGCGCATCATCATCGCTGCTTCCAGCGTGATTGCTGCCTTATCGATTGGTGTGGCAGGTTTGTTGATCGGCATGCAGTGGGGTTTTTTGCGGCTGCTGGCGGTTTTATCTGCCGGGCTGTTCTTGCTGGCGCTGGCGAGCATATTACATCCCAATGAACGGGTCAACTTTGGGCTATTCAAATATGCCTCCTTGTATATGCTCAGCGCGATGATCTTGCTCTCCCTATGAGGATCACGATCTTAGACCGCATCCTGCTCTTGCTCACCAGCCTGCTGGCTGCCTGGCAGGTTGCGGTCGGCATCAGCGATGCAGAAGCCTTGCCGATGATCGCTTATACCATCGGTTTCGGCGTTTTGCTGGTGGCAGGGCTGCTGATCATCATCCTTGGACTGGATGTGTTGGACAGCCCCCTTGTGGTGATCATCTCAACGATTATTCCGCTCAGCCTGTCACTGGGTCTGGTCTGGGAGTACCTGGTGGCTTACCGCATTCCTTACCTGGTCTTTGCCATCACCGGATTCCTGGCGGTTGTTGTCACCCGCATATTCTCAACCAGAAATAAGCTGGCAGTGATCCTGCTGGCGGTTGTTCATGGCGTGGCGGGATTTGTGATCTTCTTGCTGCCGCTGATCTGGGCGCTGAGCGGGCAGGTGCCGGGTAGTTTTGCGCTGGTCGGGGTTGGTGGTGGGCTGATTGGCATAGGTGGGTTGTTATTAGCCTTGCTGAAGACCGGAAAGCCGCTGCTTTCACGCGAAGTGATCTTGCGCATCCTGCCAGGCTTACTTCTATTGATGACAGCAGCCTTTGTGGCGGGATTTGAATTGGGTCACTAGCTGAAGGCAGATCGTTTACAGGCAAGTTGCTACGACTACGGAAAAGGAGAATGAGATGAGAGATCGCGGATGGAGTAAATTGCTTCGTATCGTAGGGATTGTTTTCATGAGCTTGACTGCTGCCTTTACCCTTCTGGGCGGCGTAGGGACAACTTGCGTGGCGCTCAACCCGACCGGTTATGAGGGGAGGTTCTCTGGAATTGCCCCCTTCCAGTGGTTGTGGATCTTGTTTGTGGTGATTGGTGTCGCGGCTGGCGTGATGGGTGTGCGTGCAGTGGTCTTGCTGGTGAAAGGGACGAAGAATGCCTACCGCGTGGCGATCACAGCCCTGCTGCTGGGCACAGCGATCAATGCGATCCATCTCATTGCTTCACGCGCCCTACGGGGCAATTCCATGCCGGTGGATGGTGTGCTGTATACCAACCTGATAACATTGATCATCTTCTTGATCTTCCGCATTCCGGGCATCTGGCAGAGCGTCAACTACGAGAAACCCACCGCAGAGCCGAAGATTGGCAATCAGGCGGCAGCCATTGCCCTGGGCGCAGTGGGGCTGCTCACACTCACGATCCAATTCCTGATGGCCCCAACCCATACGATCGGGGGGATCAACTACGCCGATGTCTGGCATGCCACACTGACTTTCATCGGAGGAATGCTAATTTTCGTTGGCTTAGTCGTCGCGCTGCATCATCGCGCATCTCCCCGACGTATCTCTTTATCAAAGTGTCTGTCGGAACAATAAGTACACATTCCCCCCATAGATCCACCTCACCCTGGCAATTCCCAGAGAACCCCTCAGGTAAGGGTTCTTCTTTTGATATAATGGGAAAGAATCTGCGCCTGAAGCCTTACTGACAGCAACGGGAGGTGACTTGTGAGTGCATTGCCTGTTGATTTCTCTGATGTTGAAGCGACTGCGTTGCTTACGCTATATGGGCGCGCGCTGGAAAGCAGTTCTCAGGACCCGATCCTGGTTGATGAGCAGGCTGAACGTATTGTGCGCCAAATTGATGATCAGATCGCAGGCACACAGGATCACCTGCTGCGCATGCTCTATAACCGGAAGATCGACCCGCGGTTGATCGTACACATTGCGCTGCGAGCCCAGAAGTACGATCAATATGCAAGGAATTTTCTTTCCCGTTATCCCGATGGTGTGATTGTCAGCCTGGGTTGTGGCATGGATACCCGCTTCCAGCGCATTGACGATGGGCGGATGCACTTCTTTGATCTGGATCTGCCGGCGATGATTCGCTTTAAGCGTGGCTTTCTGCAAGAGACGGATCGATACCAGATGATCGCTGCATCTGTGCTGGAGACTGGTTGGATGGACCAGGTTGCAGCAGCGCGCAAGGGCAGCCCGGTGCTCTTCATCGCTGAGGGACTCTTCATGTATCTTAAGCCAGACCAGGTGAGGCAACTAGTGGTGACGATGCAAACCTTCTTTCCTGGCTCGGAAATGGTCTGTGAAGTGGTCAATCAGCGCTGGATTAGAGGGGTTTTGGGCAAAATTGCTGCTGGGAAGATGCAAAGCCGCCTTAAATTAGGTAAAGGGACAGAGTATTGCTTTGGCATTGCCTCCCCAGATGAAATGGAAGCCTGGAGTAAGGGCATCCATTTCATTGATCGTTGGTCATACTTTGACTCAAATCACCCCAAGATGGGGTGGTTACGCATTTTCCGCCGCGTGAAATTATTTACAGATCTCCAGTATACTGTTCGCTATCGATTCGACTGAATGGATTATCTGGTGCCTCCCCCTTAGGTTTCAGCGCAGCGAGGAGGTGTCGAAACCATGGCTTGATAGGAGATCGATAATGCTTTGCACGATCTCATCTTTGGCAGGGAGGTCGCTCTCGGAACAGGTGGCAGTGTGCCCGGTGACTCTCGCCGAATCCCATGACTGTGTCCATAAATCAAGCGAATACCAGTGATCGCAGGCGACCACCTGGATGGATTGGAACTGATAAAACGGGGGGGCGATCTGGCTGAGATCCAGGGTCCAGCCTTGCTCGCTTCGAATTGCTTTGCTGTTGATTGGGCCAGCAGAATAAATCCAGCGGTCAGGAAGCGGATTTACGGAGAGGAGCGAGCTTCCATTCATCCAATCCGGGATAGGTAACTCCAGGTAATCGAGGATCGTTGGCGCCAGGTCGATGTTCTGGGTGTTGTAGGAGATAGCCCCAGCATATTGATCTTGGGGGAAGTGCAGGATCATAGGGATGCGATGATTGACTACAAATTTCATCGCATGGTCTGAGTATATGATCAGGATCGTGTCATCATACTGCCTGCTGGCTTTCAAGTATTCAACGATCTCGCCCACATATTGGTCAAAAGAAAGGATGGAGTCATCATAAAAATCGACCATCCATTCTTCGCTTTGTTCCTGCCCTAGGGAAAACTTCGCCTCATCGAAGGTGAATTTGGGCCCGTGGGTTCCCATCAGATGCACATGGATGAAGAGGGGGGCGTCGTTTTGATCCAGAAGGCTGAATAATTCATCCACCTTTTGGCGATCATCCAACCAGGAGGTGGGCTGGGTGACAACACTGAATGGGTTGTCAATTGTATCCAGATGAAAAGCATGCAGAAAGCGATTGGTGATCTTTTCTTCCAGCTTGTAGATGAAATATGCAGATAAGTCGAATCCGGCATTGCGCCAGGCGCTGACCAAAGGGTCTTTGCGAACCGAACGCTGGTTCACAATGTCAAAGCCATCCTGGATGTTCAAGGTGTAAGCATCTACATAGTGCGGCACACCGATTTGTATGGTCTGGTATCCTGCTCTGGACAAGATACCAGGCAGGTGCTCAAAAGCGTCTGGACCCTGGAGGATGTTGGGCGGGTACATCACGTTCGTTTGGGTTGGCAGTTTGCTGGTAAAGATCGAGGCGATTGAACCGAGCGTATTGCCTGAATTGGAAAATGCATTTTCTGCCACCAGGGATGTGCGGCCTAACAGGCTAAGGTTGGGGGTAGTATCCCGTTCGTACCCGTAAATGGACATGTTTTTGGCGGTTACCCCATCGCTGCCGAGGAGGATGATGTTGGGACGGTCGAGTGCGGCTGCCTCGGACTGGTCTGGAAAATCAGCGGTGGGAAGTCTGGGATCGTAGCGCAGGGCGGCTATGAGCAACGAGATTGCAACCAGTCCGCTGGTAACGACAGCCAGCCAGCGGAAATTTCCCGGCGCGCTTTCTGTGCTGCTTTCTTTGCTCCATGCTTGCAGCCTGAGCCAGTAAACGGCGCACAGGATCAGCACGATCGAGACGCCGTAAGCCGTACGCAGGATGCCTGATGAGGTGAGGATGCCGAAATGGAAGATCACATACGTGAAATTGTCGATCAATAATGCGATCAATGTGGTCAGCAACACAGTTGGCACCCATTCAGCGATCAACAAAGCCAGCCAAGAAAGGCGGGATAGGCGCAGGGCAAGGGCTAAGGCCCAAAAGATCAGGAGCAGGCCTAGGCCAACCAGAGCGAGCAACAGGGAAGAAAGGAGGAATATTCCAAGCTTCTCACCCAGGCTCATGCGCTCCATGAAGGAAGCACCGGTAATCAGGAAGAGCCATTCCATGAAAACCAGCCAATATGCGATGATGCCGGTCGTGACGAACAATTTTCCCCAGATGCGGAAGAAAGGATGCCATCCGGAACTTAAAGCTGAGCCAATCCCAGCGATCACTGCTTTCACATGGGCAAGGTAGTCATCCAGCATCAGCAGCCGCGCAGGGAGGGACTGAAGGGGACCTGGTATTCTTTGCTGTTTTAGCACAAAGCGGGAAAAGTGCACGAAGCCAGAGAGCAACAGGCCAAAATAGAGGATGCCCAGGGTGCGTGAGAGGAGAACATATTCTTTCTCTGGAAGGAAAGCAAGGGCAAAATCAGCCTGATAGGATTTTCCATTGTTCAACGGATCGCTATTTTCGTAAGGGGCAAGGTAAATGAAATACTGCCCTTCAGCGGTTACCTCCGTGGTGAAAGAGCCATTGCCCACTCTTGCAACCTGGCTGCTGCTGGCGTGGGCGAGGGGTTGCCCATCTTCATAAAGCAGCACCCTATCTGGAGGAAAGATCGAGGGAGGTAAATTGACCGGACAGCGATAAGCAAAGCCGACATCCGGCGTGCAGAGATTTAGGTTGAGGGTTGGCGCGTAATGAAAAAGATTAGCTCCTGGTTTCACCAGGATAAACAAGCTGAGGATGAAGGCGGTAAGGTAAAGGAACACAAAGACCAGGCGAGGAAGGTTTTTCATCACGGGTTATTATACCGCGTAGCGCCTGTCTCTCTGGCGAGCCAATCTATCTCGGGTGCATTTAAAATTGGGGGTCAATTCGGCATGCACCCTGTTGGGGAAAAATTTCCTTGACATAGAACAAATGTTCTGTTATCATTGTGTTTAAGGCGACGATGATGCGCCAATGATAATGATGATGAGGAGGTGTCAAAATGAATATTGGGATGCTGTGGTTCGATAATGACACCAAAACGGATGTTTCTGCCAAGATCACACGGGCAGCGAACTACTACCGCAGCAAATATGGCACGATGCCTAACCTGTGCTTTGTTCACCCAAAGACGCTTGGAAATGCAAGCCCGGAGGCTGCCGGGATCGAGGTGCGCACCACGCGTTCTGTACTGCCCAACCATTTCTGGCTTGGGATCAATAGTGCGCAGACTGGGTTGTTAACTGTATAATGAGCAGATCCAGCGCCAATTCTCCGCTCATCTGGCTGGTCTTGATTGCCTCATCCAATTTCAGGAGGTGGTGGTAGATGGCTTCTAGATCAGGCATAATAAAGCGGTGGGCTTGTTCGAGGGCCAGTTTGGCAGCGAAGGGGTGGATCTTCAATTGGCGGGCGACCTCCTCTGCATTGCCGTGCGCCTCCAGAATCTCCCGCGCCAGCAAAAGCTGGCGAAACTGATAAACAATTGAGTGGAAGAGGGGAATGGAGTCCTGCTCGGCGAGCATGCGGTGCAGGATTTCTTGCGCCAGGCGGGCATTCCGGGCGCGCAAAGCATTGACGAGTGCAAAGTCGCGCACCGGTGCTGTGAGGGGGGTCATGCTTTCTACGTCGTCTACTTCAACCGGTCGGGAGTAATTCACATAAGCGAGCAGCTTATCAATTTCCTGAACTGCCTGGCGGGGCTGGTCGCCCACGAGGTTTGCCAGGGCAGCTGCAGCAGGATAGGTGAATTGACCTCCGGCGCTCCTGGCACGTTCCATGATCCAGCGCGCCATGGCTTCGCCAACGGGGAGCGAGAAATGGCGCACATATACACGCTCACCGGCATCAGATGCCCATTTTTCCAGCCAGTGGGTTTTATTCTTTTTACGCTCCTTCTCTTCGGTCAACAGGTGGTCTTCAACCAGCACCACTGCTGCAGAGGGCGGCGCCTTCTCCAGGATCTTTTTGAGTTTATCGCGCAGGGTTGGGGTATTCAGGCGCGCCAGGGGATTGGTGAAAATCACCAGACGGCGCGGTGCCAGGAAGGGCATGGCGCGCAATGCGCCATCCAGGTCTTCCAGCGAAGCGCTACGCCCATCCAGGCGGGTAGTGTTCATTTCAGCAGTGGCGGCATCGCCTAGCCTGGCTTGCATGGCAGTCAGGAACTCGGCGATGCCGAACTCGTCTTCACCATCTAGCAGGTAAATGACGGGTGTGATTTCGCTCAATTTCAGCCCCTGGTCTGGATGCGATGGATGATCAGGCTGCCTTGCTGCATGCGGGTAACCTGGACAATCTGCAGGTCACCCGGCTGGCCGCTGGTGGTGATGCGCGACTGGATGGTCAAGGCGAGGGGCTGGGCGATGATCAAGGCCAGCGTGGCGAGGACGATGGCAAACGGAATGCGTTCCAACTTATCCCGTAACCGTTTGCCTGCCCCAAACATGGCAAAAGCGCCCGCCAGCCCAGCCATAGCACCAGCAGTGGCGAAGTTTGTGCCACAAAAAGGATGGACGGCCAGGTTGTGCTCACCGGCTTTCATCCGCTCCAATGCTTCGGCAGCGGCTTCTTGCACTGCAGTTGTGGGGATATCTCCCACAATCCAGAACCCGCCAGGGGTTGAATATCCACCCAGCGGTTGGTGGGGATATTTTTTCCCGAGCATGTGTAATGTGGCGTGCTCGAGACCATGGTTGCGCCGAAGGCGGGAAAGAATGGGAGTTGTATCGAGTATCGAACTGGTTGCAGGCTGGGGTTGGTTCGCCATATTTGCCTCCATTTCCTGGCTGATTATACCGCGCCGTGGCAGGAATGATTGGGGTCGGGAAAATGATATTTGCCCTGCAGGCAGGCGGCATCCCTCAAAATTGTGTGTTTCGAGGCATCGGTACTTAACATTTTTGTTAGGAATCCCAATTTACTGTTATGGTAGACTATAAAAGTGGCAACAGGGCGGTACCAGGAGCGCGACCATCCTCCTTGGTGGATAAAAATCAGCCTGGCGGCAGGAGCAACTGCAACTCTGGCTTATTCTGCCTGGGTTGTCATCGGTGTCCGTATAAGCTGGTCAGTGGGGGCAATTTCCAGCCTGGGTCTGGCACTGTTATATGGCCTGGCAAGCACCTATAGCCTGAGAAATTCGCGTAACAAAAGGCTGGGAAAGCGTATCCGCAGTTTCTGGCTACTGATTGGGCTGGGGGTGGGGAGCATGGCAATCTCAGAGTTGATCTGGGTGATTTACGCTTCTTTCCATCTACAGCCATTACCTTTTTTGACAGATATTTTGTTCTTGTTGTATTATCCCCTCGTGTTAGCGGGTTTGCTGCGCCTGCCCTATGCCTCCATGGAGCGGTACCAGGGAACGCTATTTTGGTTGGATATCTGGATTGTGACGATATCGAGTGTTATGTTGTTTTGGGTGGCCACGCTAAACCATTTAGTTGCGCTGGTTTCCCAGGATCGATCGGCGATCCTGATTGTGATTTACCCGCTGATGGATGTGTTGCTCTTCGCGGGGGTTGCTGCGCTGATTCAACGCGATGTGGAGCAGGTGCCGCGCAGAGTGCTGATGTTCCTGACGACTGGTTTGGGATTGATCGCGAGCGCAGATGGGTTGTTTGTTTACTGCCGATTGAACTTGCTGGATTGGGCGTTGCCATACCTGTATGTATTGTGGCTGATGGGGGCGCTGTGTATTGCCGGGGCAGCAGGCTTGCAAAGCATTGATCGTGCTGCAGCAAAGGATGGCGGCGAGTTGAAAACGTTTTTGCCCATCCTGCGCCTGGTTTTACCTTACTTTGCAGTGGGGCTGGGGTGGCTGATTCTGATTATCTTGACCTTCAACATTGCAGCCATGGAACTAAGATTACAGGGCGTTTTATTTGGGGCATTGATCCTGGCGATTCTAGTGCTTCTGCGCCAATATACCGTTTTGCGAGAAAATATGCGCCTGTATACTCGGATGGAACACCTGGCGCTCACGGATAGTCTGACTGGCCTGTATAACCGGCACTTCTTTAACGAAGTGCTAGATCGTGAGGTTGGGCATTCTGAGCGCTACCAGCGCCCTTTATCTCTATTGCTCATGGATGTGGATGATTTCAAGGCGGTCAATGACACCTATGGCCATTTACAGGGTGATGTGGTGTTAAAAATGGTGGCGGAAGCGCTTTCTGAGAACTTGCGGCAAAGTGATGTGCTGGCGCGCTTTGGGGGAGATGAATTTGTGGTGATCTTGCCTGAGACGGATATTGAAGGAGCGCACGCCGTGGCGGAGAAAATCTGTGCAGCAGTTGCTAGGCGCTCGTATGTGGGGCAGCCGCTGGGGATCAGCATTGGGGTGGGGATATTCCAGGCAGGGCAAACGCCAGAGCAGTTGATTGAAATGGCTGATCGGAATCTGTATCGAGAGAAAGTAGCTCATCAGAAAGCCCGTACCCAGGCGAATAGCGCCCCTCTATAAAATAAATCAAAAGAAATGCTTGGAAAGAAGTTATGTTACTGGCGGGAGGCAAACCAGTACGATCGGCGCACCGTTCCAGTGGGTGAGGACGAGGATGCGCTCTGCTGCGCCGGATAATCTCAGGTTGTGGATGAGGGTTCGCGGCTCAAGCGGGGAGCCGCGTTTTTTCACGGTAACCCGGCCCACATCGCGCTGGCGCAGGTAGGCGCGCAAGCGCTTGAGATGGAAGGGCAGCCAATCTTCGATGGCCCATGCACGGGCGAAAGGCGTTGCAGTAAACTGCTGGCTGGTGAGATAGGCTATATCAGGATCGAGCTGGGCGGCGCCAAGTTGTTCAGCCAGTGTTGTCACCAATCCTGCGCGCAGGATTGCAGGGTCAGGCTCGTACAGAAATGCCTGCGGAGCCCTGATTGGCGCGGAAGGAGGGTTTGTGCCAGAGGCTGTGAGGGTGTGAAGACCAGGGAGCAAGGTGGCGCGGCGAGAGGCGCTGCGCAAGGGGCCAAACCAGAGCACGGCTTCTTTGAGTTCGCCGCGCAGGGAGATGAATTCAACCTCTGCCGGGTAGGGGGCCAGCTCATCCAGGTTCACACCAGGCGAGAGCTTTACGCCCAGGGCTGGGAAGCTTGGCAACCACCCCTGAATGGTGTCCAGAGGAGGCAGATATTGGCGCACGCTCATGACGCGCTTGTATCTCACGCGGCGGGCAGGATCGAAGAAGAGCCCAATGGCAGATGGGGTGTGTGGCGGTTGGATGGGTAAATCGGAGGTGAGATCTGCGCTGATCAATTGCACGCGCTTCTCCAATCCCAGGGCGCCCAGGTTAGCCTGAGCCATTTGCATGCGCAGGGAGTCCAGATCCACTGCCAGCGTGGGCGCGAGGGGAGCCAGGGCAAAAGAATCGCAACCGACTGAACAGCCCAGATCTGCAAGGGCCTCAAAATGGGAATAACGCTGTGCCCGGTATGTGGCAACCTCGTAGGAGGAGGCCTGTTCCAGCGCAGGTCGCGTGAAGTACAGCTTCTCTGCAAAAGGGAATTTCCGTGCCGCCTCTGCCCGCAGGATGGCGATCTCAAGGGCGGTGCGAGCCAGTTCGGGTGGAAAGCGGCGGGAGAGGGTCTGGAAGTGGGCTAAGAAATCTACCTCGCGCGGGGTTAGGGCGGCGGCCTCGAGCAGGGCCTGCTGGCCTAAGGGATTGAACAATGCGCGAAATGAATCGATATCCACAGAGGGTTTACCCCCTGGCGAGGGTTGGGCAGACCAGGCCTCTATCCGATGGTCAGCACAATGATCCCCGCAATGGTGAGCAGGGTTCCAAGGATGGTTTTGGGGGTGAGGGCTTCTCCGCCAAGGATCACGCCCATCAGTGCGCCGAAGAGGGGGGAGGTGAAAGCGATCGGCATCACGCTGCCGAGGGGGGCGCCTTTGATGGCTGCATAAAAGCAGAGCATGCCAATGGCGCCAGCCACCACCCCGCCGCCGAGTACCATCAAAACCAGCGCCTTCGTGCCAGCCTGGGGCAGGGTTTTCCAGTGGGGGAATGACACCGCGCCGAGGATGAGCAGAGCGATGAAAGTGCGGATAGTGACCCCCATTTGAGGAGAAAGGTTGCCCAGGTGGAGACCTTTTTTCTCAAAGTAGCCGCCGATACCCCAGGCCATAGCCGTGAGCAGGGCGAAAATTTGGGGCAGGTATTGTTTCATGAACGTTTTCTCCTTGTTGGGATGGAAAGGATATTATGGAAATATGCGCAAGATTGCCTGGCTGGAGACCGATCCCCAGCAGTGCGCCTCGAATCCCTGGGAGCAGGAATGGGTGGGCCTGAATGTCGAAGAGCGCTGCCAGGCTTATTCGGAGTGCAGCGGTATGGATGGACTGCAATGGGCAACCTGTGCAGAAGATGTCCTGGTTCGGGGCTTTTATGCTTTGGAGGGGGTAGAGGTCTATGAGACACGGCGAGTCGATTTCGAGGACAAGTTTGGTCAGGCGATTGCGATCTGCGAAGGGTGCGCTTGCCCGGCAGGGTATACGCTCTACGTTCAGGTGGATGATGGCGATGTAAGTCGCATGCTGGAATTGGGTTTTCGGACGATTGTGGCGGATTGCAGTGAGGCTACTCCTCAGCTCTATGGTTGCGGGGCATTTCAGCCGTAAAACGGTGCTAATCCTTTACGGGGATTTCTCTTCCAACATGATCCTGGCAGCACGGCGGCCGATCTCAACAGCATAGTTTGTGCCGCGGTCCCACGGATATACCTGGCTCATACTGGCAAAATACAGCCCTGGTAGCGGGGTTTGGATGGCAGGGATGTTGCGAGAGTGGTTCACAAGCGGGACAGGCTGGGCGTAGGCTGTGCGGAAGAGCCAGGTTTTGCGCACCCAATCTGGTGAGAAGTTCGGGTTGAAGTGGGGCAGGCTGGGCAGGAAGCGCTGCAGGAGCTCTTCTTGGGTGAGGTGGAAGTATTCGTGATCTGTATCCAGGTAATCACCGCAGTATACGATATGGTCGCCGCCGAAGTATGCGGGGGAGAGGAAATTGGTATGCTCCACCAGGGCGAGGAAGGGGAAGCCAGCAGACTTGGGGATGTTATACCAGTAATAGCCCTGGCTTGACAGGCGGTGTTTGAGCGCCAGCACCATCACCACCGCGCCCATGCTTTTCAGCTCCAGCAAGCCTCTCAGGTATTCTGGTGGTAGGGCTGGGGCTAAGCTGGCAAACTGAGCCGGGGAGGTGGTTACCAGGCATTGGTCAAACTGCGCCGCCCCCCCTTGTGAGTATAGCGAGATACCTTGTGGCGGGAGGGTTTCAATGCGCTCGATTGGAGTGGATAAGAGAAATTGCACTCCCAAACTGCGCAGGTGAGCGGCAAAGTCATCGGCAAAGGCCTGGAACCCGCCGCGGTAGGTGCCCAGGCGGGTGGTGCGTGCTTTGAGGCGCGCCCACATCCAGGCCATGTTCACCTGCCTGGCATAGCGCTCGCCGAACTTTCCGATCATCAGCGGCTCCCACATCATCTCATAGACGGCGTCGCCAGCCCATTCGCGCAGCCATTGGTCAACGGTGTGCTTTTCAAGAGTTTGCCAGTTATTGGTCAGGCGCAGGTACAGGCCCACCAGCCCAAAACGGGCTTTGTTGAGTCCCCAGCCCAATCCGGGAAATAAGATTGCCTTGAGGATAGAATCAAATGGATAGAATTTACCGCGGTGATACATCACGGTAAAGGGCCTGGGAAACAGCACGCGATCACGCCAGCCCAGCTCATCGATCAAGCCAAGCATGTGCTGGTCTGAAGCAAACCAGTGATGGTAGAACTTTTCCACCGACCAATCCCAGTGTGGCTCTTTAAAACCGGCAGCCAATCCACCTACATAATCGGCGGCATCGTAGATGGTCACCTGGTGACCGGCGCGGAGCAGATCATACGCGGCGGACATGCCGCCAAAACCTGCGCCGAGGATGGCAACTTTGCGCATGGCTGGTTCCTTGTCTAGAGAGATTTTTTATCCCCTGCCTGGCGTTCCATATAGGCCGCCAGCCCTTTCAACTTGGTCCATTCCTGACGGATCACATAAAGCATGCCCAGGTTCAAGAGCCAGCGTAGCTCGCAATTGGGGTCTGCGGCAAGGCGCTCGAAAACCGCTACAGCCTGGTTATCTGTGCGCTTAGCCTGGGCATAGACATGGGCCAGGCGCTCCAGGGTCACATGCTGGTCTTCCGCTATTGGCTCACCCTGTCTGAGGCGCTGGCGGTTTGCTTTCCAGACCACGATGGCGCGCTGGATAGCCTTATCGAGGTCCTCATCTGTAAAGGGCTTGACCAGATAATCAATTGCCCCGCCGGTGATGGCTTCTTTTAGGATTTTGCTGTCTCTTTCAGCAGAGATCATGATGAATACCATGTCGGGGTGCGTTTCCTTTATCTTGCGCACGGCAGTCAGCCCGTCCATTTCAGGCATGTTCACATCCATAAAAGCCAGGTCTGGCTGGTATTCATCAGCCAGCTCCACCGCCTGGAGACCGTTCTGCGCCAGAGCTACCACTTCCAGTTCAGAATACAATGAGAGCATTAAGCGAGTGCTGCGGCGAGCCTCCATATCATCATCAGCAATCAAAGTGCGCAGTCGGTAGTTCTTGGGCAGGGTGGCTTTCGGATAGCTGCTCATCGGTCTTTTCTCTGGATTGCTACGAGGGTAATATCATCGGCTTGTGGTGTGTCCCCGTGATAGGCCTGGATCGCATGGGATATACTATCACATATCCCTTGAGGTGATTGGCTCAGGCTGTACTGTAGGGTACTTTGCAACTTGTCATAGCCAAAACGCTCGCTATCGGCGTTGATTGCGTCGATAGCTCCATCAGTAAACAGGAAGAGCGTGCTGCCTGGTGGCATGCAGATGGTCTGGGTATCCAGTTTGATTGGATCAAATACACCTAGCAGCATGCCTTCATCTACATGAACAGGCAACTTTTCACCCTGTGCATCATAGTGAAGGGGAATCTCATGGCCTGCGCGGGCGTAGGAGAAGGCGCCCTGAGCGCAATCCAATATCCCATAGATGAGGGTAATGAACTGGCCGATGCGGTTCATCTCTACCAGGCGCTGATTGACGCGCTGCAATACCTGTGCGGGCGTGGCTGCACTGGATGCCTCAGAGCGAATCACAGCGCGGGAAAGAGCCATAAACAATGCCGCAGGAACACCCTTATCGGAGACATCGCCGATTACCACGCCGACCTGCTCCTCGTTGAGGGGGATAAAGTCGTACAGATCGCCTCCCACGGCGCGGGCGGGGAGTATGTAGGCGCCGAACTGGTACCCCTGCAGCACGGGCAACTCTGCCGGGAGCATGCTGAGCTGGATGTTGCGCGCTACCTGCAGCTCGCGTTCCAGTTTCTCTTTTTCGATGATCTGCGCCTGGGCAGCTTTCAATTCATCGTAAGCCTGGGTCAGTTGCTGGTTCTTGTGACGCAACTCTTCGATCGTCGCATTATCAGACTGGTGCATGCGCAGGCTGAGGTCGCGAATGACCTGATAGGCCAGGGCTGGGTGGCGCTGGAGTAGATTCTGAAACTCGGCATGGCTTAATTGCAATAGCCTGGCTAGCGACCTGGCACGTGCTGAGGCGGTGCGCAGCCCATCGGGGTTGAACATGCTCATTTCGCCTAAAAAATCACCCGCGCGGCGTGTATGCAGGATGCGCTCTTCGCTGGTTCCAATCGCTTTGATGATATCCAGGCTGCCATCCAGGATCACATAGAAACAGTCGCCGGGGTCGCCCTCGGAAAACAAATCATCTCCCTCTGGTAGAACGACAGGGCGCATACAGGTTGCCAGCGCATCCAGCTCGGCAGTCTGAAAGGAGGCGAATAAGGGCAACTTGGAAAGGGCAACTCGGTCAGTCATCCGCTCTCCGTGATATTGAACTCATTCTGGAGCTTCTGCACATCTTCTCCCCAGCGAATGCCTTCACGAGCCAGGTAATAAGCGCCAAGGATGGTGATGGGGAACCAGAGTGCGGCGTGCAATACCAGGGTATAGCCCGCGGCGACGGCTTTCTGCACACCATACGCACCCAGGACGGCAATGCCGGGGGCGTCGAAGGTGCCAACATAGCCCGGGGCGGAGGGGATAGTGGTTGCCAGGTTGACGATGCCGTTCATCAGCATCAAGGCGAAGAAGGTAACCTGGAAAGGAAACGCATGCATGACGAACCAGTATTTACCCGTTTCCAGGAGCCAGATAACAACTGAAGTGATGAATACCATCAGGGCTTCTTGGGGTGAACGAAGCGATTCGAGCCCACCCAGGAAGCGCTGGCTGAGCTCGATCCCCCGGCTGCGCAGGGGGATGGGCAGGGGCTTTCTGGGCAGGCGGAGTGTTTCGGGAAGGAGACGGTTTGCCAGGGCAGTGATGATCCGTTCGGCGCGTTCCGGGAACATGGCGGCGAGCAGAAAAATCACCAGCACACCGAGGAATGCCAGCGTGCCAAGCAAAGCCAATGAGCGGATATCACCGACGAAGCCGGAATCTGCCGTGAGGCGCGCCAGCTCGGGCAAGTTGACGAAGATGAAAGCCAGCATCACCACACCATCGAAGACACGCTCAACGATGATAGTCGCCAGGGATGCTGAGACGGGAACACCTTCTCGGCGCTTGAGTACCACGGCACGCAACACTTCTCCTGCCCGGGCGGGATAGATATTATTGCCCATGTATCCAATCGCCACGATGGGGAACATCGTCCGGGTGGGAATGGCTTTGATTGGCCTGAGCAAGTAATGCCAGCGCCAGGCACGTGCCCATACGCCCAGGAAGTAGATCGCTATGCCCGGAATGAGCCACCAGTAATTAGCACCTTGCAGCGCTATGCCTAATTCATCGATGCCCAAGCCGCGCAGGGCAATATAGAGAAATATGGCGCTGATCACCAGCCCCAACCAGAATTGCCAGCGTTTCATCTTTTCCATTCTACCATGCCTCCAGGCTATGTGTATTGAAAGAATTCAGTATAATATAATAAACGTATGCATACGCCGCGCCTGACAGTAGCCCTGTTCTCGATGATGTGCCTTTTGGCGGCTTGCCGTGGTGAGCCCAGCCCTACCGCACAGCCCAGCCAGGCCCCCCTTACGCAAGGGCCGCGCCTCGTCTACCTTTGGCCAGCTAACGGAGCGGCAGATCTGTACCTGCTGGATCCATTCTCGGGCGATGTGCAACGCCTGACGGAAGGGATGAATGTATTTGAGTTCAGCATTGTGGCGGACGGGCAGGCAATCTATTTCAGCGCTGGCAATGCAGAAGGCGGCAGCGATTTGTTCCGCCAAAATGTATCTGCGAATGCACAAGTAGAGCGGATTTTGGCTTGTTTTCGGGCTGCCTGTCGAGACCCTCAGGTATCGGCGGATGGGCTTTGGCTGGCTTATGAATATCTTGAGGAAACCTCGGATGGCGCCTTGGAACCGGTGCATGTGTTATTGGCCCCTCTGGGCGGAGGAATGGCAACGCTCATGGGTAACCCGCAGCACGAAACTCTGCTGCCTTCGTGGTCGAGCAGTGGATTACTGGCATACTACGATCGTGATGGGCAGGCATTCTTAATCTACGATCCCCAAACCAAGGAAGTGGTGCGCCTGCCCAATCAGACAGGCGAGGCAGGAAGCTGGTCTCCGGATGGGAGATTCTACCTGGCATCGGAGATTTCCTTTGTGTCTGTGGGAGAAAGCCAGGATGTAGGAGCAAGTCATTTGCTTCGATATACGATCAGCAATGGAGCCAGTATCGATCTGAGCAAGTTGTATGATGTGGAGGATGCTACCCCAGTATATTCGCCTGATGGTCAATGGATCGCATTTGGACGTAAGAGTCTGGATCCGGCACTGTGGACGCAAGGCAGGCAGTTGTGGCTGATGGGGGCAGATGGCAACCAGCCGCGCCAGATCACCGATGATGCTGTATACCAGCATTATGATTTTACCTGGAGTGCCGATGGCAGGTATTTGGCCTATATGCGCTTTAACCAGGTGGAATGGAATGAACCACCCGAGCTATGGATGGTAGAGGAGGTCAAGGGAGAAGCAGTTCAGTTGGTTATCGGAGGGTACGCGCCACAGTGGCTGCCTTAGGGGAGGGGCGGGTAATTTGATTTCGAAAACGGGCTTAAAATCGAGTAGAATTAGCAAACCCTTTCCGTGTCCGTGAAAGCGGGAACAAAGGATACCTGCCTGGCGTCTACTTAATTTGAGGATAATGCTATGAGCGATAAAGAATCTGCTAAAAGCGTGATCGAAGCCCACCGTAAGCGACAGCAAGTCGGCCAAAAGGTGCCCATGATCGTCATGGGAATCGCAGCTGTGTTGCTGGTGGTAGGCGCAGCAGTGGTGATATTCTGGCTACTGAGACCTGGGGATCAACCGCTCTTTCCACCAAAAACAACCGAGACACCCACTCCTACCCTTACCTTTACAGCAACCAATACTCCTGCTCCTACCCATACCCCCACGCTGACAGAAACACCTCTTCCCACCGACACCCCGCCTCCCAGCGAGACGCCTACCCCGACCGGGCCTTTCCTGTATACGGTTCAGGAGGGCGATACGCTTCTCACAATCGCAGACCAATTTGATGTTGAGTGGCAGGCGATACTGGCTTTAAATCCCTCCATTGACCCAACCACGCAGATCATTTTTATCGGAACCCAGATACTCATCCCCGCACCGAACACTGAACTGCCAACCATCACCCCCCTGCCCACCGGGCTTGCTTACGGGACGATTGTAGAATACACCGTGGTCTCTGGTGATACCCTTTACGGCATTGCAGTGAAATTCAACAGCACCGTAGATGAGATAATCAAGAAGAACCCCGATAAGCTGACATCAGCCAATGATCCACTGTATGTCGGCTGGGTATTGAAAGTCCCAGTAAATCTGGTCACTCCAATCCCCACAGCCACGCAGGGGACGGTCTACCCCACTTACCCTGTTGCGAGCGAGACCCCTGCGCCTTCAGCTACACCTTAGACCTCAGCCTGGAGTCATTGCGCAATAATTTCCCTAGGCTGTCCAAAAAGAACCAAAGGAAGGAAATATTCTTCTTTTGGTTCATTTTTTTTGGACACCCCCATGTTTTTGTTGTACAAACTGGCTGTTGGGAGGGGGAGAATATCATCCTGATGAACATTCCCCTTGACAGGATTTTCCCATTATGCTAATATGTAGTGGTACGATATGTCGTTGAGCTACATATTGGTTGCGGAGCGATTTCCTTGGAAACTGATGTACGACTACCAATTTCAGAAACAACTTTCTTCATCCTCCTGAGTCTGTCCACTTCTCCGATGCATGGGTATGCGATCATGAAAGAAGTAAGCGCCCTCAGCCAGGGGCGGGTGATCTTGAGCACAGGCACCTTATATGGCGCGCTGAAGCGCCTGCTGGATCAGGGATGGATTATGCGGACGGATGAAATCGTTCCACCGCAGGACCAAAGAGACCGCAAAGCGTATCAGCTCACACGCCAGGGCAGGCGGATGCTGGAGGCAGAGGCCGATCGATTGGGGAATCTGGTGAGCCTTGCGCGCTTGAGGTTGACTGAGGAGCAGGCATGATCACGCAAGCGGGCTTACAGAGGTGCTACCGGTCATTGCTCTTATGTTATCCAGCGCGCTTTCGGAAACAATTTGGTATGGAGATGCAGACTGTATTCACGGATGCGCTGCGCGAGGCTGCCCCCAAGGGAGGATGGGCGGTCTGGCTAATTCTCTGGCGAGAAATCCATGATCTGCCGCTGGCAGCGCTACGCCAGCATCGATCTGCCTGGCAAGCAGAGGAGATGAAAATGGAACAAAATCCTGGCAATTCATATATTGTTTCTGAGATTCCATCCGATGCATCTCTCCCGCCTCGAAAGGCAACTGCATTGGAGATTCTGGCGGCGCTGGTACCATTGCTGGTGGTGGGGGGGAGCTCGCTGTACAATGCGGCGCGCGATATCTTCTATAACAATCAGGGTCCCGGGCAAGTTGTGCAGTGGTCCTTGGCAGCACATGCGGTTGTGCTGGTGGGGCTGGGGGTGGGGTGGTGGATGAGGTTCCCTCGCTGGTCCTACCTGTACGCAGGAATGGCGCTAACCTTCTCGGCATACTGGGCAGGCCTGGCGATGAATGGGTGGCGCATTTTGGGAGTTTATTTCTACGAAGACAACACCAGATGGGGCTGGCGTGCCTGGATTCCCCTGCTTGTCCTGGCGCTGGTTATGCTCTTGCTTACCCGCTCGCTGCGCCCATTACGGGAGTTCTTCGTTGCCATGTGGAAAGATTGGTCTTTGCTATCCCTGGTGCTGTATGGCTGGTTAGCATCGCTTTTTCTCGGCCTTAATCTGGATAGTATTGAGCTGCCTCATGAATTCTTGCAGCCGGTGGTGATGGTGCTGGCTTTTCTGGGCGGAGTATTCCTGTATATGCGCGCTAGTCAACCCTGGAAACGCGCCCTGGGCCTGGATATTGGTTTGCTGCTAGGGGTGGTGGTGCCGATCTTGCTGGGGAGGATATTCTATCCAGAAGTGAACCGGTACGCTAGATTTTCCGATATTGCTCCAGATGCGCGATTTTTATACATCCTGATGATGAGCGGATGGGTGTTGTTGTGGCTGGGGCTGGTGTTCTTTCCTGCACTGATGAGGTTATTACAAAGACCCAAGAAGGCTGTGCCGGTTGCCTGAGGCCCCAATGTTTTTATTTTGCACGATACAAACAGTGGGTTAAGATATCAGCCGCATCTTCAACCAGTTTGGAGCAATTATTAGCGTTTTTCAGCTCACTGCAGAGCAAGGTATCATGGCGCGCCTTAAATTGCTTCAGGAATTCCTGTACGATCTGGTAAGTTAGCTCTTTGCTGTTGGGCTCAGTTGGTGTGGTATGCCCGTATTTAAGGCCAAGCACCATGATTGCCCCCGTGACTGCACCGCACAGATCGCCGGTGCGGGCAATTCCGCCGCCAAAAGGGGCAGCAATCTTGAATGCCGTTTCGATGGGCAGACCTAATCCGGGCGCAAAAGTCGCCAGAACTGACTGTGAGCAGGAGTATCCCTGGTTGAAGAAATCAAGAGCCTGTTTCGTAGTGTGAGACATTCAATCCATCCATTCAATGATCGTTGCTTCGCCTTGTCCCACGCCGACGCACAGGGTTGCCAGGCCATAATAGGGACGTTTTTCGTGTGGGGCGCGGCGGCGCATCTCATGCAGTAGGGTGGTGAGAATGCGTGCTCCCGAACAGCCAAGGGGATGCCCCAGGGCAATCGCCCCGCCGTTGACGTTGGTGATCTCGTGGCGCAAACCCAATTCCTCCATCACAGCCAAGGCCTGCACAGCAAATGCTTCGTTTAGCTCCACCAGGCGAATATCTTCGATCGCCAGGCCTGCACGAGCCAGGGCTTTACGCGTGGGGCTGACCGGTCCCAGGCCCATGATACGCGGGGGCACACCGGCTGCAGCAGATGCGACAATGCGCGCCATGGGTTTATAGCCCAGCGCATGGGCTTTCTCCTCACTCATCAGCAGCAAGGCGGCTGCGCCATCATTCAAACCGGAGGAGTTTCCAGCAGTGACTGTGCCATCCTTGCGGAATGCCGGGCGCAGGCGGGCGAGGGACTCGGGCGTGGTATCGCGGCGCGGGCGCTCATCGGTGGTGACCAGGAGTGCGTCTAATTTGTGTTGGGGAATGGTCACTGGTGTAATCTCTTCGGCGAATTTGCCCGAATCGATTGCCGCGATAGCCCGGCGGTGGCTTTCCAGGGCATATGCATCCTGTTTTTCGCGGGTGAGGTGCGGCTTCATTTCGGCGATGTTTTCGGCGGTTTCGCCCATTGCTTCTGTGCCATGGGTTTGTTGCATCTTAGGGTGGGGATAGCGCCAGCCAAGAGCTGTATCCCAGGCAGTCAGGTTGCCGAAGGCGAAGGGACGCTCGATTTTGGGCAGAGAATAGGGCGCGCGCGACATGCTTTCTACGCCACCAGCAATGTACACATCTCCCTCTGCCGCGCGGATGGCGCGGGCGGCGTGGTTGACGGCAGTGAGCCCAGAAGCACACAGGCGGTTAAAGGTGACTGCGGCAACCTCAACCGGATAATCTGCTAGCAGCGCTGCCATGCGGGCTACATTGCGGTTATCTTCGCCGGCCTGGTTGGCGCAGCCGAGGTACACTTCCTCGACCAGTCTCGCATCCAGGTGGGTGCGCTCGATAATCGCTTTGAGCACATGGGCAGCCAGATCATCTGGTCGCACTTGCGCCAATACCCCTCCCAGCGCGCCAATCGGGGTGCGAATCGCGTCAATGATGACAGGTTCAAGCATAGCTTTCCTCCAGGGTGAGCAGATCAGCGGACGGGCAAGCCCGATTCTACCATCTCCAGCGGAGAGCCTGTCGCCTGTGGTCCAAAAGATGACATTTAGTACTTGAAAGGGGGAAGTTTTTCTTGTATGCTATGAGTACTGCGCGTGAATTTGCCCCCCAGTTTTTATTCTGGTGAGGCAACTTGTGTTATTATTGTGTATACACCAAGGAGAACGCCGATGGAAGAACGCAGAAAGCATAAGCGCAAGGATCTCTTATTTTATTCACGCGTTTA
Source organism: Anaerolineales bacterium (assembly GCA_016932955.1). The sequence continues at coordinate 44,453 of JAFGBV010000026.1, read as the reverse complement.
CGATGCTCGCGGGGGGACCATGATCGGGAATCTGCTCAATATCACTCCACAGGGTGCAATGGTGCTGGCAGATAAACCGATCGAGCCGGGAATAGAGTTTAACTTGCATATTGAGCTCCCTGAGGGAATCTCCGATAAAACATTCATTGATGTCGATGCCAGGAGCCTGTGGCACCAACCGGATATCAATCCCGAATTTATCGATATCGGTTTTGAGTTTACCAGGATCGATGAGCAAGATTTGCCGATCATATCGCGACTGGTGGACGAATACGGCTTTCGCGACTGATCCATCCACTGTACATCGAAAGCAAAAGCGCTTTTTCCTGCTCGCGCTGATCTTTTTTCTGGCACTGGCTTGTCGCTCAAGCCAGGGAAGCACGCCCGACGCGCCCGATTCTCGCTTTGCACCAACCGTGGTGCCTCCTCCCACTCATGTAATAGCTGGTGAAGCCGATACGACGCCGGGAGTGGAGGATTTACCAGCCCCTACTGTAACAGCGGTGCCCCAGCGAGTGATCACCGCCAATGATTATATCCCCGAGCAAACCAACCTTGTTGACACGCTGGTAGTGCTGGTGAATTTTAGCGGCAGACCAGAGCAGACCTTTGACCTGAGCCAGTACTGGGAGCGCATCTTTGGCCTGGAAGACCCCATCAGGCAAGTGAATGCTTACTATCAGGAAGTGTTCTATGGGCAACTTCAGTTACACCCGTTATGGGTTTACCCGCAAGGTTATGTGGAAGTTGAGCTACCTGGATTGCCAGGAGATTATACCTTTGGCTGGCTGGTAGGATATGAGTCGGATGAGATTGCATCGGTGGACCCTGAAGCAGGAGAAAGATTGGTTCTGGATATTATGGCCCTGGTGGTCGAGCAGCAGCCTGCCCTGGACTACCAGGATACCTTTGTGATTATCGTGCTGAATGCACTGGGTGCGGAATATGGGCGCGGCGCTGCAGGTGTGCTGCCAACCGGAGGAGTGGACCCGGTGTACGATCTCTTTGTCGGTAAGGCATCGGCAGAAGATCGGGTGCGATACACAGGCTCTCCATATTTCCGCCTGGTGGGTGAGGATCGGCTGGTGGGCGTCATCCGCCACAGTGGGTACACTTATGCGGATTATTTTCGAGATCGCAGCAGCGAGGTGGATCAGGATCAATTTTTGCTGGGGATAGGTCTGTTTGGGCGCGATGCTCCATTAAGCTGTGCGGTGCACGATATCCTGCATGGGCTGCGGCGCAAATCCGCATATGCAGATCCGCCAGAGGGACGCTCGCGGGCGGTTAATTGCCTGTATAATTTGCCTTTGCAGAGCCAATGGCTGGTGGGAAATGATGAGCACGGACGCTTTGACCGCAGTGTGAATGCCTCGCCGTATATTGGCTGGTGGGATCCAATGGGGGATCATTTGCACCCGGCACAGAACCGCGAATTTTTTTCCAGCATGCCACATGGCTTTTCTGCCTTCACCCGGCTGGGGATGGGCATGATTCCACCACGCTGCATTGCGGTTGCCAACTCGGATGAACAGATGATCCAACTGGCTCCTCTCAGCAATCCCACACTGCCCGCGCTGGGAGCCGCTGCCGAAGCGCTGGTTGTAAAAGTCCCGCTGATGCCGGACAACCCGGATCTGGCGCATGTCTATCTGCTGATGGAGTACCGGCGCAGGGTGGGTGAGTTGGGCGAGCATCCGGATAACTTTTCGATCGCGCCTGATTTTGTGTTTGGGGATGTGATGTGGGACCCCGGTTACAACGCGGCCAATCCAGAACAAAGCCATCTTGTAAACCCCCCCACCCAATTTGTCTCAGATGAAGGGGTGCTGGTATACCTGGTCAATGAGAAGATGTCATCACTGCCCGTCCTGCCCTATGATCCACAGGAGTGGTATCGTTTTGTTGTGGTGCTGCTCAACCCCGCGGGAAATGCCAACCGCGCCAACCTGACGCAGGCAGCCCTGGGGGCAGGGGAAAGCATGGACATCGATTTTCGCACGCTTTATGCGGATACGGGTGCGCCGATCGTGATCCGGGTAGTGGTGGACGAATTGACCGCCGATGCAGCAGTGGTACACATCATACGGCAGCAGGTGCGCTGAGCGGATCAGTAATTGGACACCATGTCGATCATCCCCCGCTCGCGGGCGCGGCGCTCGCAGGCGCGGAAGGCGATGATGGATGCGGTGCTGAAGAAGATGGTCAAGCCAACCAGGATCCCCAGCAGCTCCAGGTTGCTGAATTCTGCAAGGGTGGGGAAGGCCTGGGCGACAGAGCCGATGAGGGATCGACGCAAGAGCTCCAGCCAGTAGGTGATGGGCATCAGGAAACCAACCGGGCGGAGCCATGCCGGCAACACTTCCAGGGGGAAGATCGCTCCGCTGAAGAGATATAAAGCCCCGGCAACTGCTTCACCGTAGGCGCCATAATGGTGGGCCACCAGCAAATTGATCCCAGCCAATAAAAGCCCCATTGCAGCCAGCATCAGCACCCCAATGAGCAGAGCAAGCAGGAAGAGGCCCCAGTTTACAGCCAGTGGGTCGATGCGAATGTGCAAGAAGGCAATCCCAAATGCAATTGTAACCACCACGGAAATGGTTGCAACCAGGAACTTGGCTACCCCGCGCCCTGCGAGGTACACTGGGATATTAATGGGCGCAATGTACATATACTTTAGCGTCTTGTAATGTTCGCGATCGTCGATAATCGTCCAAGACATGCCCGTCATCACAGCCCCAACATACATATAGAAAGCATTGCCCAGGTAGATATATGGAAACACGAGGCTTTCGAAGTCGCCGCGAGTGATGATGCTGTACATGACGACGAGGATAGCTGCGCTAGAGAGGGGTTTGACGATAGAGTAAATGGCAAACAGGAAGGGATCTGTCCAGTTGGATTCGATCTGCCAGCCCAGCCAGGCAGCCATGCGGAAGGAGCGCCATAAGGAGGAGAGTGTAGCCGGGGTGGAATGGAGTTCAGTAGTGTTATGGATCATCTAATTTTTTCCATCGCCATCAGCGGCGGTTTTCCGTCAGGCGGCCTTCTCGGATGGCCAGCTTTTCCATATAGGCGAGAAGGTATCGCGCCGCGGTAAGAAAGATCACGCACAGTACCACCAGTATAGCAATTTCAATCTGAACGGAGAGGAAGCCCAGGCTTGCGCCAGAGGCAAAGACAAGCTGGCGCATGGCATCCAGGCCGAGGGTGAGTGGAATGATGGAGGCAGCGGCGGCGATCCAGAAATTGAAGGATTTGATCGGGAAGTAAAAGCCCGAAGCCAGGAAGACGGGTTCGGTCATCAGGTTCGAGATATGCCATGCTTCACGCGAGAGGAGCAGGTAGAGGGAGGCGAACATCATTCCCATGCCATACAGTGCTACCAATGCAAGCATGAAGACGGCGAAAAGCTGAGAAAAACTGGTGACGACGTATTGCACGTTGAAAATGAGGCTGCCCAGCAGCATGATCACCAGGGCGCGCAGCGTGGTGGCTACGATCCCGCCGAGCGCCATGCCAAGCAGGATAGCCATCATCGAATTGGGCGCCATGATGTATAACGCCAGGTTGCCCTGTTCTTTCTCCCAATACAACTGGCTGGACATGCTCCAAAGCACATTCATCCAGAACGCAGTCATTGCCCCGCCGACGATGACAAAGCCTACATAATCCTCTGGCGCACCAATAGCTCGATAAACAAAGACATACGCGGCAACCCCCAGCATAGGCAGGAAGATATCGAAGAACATCCAGGATTTCTCGCGCTGCTGACCGATTATGCGTGGATAAGCGCGGGCAAAGACTGTTTGGATGAAGAGGCGCCAGCCGGTGTTATTCTTGATCTTGCGATCAATAAGCAGGGTTTTCCCAGTATCGGTGCTCATGGCTCTTCTGACCCTTCTTCCATCCGTTCCGCCTCCTCCATGCTGTGCCCAACCAGGTAAACGAAGACATCTTCCAGGGTTGGCTCGCATTTCTGCAGGTTCAGGATGCGGATCTGGTTGGTGGTCAGCGTGTTCACCACATCTGCCAGCACCTGCTCTGCTTCGAGGATGAATTGCAAAACGGCATATCCATCCTGCGGGCTATGGTTGACATTGCACACGCCAGGCAGATTCTGGAATGTTTCGACCCGGGTGCCGTTGAGCGGGCTAACCTCCAGGCGAAAGATCGATTCACTCTGAAGGTGATGCTTGAGCTTGGTAGGCGTATCACAGGCGAGCACACGACCATGGTTGATGATAGCGACCCGGTCGCATAACTCATCGGCTTCAACCATGTAATGGGTGGTGAGCAGGAGCGTGCGCTGGGCATCGGCATCGACCCATTGGCGGATGAACTTGCGCACTTCGCGTGATGCGCCCACATCCAGACCGAGGGTTGGCTCATCCAGGAAAAGTACATCTGGATCCGTCATGAAGCCGCGCACGATATTCATCTTCTGGCGCAGACCTGTGGAAAGATCAGATGATTTGGTGTTGATCCGGTCACCCAATCCCACCACCTCTAAGAGTGATTTGATGCGCCGGTTGGCTTCGACTGAGGGAATACCGTAGAACTGGGAAAACATCCACAGGTTCTCGCGCACAGTGAGCAGACCATAACCGGAGGATTCTCCTCCGGAAACCATATTGATCCGCTGGCGAACCTTTTCAGGATCCTTAGCCACATCATGCCCGGCAACCCTGGCATAGCCGCTGCTGGGCGCCAGGAGGGTAGTGAGGACTTTGATCAGGGTAGTTTTCCCGGCACCATTGGGACCCAGCAGGCCAAATAGCTCCCCGCGCTGCACCTCCAGATTGATATCATCCAGGGCGACCAACTGACGGGGTTCGCTTTTTTTGCCGCCGCGGATCTTATAAATGCGGCCCAGTTTTTCGGTTTGAATTGCAAGATTCATAGTTAACCTATCAAAACTTTCAATATTGTTGGGCAATCGTAGGGTAAACGTAGGGTAGTCGTCAAGCAGACCGGAGGTAATTCTGGTATTATGAGAATCGAAGGGCGATTTCTCTTCTTCTCCTCCTTTTAGCGAGAGCCGGGCGTGGCGTACCCGGCTCTCCACGATTCTAGGGGAAGAGTCGGTATCTGCTCAAGGGATCATTTTTCCAGCATCCGCTGGTGCTCAGTATACTGGCGTACGATCTCAAAACCGATCTCGCGGTACATCTGGATGATCTCGGCTTTGTCTCCCCATGATTCCATTTCAATCACTTCGACTCCTTTGCCTTGCAGCCAGCGCATACCGGTGACCAGCAGGGCACGGTAGAGGTCGATGCGGCGGTGGTGAGGGGTGAGACCCGGGGCGTCGATGTAGCCGGTAGGCGCGTCATTGAATTCACTGCGTTCCGCGCTTTGCTCGACGCGGCTGATGCCAGCCAGTTTGCCGCTAGGGGAAAAGACCAGCAACAGGCCTGCGGGGTCCCAATCGGCTAACCACTCTTCCATTTCCTCCTGGCTTGCCTCGTTGTGCCCCCACAACCCCTGGTAGCATTGGTTCATCGCCTGGGTGAGCAGGGCAAGATCTTGCAACTCTGCATAGGTGCGCAGGGTATAGCCGTAAGGCCAGGCAGGAGAAGGCAGGCGCAGATCAGCGGGGGCGCGCATCTCGGTGTATGCGCCTTGGGGTGTGAAGCCTTGCTGGCGTAGGAATTCACCCAGCGTGGCAGGTCGGTGGCTGGCATAGAAATGAGCTGTCGCGGCGCCCAGCTCTAGGGCGCGTTCCAGCGCACGAGCGAGCAAAGCTTTGCCTAATCCCTGCCCGCGCCATTCGGGGTGAATGAGCACATTGACCTGGCAGGTATCGGATTCGGGCGGTAGCCAGCTCACCGCGTAGCCGGCCAATTGCCCTGGATTGCCTGGGATATCTGCTACCCAGCGGTCGCGGGTGGGGTCGTGCCCAGGGAGGGTTAACTGTGCACGCGACTGTTCTTCGCTAGGAGCGAAACCGGTCTGGTCAGCGTCTTCGCAAACCTGGCGCAGGTTGATTAGCGCGGCCAAATCATGTTCGAGGTTAAATGAACGGATTGTCAAGTGATGCACCTGAGCGGTCATAAAGATTCCTTAATGTGAATGTCTTTCAGCATGAATATCCATTGTAACTTCTCAATAACTTGGGGTGTGGGGTGTTTTGTTGAGATGATACTATCCATTGTACCATTTTACTGTTTTGGGATGGTGAGCAGGGCAACAGTTAATGTCGCCAGCAGATCCAATACCAGCAGCACTTTGGATAAACGATTGTGTTGAATAAAGGCTACTTGTAGGTAGTAAAAGCTGCGCGCGGTTGGATAGACGAGGATGAAGTAGAAGACAACACCCAAATATTGGGCGAGTGTAAAGTCCAGGTTTCCACTTTCTATTGGTGAGCGCATCAAAATGAAATCCCACAAGGTGCTGTACACCAGCGCGGAAAAAATCAGAAGCAGGAGGTCGCCGGCAATATCCCGCAGCACCAACGGGAGGGTTATCTCAGATGGGATTACACCAGGCAGAAGTCGCTTAAGCAGAGGGTCCTTGCCTGGTTGGAGGAAAGTCTCTGCATTGGGGGCGTTTACACCTGGATAAAGCATGAGGACGACCAAAAAGGCTTCTTTGAAGATGACCAGGAAGAAAACAACCAAAAAGGAAAACCACGCTTCGCCTGGACGCATACCTGCTACCTGGAAGGCGGCAATGCAAAGCATCGCTGCCATGCCCATGTGCAGGAGGGGCAGGAAGATGAAGAGGAGCAGGAGTAAAGTGCCTGATTTTGCTGGGTAATGTTTTCGATAGTATTGATATGCTGGCAACTTGAGGTAGAAGCCTGCGAGTTCTACGATTGGCAGAGCAATCAATATTCCGCCTAACAGCGGATCGCCAATTGCCATGTCGCTGATTGCCTGCAGGCGCGATAAAACCCCAGGCTGGATAAAGATTAAATACCCGATAAAAAAAAGGCTAAGAAAAGTACCCCGCCAGCGCTGCAAGAATTCCATGGGTAGAATTATACGACAGAGCGGGCAGAAGTTGTTTTCAAGCAGGTCTTATCCGCCAAGTTCCCTGTAACGGAAGCAATCGACCGTGTGGTCGTTGACCATGCCCACCGCCTGCATAAAGGCGTAGCAGATCGTCGGTCCAACGAAGCGAAAGCCGCGCCGGATAAGATCTTTGCTCATTTGATGCGATTCATCTGTCTCGGCGGGAATCTCAGACATCGTTTTCCAGGCATTGATTTTTGGCTTACCGCCTACGAACTGCCAGACATAGGCATCGAATGAGCCGAATTCCTGCTGTATGCGCAAGAAGGCGGCGGCATTTTGTACCGCAGCGTGGATCTTGAGCCGGTTGCGAACAATGCCGGGGTTGGTGAGCAATGAAGCGATCTCCTCGTCACCATAGGAGGCGACAAGCCGCGGATTAAAATGATCGAAAGCGGAGCGGTAGTTCTCTCGCTTTTTGAGGATTGTTGACCAACTCAGGCCGGCTTGCGCCCCTTCGAGGATCAGGAATTCGAACAAGCAATGCTCATCATGCACCGGCGTGCCCCATTCCTCATCATGGTATGCTACGTAGAGCGAGTCACTGCCAGCCCAAGCGCAGCGGGTTTTATTCGTCATCAACATATTCTGGTTCTGGGGGTTTATCATGAGGCTTTGGCGGTGCTGGTTGCTGGCTGCCACCATTGTTGCCCGGTATAGCAGGTTTTGCCCGGGCAAGGGGTGTCTGGTGGGCGATGGGCCAGTTTGTGGGCGGCTGCGTTGTGGGCGCCGAGGGTGCAACGCGCCGTTGTGCAAGCGAGGGGATGTAAGGCTGTTGTTCGGGTGGCTTTGCGGCTAGGACACGGGTTGGAATATATTCTTTCCCTTTTTCTTCTTCATCACCTTCCCATTCATCCTCCTCGTCTTCATCATCATCCCAATCGTCTGTATCTTCTTCTTGCGCTGAGGGAAGTTTTATGGGAGTGTCGTAATGAAGGTTGTCCTCTTCTTCAAACTCTTCATCCTCCAAGGACTCGTCCATACCGTCAGACGACTCTGCGTTCTCGGTCACAACTCCCCAAAGATCAATGCAAATGCCATGCGGAGTGCGGAAATAGCCGATGTATAAAGAAGAGCCAGGTTGGCAAGGCTGAGGAGACTGCTCGAAGGTGATTCCGCGCTGTTCCAGCTCTGTCGTCGTCTCGAGGATATCCTCGATCATGAACTGGATGCGGAAGGAATCGGGAGGCGTGCTTTCGTTATCTTCGGTAGCGGGAACAACGGTGATGTAGAAATCACCGCGCGGACTGGTGAACATAGCATAATCGGGGTCAAATGCGTTCACCGGCAGTCCTAAAATATCGATATAGAAGCCGATTTCAGCGGGGAAATCGTCCACTTTGTATTCCAGCGATTGTTTCCAGCGCTCGCCCCAGATAAAAGGGAAGGGATGGGCTGGTGGTTTCCAAAGTTGCGCCCAATCCTGGTTTGTTTTTGCTTTTTGAGCGATTTCGATCCGTGCTCTGCCATAGGCACGGATACGAGAATTGGCAGGATAGTTGATAGCCATCGTTCACCTCACTGATTCTATTATACCCGAACATATGTTCTAATGCAAGGAAAAAATGAGGTTCATAGATCTGCCCACACGAACCACCTTTTCGTGCACCCTTCTTATGGAACCGATGAGAATGAGTGTCACGGGAATGGTACAATAACGGGGGGTCGGGATGGTGGAAAAGTGGGCATTATTGCCAGTCCTACTTATCCCAAACTGACGGGTAATATGCTTCTAGGGACATCTTACAGTAGAAGGGAAGGGATTTAGAATGGCACACGACACACCGAAAAGCCTGGGCAACATGGTGGTCTATGAGATCTATGTGCGCAACCACGGCCCAAATGGCACATTTACCGATGTTGAAGCAGACCTGCCCCGCATTGCCTCGATAGGGGTGGATGTGGTCTGGTTCATGCCCATCCATCCAATCGGGGTGAAGAACAAGAAAGGTAGCCTGGGATGCCCGTATTCAATCCGAGACTATCGCGAGGTCAATCCGGAATATGGCACGCGCCAGGATTTTGCGCACCTGATCCAGAAGGCGCATGCCTTGGGCATGAAGGTGATGATCGATGTGGTCTACAATCACACCGCACACGACTCTGTGCTGGTGGCGGAGCACCCCGAGTATTTCCACCAGGATGCACAAGGCCGTCCAGTCACAACCGTCCCCGATTGGTCAGATGTGATTGACCTAAAGCATCCTCACCCCGAACTGACCGCCTACCTGATTGAGACACTAAAGGGTTGGGCAGAATTCGGTGTGGATGGCTTTCGTTGCGATGTTGCCTCGCTGCTGCCGCAGGAATTCTGGCTGCAGGCACGCGCAGCGGTAGCAGCGGTGAAGCCGGGGGTGATCTGGCTGGCTGAATCGGTGCATGGCTCTTTTATCTCGGAGCGCCGTTTCAAGGGGCTGCCCACCTTATCGGATAGTGAAGTTTATGCTGCTTTCGATTGGACCTATGATTACGATATCTGGCCTGTTTTTATCAAAGCAGTGCAGGGCAGATTTCCGCTAACGCGCTACCTGGACATGCTCTCGTTTCAGGATTGCATCTATCCGGAAAATTATCTCAAGATGCGCTGTGTGGAGAATCACGATCAGCAGCGCATCATGCACCTGGCGCCCAGCCGGGCGCAAGCACTGGCATGGACGGCTTTTGCAGCGTTCAACAAGGGACCCTTCCTGATTTATGGCGGGCAGGAGTCCGAAGCCGATCATACCCCCTCTCTATTCGATATTGATAAGATCTCCTGGGCAGATTATTCGCTTCAGCCATACCTCACCCGTCTGGCGCGGCTGAAGAAAGACCCGGCGGTCGTGGGGGGAAAGTTCGCATTGCTAGAAGGCAGTTCGGCGATCCAGGCTGCCTGGTTATACCCAGGCTCTAACTTGCTGGGGATCTTTAATGTGAACGGAATCAAGAAAAAGGTCGCTGTGAAAATACCCGACGGTGACTATGCCGATTTTATATCCGGCTCCGTTATTCATGTAAAGGATGGGAAAATTGATTTACCGGAAAGTGCGCTGATCCTGCGTCTGGGCAGAGACCTGAAATATAAGCCATATCAAAGCGCAATTCTGGATTAGCATCCATCAGCAAAAATGATCTGCGAGGGATTAAACGAATATGATGCGGCACTTGGGCACCGCATCACATTCGTTTTCGGAACTTGCTAGAAGATGATTGCCAGGATGATGGCGATGGGGGCAATCACCAACAACGCGACGACGCCAATGATAGCCAGGATAGCCACAACGATGCCAAAAATGGCGCCCAGGATGCCTACCACCAGGCCGATGATGCCGCCAATGACACCGAATATCAACCCAATAATGCCACCAATGATGCCTAAAATTGTTTCCAGGATACCCATGACTTCCTCCAATCTAATCTCTATCCACCCGGATGGGTGGTTTTGTTACTGAGTCACTTTTATATACGCAGTCGCGGAAGAAGAGTTGCACTTCGTGAAAGAAAGCCTTGCGAAAAGGATGTACAGCGCTCTGAGAGGTGCTAAAATTATGGGGATCACACAAAACCGAAAACGGGAGGAGTTTCATGCCTGCAAAGACGAAACGAAAGCTCACCGCCGAAGATCTCTATCAGTTCAACCTGATCTCCGGCGTGCGTATTTCGCCAGATGGGAAGCACATTGTTTACCCCGTCCAGCGCGTTGAGCGTAAAACGGAGAAGAAATATATTAATCTATGGGTGGCGCCGACGGAGGGCGGGGAGGCGCGACAGTTCACCGTGGGAAAGCAGAGCGATAGATCACCGTGCTGGTCGCCAGATGGCAGCCAGATCGCGTTTTTATCCAACCGGGGCAACGCGGAGAAGCCGCCGCAAGTCTACCTCATCCCCTTCCACGGGGGCGAGGCGCACTGCCTGACAGGGATCGATGGGGAAATCAGTGACCTTTCTTGGTCACCGGATGGCAAACGGTTGCTGTGCACAGTGCGCAAGCTGGACGCGGAACAGATCGAGCGGCAGAAGGATGATGAGAAGAAGAAGTTAGGCGTTGTGTCGCGCCACATCAGCCGGGTTTTTTATAAGCTGGATGGCTATGGCTACCTGCCGCACGAGCGCGCACATATCTGGGTGGTGGATGCGCACACAGGGAAAGGCATGCAGCTCACGGATCACGCCGTTTATGATGAGGAGAATCCATGCTGGTCTGTAGATGGAAAATGGATCGCTTTCATCTCGAACCGCAGCGCAGACCCAGATTTTCACCCAGATCTGGTGGATCTTTATATAATGCCAGCCGGCGGCGAGGTTTTCTCTAAAGTTCCCACGCCGGTGGGCGGCAAGCATCACCCGGCTTTCTCACCAGACGGCAAATGGATCGCCTATTATGCCCAGGAAGGCGAGGGAGAGTGGTATCGCAACACCAACCTATGGATTGCTGCAGTGGATGGCTCTCAGCCAGCTCGCAACCTGACCGGCAAGTATGATTTTGAGGTGCATGCCGGGGTGATCAACGATATGGGTACGGCGGAGCTCTTGCCGCCAATATGGTCGCTGGATGGGCAGCGGATCTATTTCCCAGTGATGGTGCATGGCAGTTCAACCCTGATGAGTGTCGATGTGAGCGGGAATGATCTGCAAACTGTGGTCGGCGAAGGCGGGGTGGTTGGATCGTATAGTTTTGACCGGGCGCAGACTCGCCTGGGATATTTCTATGGCAGGATGGATGATCCGGCGCAGGTTTTCGTACGCGACCTGGCGGGAAAGAATGCGCACCAGCTCACGCGCCTGAACCAGGGCCTGCTGCAGAAGATCGACCTGGGGCAGGTGGAAGAAGTGTGGTTCAAGGGGCCGGATGGCAACGATCTGCAAGGGTGGATCGTCAAGCCGCCGGACTTTGACCCGGCGAAGAAGTACCCTTCGATCATGGAAATCCACGGCGGCCCTTGGACGCAGTACGGGGAGTTCTTCATGCACGAGTTTTACTACCTGGCAGCGCATGGCTTCGTGGTCTATTTCTGCAACCCGCGCGGGGGCAGGGGCTATGGCGAGGAGCATGCCGGGGCGATCTGGGGCGGTTGGGGCGATGCGGACTACTGGGACTTGATGGCCTGGGCGGATTGGATGGAAAAGCAGCCCTATATCGACCCGAGGCGGATGGGGGTGACCGGCGGCAGTTATGGCGGTTATATGACGGTGTGGATCATCGGGCATACCCAGCGCTTCAAGGCGGCAGTGACACAGCGCTGTGTAAGCAATTTCATCAGCATGTGGGGTTCCAGTGACATGAACTGGGTCTTCCAGCAGACTTTGAACAACAAGCCGCCTTACGAGGATTTTCAAAAATCTTGGGATCATTCCCCGATCAAATACATTGGGAATGCCAAAACACCCACGCTGGTGATCCACAATGAGTTTGACTTGCGCTGCCCGATCGAGCAGGGCGAGCAGGTCTTTGTGGCGCTGAAGAGCCTGGGCGTCGAATCGGAGATGGTGCGCTTCCCAGATGAGCCGCACGGCTTATCGCGCATCGGGCGCACCGACCGCCGTATTGCGAGGTTGAATCATATATTGAGGTGGTTTGAGCGGCATCTATGATGTGATCGTGGTTGGCGCAGGACCAGCAGGAGCTGTATTGGCTTACCTGCTGGCAAGGCGCGGCTTGCAAGTGCTGATCCTGGAAAAGGAAAGGCTGCCTCGCTATAAGACCTGCGGTGGAGGGGTGACCTTAAAAGCATTGCAAAATCTGCCATTTGATGCCAGCCCGGTGATTGAAAACTGTGCGGTGGGGGGCATCTTGACCTACCGCGGCGAGGAGTGGATGCGGGTTGAAACCGGCTGGCCGATTGCCTGGCTGGTGATGCGCGACCGTTTTGATCATTTCCTGGTGCAGCAGGCAGTACAGGCAGGCGCCAAGCTGCTGGAGGGAGAGATAGTGACCGGTGTACGGCAAGAAGAAGGCCGTGTACTGGTACAGGTAGCGGACAAGGAATATGCGGCGCGAATGCTGGCGGGTGCCGATGGGGTGAACAGCATTGTTGCCCGTTGCCTGGGCCTGCTGACGAAACGACCCGTGGGGGTTGCTATTGAGGCTGAGTTGGAGATTCCGCCTTCTGGCATGGAAAAGCAAGGTGCATACGCCACATTTGACTTCGGCGCGCTATCCCATGGTTATGGCTGGATTTTCCCCAAGCGGGACCATCTTTCAGCAGGGGTATTTCAATCCTGGCCAAGAAAGTCTCCTGGCTTGCGCCAGCAACTAGAGCGCTTCATCGCCAGCCAGCCGACCTTGCGGCAACACCGCGTGCTGCATTTGCAGGGGCACCATATCCCGCTGGGGAGCACGCGCGAGACGCTGCATAAAGGGCGCAGCCTGCTGGTGGGCGATGCGGCGAACCTGGCAGACCCCTGGTTAGGAGAAGGGATTTACTACGCGCTGGTTAGCGCGCGCCTGGCAGCCGAGGTGATGTTTACGGCGTTGCAAAAGGGCTGCTTCGAATTAGGCAATTACACCCGCTTGGTGCATCAGGCGATCACAACCCAATTGGTTTATGCAGATATTTTCTCGGAATTGGTATATCTCTTGCCAGGTGTTTGCTCGTGGCTGATCAGTCGCAGCCGCTCGATGCAGGGGGCGGTTTTCTCGGCGCTGCGCGGCAACCTGACGCTGGCGCAGATGACAACCCAATTATTGGTCGGGTCTCCGCTAATTCTGGCGGAGGCGCTGCTGACGAGGCCTGGATAAGATCACAAGATTGGTAAGGATGAGATAAAGTATTGGATGGAGGAGAAGATGTTGAAAGAACGTGATGGAAACGCCCCGTTTTACTATTTGCTGATTATCACGGTAATTTCAGTCATTCTAATCGTGCTCAATGTGCTACTGGATATGCGGATTCCCTTCACGGTGAGTTTCCTGATCGGATATGTGGGTGCGTTGCTGGTATTTGTCGTCTGGCATGCCTGGCTGACCAAGGGCTGGCGGCGCAGCCTGCTGATGCTGAGCCTATCTTTCGTGATTGCTTTCACCGCGGAAGCGCTGGGAGTGAATTTCGGTTTGGTATTTGGAAATTACCATTATACGCCGTTGCTGGGGGTGCAGTTGTTTGGTGTGCCGTTGCTGGCTGCGCTGGCCTGGGAGCCGATCGTCTACGCCGCGTTCTGCATGACAGATATCCTCTCACCGTTGGTGGCGGGCCTGCCAAAGATTGCCCGGGTGAGATCATCCATGATCTGGCTGGCGGCTGCCGGCGCGCTGGCAACCACAGCATGGGATATGATGATCGACCCGATTGCGGTCAGCCAGGGGTGGTGGGTTTGGGAAGAAGGCGGTCCATACGTTCCATATGTGGCGAATGGTGTTCCGATCCAGAACTTCCTCGGCTGGCTGGGGGTGGCATTTGTGATCAACCTGCTTTACCGCTGGATCGCGGACCGTAACCCCCAGCCGCGGCGCACGCCCAGCCTGACGCTTTATGGGCCGCTGACCTTGTACATCTCGCTCTTCCTGACCTCGTTTGGCGTATCGATCACCATCCTGGATCGACCAGAGGTGGCGCTGATCGGCGTGCTGGCGATGGGGCCTTTTGTGGTGATTGGCCTGGCAAATGTGGGCGTGGATATCCTGAAGGAGAAGGCCTGGGCTCCCGGAGATTAGGGATTTCCCCGCATCATTGATCAATGCTTTACCGCTAGACGGAGGAGAAGATGGCGACGACGATCGAAGTTGCAAAGCAGAAATGTACGGGATGCAGTTATTGTGTGGTGGGTTGCCCGGCAGAAGCGATCCATTTGGAAATCCAGGAAACTGTCTGGCCCTCCATCGATCCGCAGGCGTGTATCGAATGCGGAGATTGTATTTACCTGTGCCCCAATAACGTTTTTTCTGCACCTGCGCTGGAGGCGCCGCCCGTAGCACTTTTGCACCGTTACGATGCCATCGTGGTTGGCGCAGGGATTGGCGGGTTGATGACGGCAGCAGGGCTGGCGCGGGCAGGCAAGAAAGTGCTGGTGTTGGAGCAGCTCTTGTTTTTGGGCGGTAAGTACACCCATCTGACCTATAAAGATTATGCCATCAGCACGGCTGCCTGGACTTGCCCGGGTCCGAAGAGCCGGATTGGCAGGCTGTGCACCAAGCTGGGCGCCCCGATCGAATGGGTGACGATCCACGATACCAAAGCCCGCGGCGATCATTGGGTACTGACCAGGGATGGGAAACGGTACCCTTCTACTGATGCAGCGCAACTCGACCTAGTGGGCGGTGCGCGCGGCATGGCAAAGGTGTACCAATGGATGGGGGAGATGTATGATCCCTCTGTCCATTATCCGGATGATATGACTGCCAGGGAGTATATTGAGAAGTATTTCCCTGGTAACGAGGCCTATATTAAGTATGTCGAGACGATCATTACCTATTGTTTTGCCTCGCAAACGGTGGATCACTTCTCGGCGATGGAGACCAAGCGCGCCATCGTGGACGCGCTGGAGCAGATGGCGGTATGGGGTACAGCCACGGGGGGAACAGCGGCGATCGTGGCGGGATTGGAAAAGGTTCTGCGCCAGCACGGCGGTGAGATTGCGACGCGCACGCGGGTAAAGCGATTCCAGGTCGAGCAGGCAAAGGGTGAGGGCGCCAGGCCAAAGGTGACCGGGGTTGTGCTGGAGGATGGACGCGAAATCTCTGCAGACATTGTCGTGCATAATGCTGGTTTGAGCAGGCTGGTTGGATTGGTGGGGGAAGAAAACATCCCAGCCGATTATCTACAGCGTTTGCGTTCCGCGGTTCCAGCGGTTGTCGCGGCATTGATCCTGGGGACAAAGGAAGCGCTGCTGGGAACGGAGCACTCCTTGCTGCACACGATGGGCTGGGAACGGACGCTGAACTGCTATGCGCCAACCTTTTTCGATCCGGGGCTTGCACCCAAGGGAAAGCATGCGCTGGATGTGTTCTGGGCGATGCAGCCGCCCTACAACTTGCGCCAGGAATTGGACCTCGTGTTGGGGCAACTGCGCCAGGTGTTCCCAGGGTTTGACGAGGCGGTTGAACTGCAGGTGCCGATGTTCTTCCAGGGAGGCTGGACGGCAGAGATGGCACACCGCCTGGGGCAGAGTGGGGTACAGCGCCTGGACCCGATCTCGCCTCTGGATCATCTGTACCTTGTGGGTTACGACTGTATTGGTTATGGCATGGCGGGAGATATCATTCCCCATGGTGTAGAGAAGGCGCTGTATACGATCCTGGGCGATCCGCTCTATGCGCCAGAAGATGAAAAAACCTCGACCAAGCTCGCGAAATGGGCTAAGTCGAGGCTTTTAAAAGGAATGGCGGTTTTGCAGAGATTTAAGGGGAAGTAAGCAGCATTAAACTCATCCCAGGCGGATCAATCTCCTGCTAAGCCTGGCAGGCTGCCCACAGAGTGCGCTGAGCGCACAGCACGCAGAATCGCCTGGGCGAAAACCTCAGCCGCAAAGGCGCCGACAATGTTCACGTCGGCGCTTTTCTGACCGGTGGCAAGGGCAAAAATGGTATCACCATCCAGCATCGTGTGGGCGGGGCGGATGGTCCGCGCCAAGCCGTCATGCGCCATCTGGGCAACCTTGTTTGCCTGCTCCTTATCCAGTTTGGCATTGGTGGCAACAACGCCGATGACGGTATTGCCGCGCTGGCCAAAGGCGAGAGCAGTGCGCCCGACGATATTCTTCATCACTTGCATAGTGTCGGCGAAATAGCCAGCGCTGCCGATACGCAGGGGTCCCAGCTCAGCGCTGCGAGCGCCGGCGATGATCTGCTCGCTGCCCGGATCGATCACATCACCAAAGGCATTCACCGCGGCGATGGCACCGACGATGACGCCGGCGCCGATCTCCTGGCTGGCTGTACCGATGCCGGATTTCATGCTTTGCCCCATGCCGAGGATCTTGCCGACGGTCGCGCCGCACCCAGCGCCAACGTTGCCCTGCAGAGCAGGGCTGCTAGAAGCATTCAGGCAGGCCTGGTAACCCATTGCAGCGTCTGGGCGCACATCGGCGCGGCCGATGCCCAGGTCAAACAGAATAGCCGCGGGGACGATTGGAACGCGAGCAACATGGGTATCGAAACCCGCGCCTTGTTCCTCCAGGTAACGCATGACCCCGCTTGCCGTGTCCAAACCGAAGGCTGATCCGCCAGCGAGGACAACCCCATGCACCTTTTGAACCAGGTGCATGGGGTGAAGGGCATCGACTTCACGCGTGCCCGGAGCGCCGCCGCGCTGATCTACACCGCCGACCGCGCCATCCTTACACAGGATCACGGTGCAGCCAGTGAGAGCATCTTCATCCTGGGCATGCCCAACCAGGATTCCGGGAACATCCACAATGGTATCGGTGCGCGGCATGTTTCAGGCTCGTGAAAAGATGCTCGCCACTTCAGCAATGACGCGCTCAGCGACCTCTGCTTTGGTCAATAGCGGCAGCGATTCGCGGCTGCCATCTGCCCGGAGCAGGGTCACCCGGTTTGTATCGACGCTGAAGCCAGCATCGGGCGCGGTGACATTGTTGGCGATGATCAGGTCGAGTTGCTTGGCTTGCAGCTTGGCCTGAGCATTTTCGACCAAATCCTCGGTTTCAGCAGCAAACCCGATCACGATGATCGGGCGCTTAGATTTGCTGCGCTGGACAGCCACGGAGGTCAGGATGTCATTGGTGGGCTCTAAGTTCAGGGCCAGGGCACCCTGGCCTTTCTTGATCTTTTGTTCCTGCGCACGGGCAGGGCGGAAATCTGCCACCGCAGCTGCCATCAGCAGCACGTCGGCTTCCTGGCTGGTAGCCAGTACAGCATTTTCCATTTCTGCGGCTGTGGTCACTGCCACCAAGCGCACCCCATAGGGCGGGGGCACACTGACGGGCGTGGTGATCAGGGTCACATCGGCGCCAGCGTCCAAAGCTGCCTGGGCGAGGGCAGTGCCTTGCTTGCCGGAGGAACGGTTGGTAATCACTCGCACCGGGTCGATTGGCTCTTGTGTGCCACCCGCAGTGATGATCACGCGCCGCCCAGCCAGGGGGCCTTTGCGGGAGAGCAGATAGCGTATGTGGCCGAAGATTGTCAGGGGCTCGCTCATCCGGCCTGGGGCGGTCAGCCCGGAGGCAAGATGACCTATCTCAGGGCCAATGATTACTGCGCCGCGCTGGCGCAGGATCTCCAGGTTTTCCTGGGTAGCCGGGTGGGCAAACATCCCGCCATCCATTGCTGGGGCCAGAACCAGAGGATGCTCGGCGTTCCCCGGGCCGTAAGCCAGGGTGACCACGGTGAGCAGGCTATCGGCAATGCCGCGGGCGAGCTTGGCCAAGGTATTGGCAGAGGCAGGCGCAATAAGGAGAAGATCGGTCTGATGCGCTAGGTTGATATGTACGATATGCCCCTGTCTACCCCAAAGCAGAGCATCTGTGTGGGCGGGTGAACCGGTGACGGATTGGAAGGTGAGGGGGGTGACAAACTCTTCGCCTGCTTTGGTGAGCAAAGTGGTTACCTGAGCGCCAGCCTGGGCGAGCTTGCTGGCCAGGTCAGCGGCTTTATAGGCGGCAATGCTGCCGGTCACGCCAAACAAGATGCGTTTGTTCTTCAATGGTTGGATCATCATTTTTATGCAGTCAGTTTCTTGCGGAAGGCTTCGGCCAGCGCGGGGACGATCTGGTAGAGATCGCCGACGACGCCGAAGCGAGCCAACTTGAAGATCGGCGCTTCAGCATCTTTGTTGATCGCCACGATCATCTTGCTGGCGCGAATACCCGCCAGGTGCTGGATGGCGCCGGAGATGCCGCAGGCAATGTAAAGATCAGGGGCGACGATTTTCCCGGTCTGCCCGACCTGGTGTAGGTAAGGAATAAAGCCGGCATCGACCGCAGCGCGGGATGCGCCCACTGCCCCTCCTAAAACCTGCGCCAGCTCTGCCAGCAGCTTAAAACCCTGCTGGGCGCGCCAGATTTCGGCTTCCTTCTCGTCCATGCCGGGTGGCGGGGTGAGCGAAGGCTGGTTGGCGACACCGCGCCCACCGGAGACGATCACTGCAGCATCGGTGAGGCTGACACCGCCTTCAATTGTGCTGTAACCCTCTACTTTGGTCAAGATCTCCGCTTCAGCCATGACGGCAGCAACGCGCTGGATGCTGCCCGTGCGCCCGGAGCTGGAGGAGGGGGCTGTGAAAGCCCGTGAGCGCAGGGTGATGATGGGGGGCTTGGTACTGCAGGTAACTTTTGCCAGCAGCTTGCCGCCATAAATGGGACGTGTAGCCAGGATGGCGCCGTCCTTGACTTCCAGGGCAGTTACGTCGGCCAATACGCCGGTGTTGAGGTCAATGCCGACCATTGCAGCCAGCTCGCGGCCGCGCGTGGTAGTAGGAAAGAGCATGGCATCGGGCAGGTTTTCCTTCGCCAGGGATGTCAGCAGGGTAGCATAAGGCTCGGGGCGGTAATCTGCCAGGGAGGGATCATCTGCCAGCAGGACGCGACCGGCGCCATATTGGATGGCTTCCTGGGCAATCGCCTCTACATTGTGACCGAGGACAACGCCAGTGATTTGGCTTGCGCCTATCGCCTGGGCCGCGCTGAAGGCTTCCCAGGAGGTGGATAGCGCTTTCCCTTTGAACTGATCAATGTAAATCCAGATCTCGCTCATAGCACTTTCTCCGCCAGGATTAAATCGGTGAGTTTTTCGGCGATCTCTTGCGGGTTAGCACCGCTGACCATCTCGGTTGCTACCTCGCGGGAGGGGGTATTCTCTACAGAAGGCCAGCTGACCAGGGATTTCATCTCGCCCAGCGCCAGGTCAGCCAGGGACCAGAGCGGGATATTGGCGCGAGCAGCCTTGCGAATGCCCATGAAAGAGGGGTAGCGAGGCTCGCCAAAATCCTTGACCACGCTGAGTATAGCGGGGAGCTTCCCACTGACCGTTTGCCGGCCTTCTTCCATACTGCGCTCGACGCGGATGGTGCGGGCTGCGGGGTCTACGTTTTGGATGACGGAGACGAGGGTGAGGGCAGGCCAACCCAGCACGCGTGCAGTTTGGGAAGCGGTCAGTCCAGTATCGCTGTCGATGGCTTGGCGACCAAGCAAAGCGAGATCGACAGCGCCGATTTTCTGAATCGCCGCTGCCAACACCCGGGCGATGACCTGGCTGTCGGCCTGTGCCAGCGCAGGATCGGAGATGAGGAACGCTTCACTTACGCCCATCGCGAGAGCATGCTTGAGCGCTTCTTTTGCATTCTCTCCGCCGATGCTGATCGCGATCACGTCGCCTCCATGCGCCTCGGCCTGAAGCAGGGCGGCTTCAACTGCATATTCATCCCAGGGGTTGATCACCAGCGGTGCATCACCCCATTGCGGTTTGCCATTTTCCGCCACGATCTTGGCAGCGGAATCGGGCACTTGTTTGACACAAACAACGATTTTCAAAGCAGCCTCCTTTTTTACCAGTGATTTTGATCTTCAATGAATAATGCAGATATTTTGGGAAACCTGTCCTTGGTCATGGCAGCTTCCATAGTGCAATTGTAACGCAATATATTATAATTGCACTACGGGATGATCAATCGATAAGGAGGATATGATGCGACGCTTTCTCAGTTTTCTCAGCGGGGCGCTTATGGGGGGGCTGGTTGGGGCGACACTTGCCATCCTGCTGGCTCCTGCTTCGGGTGAAGATGTGCGTAATGAGATCAAAGCACGCAGCCTGCGCCTGCGCGATGAGGTGAATAAGGCGATGGCGGATCGCCGGGCTGAGCTTGAGGAGCAATTGAGAGCCCTCAAAGCTCCTCGAAAAAGTACACCAGAATAACCTTCCAGGCGCAACCTTTACCACTACTCCAGCTCCAAGGATAAAAAAATATCCGCGGGCGGTCTTTAAAGCCGCCCGCGGATACTTATTGTGTTGTGAGAACCTACCCGAAATGATTTCTGGATAGATATTTGCTACGGAAGAACCTCGTAACGATAAGCGGCTTTTTCGAAGGTGAAGCGCGTGGTAGCAGTGACGACGAGGATGACTTCATCGCCGTGGTTCAGGGAAATGGGTATATCGGCGGTGATATCATCGTTGAGGGTGATATATTCCACTGTGGTGGTGTCATTCATGGTGATCAGCGCCAGGCGGTAGATCTGCGGGAGAATGTTCTCGATGCGCACCCAGCCCTCTCCCTGCCAGCCGCCATCATCGCTCTCGAAGTCAGAGAAGTAGCCAATCTCTGGAATAGCGATATCATCAAGAACAAAGCCTTCTCCGTTCACCGTATCATCGGTGATGTATTCGAAGCGCAGATCAACGACCTCCCCGGCAAAGCGCGACAGATCAACTGATTCGTGTACCCACTCCCCGTCCGATCTCTGACCCGATAGGCCAGTGTAAGCCCAGCCATAGGAGTTCCCGGTGGGGTCTTCAGCGGTACCGGAGGGTGTGATCAGGATCTCCCAGTTCTCCCCATCGGTGGAGGCCAGCAGATAAAGATAATCCCAGCCTTCTTCCAGGTCATACCAAGTCCAGTATTCCAGGGTCAAAGAGCCGCTGTGGTTGCTGAAATCGAACCTGCGCGTAAGTGTCATATCGGACTGGTCGCCTTTATTGGACCAGAAATAGAAGTTGCCGGAATATGGGTCAATGGGGAGCACGTTTACCTGTGTGGAGCCCTCGAAATGGATGGTGTAATCCCCATTGCCTTGCAGGCGGATGTAATCCGTGCCGTATTGGTGCACATCGCGGGTGACCATGTTGACCGGGGAGGAGAAGTCATCTGTGGCGTAGAAAGTGGGCACCGGTGTATAGTTATAGTAATCGTAGCGCCCATCTGCCACGCTGCTATCCTGCACATAATTGGTGATCGCCCAATCCAGGAAAACATTGTCGGCAGTGATGGGGCGGCCAGTGAGCTGGTCTGTGGCGCCCAGGTCAGCTAATATGGTATCGATGGCCTGCAAACCATTTTCAGGGTGAGCGACCAGGGCTTTGGTGGCATCCTCGCCGAAACGCTCCAGGAAATAGTAGACGAACATAAAACTAGCCCCATAGTTGGGGGTCGTATCAGCATCACCGGGCCAGTTGTTGAGCTGCAGATCGGGATCATCGGCAAATACGCCATCGAAACCGCCCTCGTAGTAACCATTCAAGAAGGCGGCTAATTCTGCAAAGCCTTCATCCATCCAGGAATTCTCATTGCGATCTTGATGCCAATGGATCATGTGCTGGAATTCATGCGCCAGCACGCCGTAGGTATAGCTCTCGTCAAGGCCTGTGTTATCGGCGTTGAAGTAGAACATTTCCGCCACATTGGAATATTCGTTCACCAGAGGATGGTATTCATCGGCAGAGGAGTAATACCCTGCTACCTCCCAGCCAATCCCGCTGGCGTAGAGGATGTAGATATGAGGATCGCCGTCAACGCCGGGAGACCATTCGCTGCCAAAAAAGGCGCGGTTGGTGGGGTAGATTTCGTACTCGAAGCTTTGCGCCAGCGCTGCCAGATCATCTTCGTCGAATCGCACCTCATCCTGGATCCAGAAATACGCGTGCGGAGTCACATATTGTAGCGTGGCATCCACCTGGAAACTTTCATCGTTGTCGGTGTTGCTTGCCCAAAAAGTGCGCTGCGCACCCACTACATAGGGCGCTGGGGGTGGATCCACCGTCACCGGAATATCGCTGGCGCCCCCCAAACGCTCTGCCAGCTCGATCCAATCGTTGTAAGGAACCTCAGCGTTTTCCAGGGTGTGTAGTGTATCGGCAGGAACCGGCCAGACGATCGGCTTGGGGGTGGGGGTGGGCGGGGTGTCACTGGTGGGCAGCTTGAATGGTGTGGGCTCGGCGGGTTGGGTGGGCATCGCCTCTGGCGTTCTAGGTTGGAGAACGTCTGGCGCAGTCGTGGGGAGTTGCCCTAACGGCTGCCCTGTGGGGCGCAGCACCAGAGGAGTTGGGGTGGTGCCTGGAAGATAGAAGGGGGTGTAACCCACCGTGGGGATTGAATCAAAGAAAAAGTAGGTTGCTCCGCCGAAAGCCGCCAGGCACAGGCAAGCCAGGCAGCCAAGGATGAGTAAAATGATGAAAGCAATAAAGGCTTCTCGCATTGAGTCACTCCACTATTAAATTCCACCAATTGTAACACAGGCTCATTGGGCTTTCCCCACATCATGGCCAGCGTTTGCGTTGGTCCAGAAAGGCGATGCCCACAAAGCCACCCAAAACGCAGGCGATGAAGATGGTATTTGCCAGGATGGGAGGGAGGGTGAGGGCGATGATCGCCAGGCAGCCCAACAAGCCAGCGACGACTTGCATGGTCAAAACTGCGCGGTTGGGGGGCAAGCCCAGGGCAACCAGGCGATGATAGGTATGATCGCGGCTGGATTGGTAGACCGAGCGTTTGCGGCGCAGGCGTGAGATGACCACCAGAGCGGCATCAAAAAGCGGCACCCCCACCAATAGGATTGGAATGAACCAGGATTGACTGCGCACGAACCCCAAAGGGTTATAGGCGATGGCCAGGGCGCCTAGCAGGAAGCCCAGGCTTTGTGATCCCGAATCTCCCAAGAAGAAGCGCGCAGGCGGAGCGGTAAAATAATACACTCCCAAGCCGACACCCAGCATGATGGCGCTAAAGGCGGTGAGATCGTTCTGCAGTGAGTCAAAGGTGACCAGCATGAAGAAAGCTGCTGCCAGGCTGGCCAGCCCATTGGCCAGACCATCCATGCTGTCAACAAAGTTATACGCATTGGTGACGCCGATCATCCACGAACCCGTGACCAGCAGGTCAATCCAGGGCATGGTGTCAAACAGGTGGGTTTGCAAGCCCAGGCCGATCATGGTCGCGGTAGCCAGGAGTTGCCCAAAGAACTTCCAGCGCGCCCGCAGGTTGCAAAGGTCATCCCATAAGCCAAAGAGAAAAATGATCAGTGCAGGGATGATGATGGCGCGCACTGTTTGTGAAATGAGCAAGCCTTCGGCAGCCGACATCACCAAAAGGGAAATGAGGATCACCAAACCACCTGCCACCGGAACCGGGCTGGTGTGCAGCTTGTGCGGTGCACTGCCGGGGTAATCCATCCACTTAAAGCGGCGCGTCAGCCATTCGACTGGAAGACTCAACACCAGGGAGGTGAGTGCAGC
This sequence comes from Anaerolineales bacterium, assembly GCA_016932955.1. Next base: position 20,336 of record JAFGBV010000026.1, on the reverse strand, counting down.
AAAGAAGATGAGCCGAAAGGTGAGAAAGGACATGTGGTAGGAGTTTCGCCGGGAGCGGGGCTCAATTGATGTTCAGGTCATTCGGGCGAGAGGTGATTGAAATATTAAAATCGCCTGATTCGAGAACGACCCGTACGGCAGCCCAATACTGGCCTGCTGGAATGGATGAGGTGAGAGAAGCGCTGAGGTTCTGGGTGGGAAAGCTCCAGCTTGGCGAGTCGTCGATATCACCTCTGGTGGTGATGAAAACATCGTAGCGGCTGACCGTTCCACTGCCGGGATAGATATTCCAGGCAAAGGGGACAGGGTTGGAGGCGGAGATGGCGGAACCCTGGTAGGTGGCGCCATTGGCAGGCGAGGTCAGTTCAAAGCGCTGGCTGTTGATCAGCAAGCCGATTTCCATGTCGGGTAAAGTGAGTGTGGTTGCGCCATCGGGAACTTCGCCCTCCAGCCAGGCTTCGATTGTGACATCAGTGGTGGGGGTCAGCGACTGGTTGTCCTCGTAGCGGAAGATGATAAATACATCCGTTTCGTCTTCTGGTACGCCGAAAACGTATTTCCCTTCACTGTCAGTCGTGGCGTCGTAAGTATCATTCCCCTCAAAGGCGAGGGCTACATTAGCCGCAGGTTGACCATTGAGCAAAACGCGCCCTTCTATCAGAACATATCCGCCGGGAAGCTCCGTCGGGGTGATCGTAGGGGTGGGGGTTTCGGTGCCTGCCTCGAGCGTCTCGGTGGGGACTTCAGATGTTTCTGTTGGGGTAGGGGTATCTTCGCCGGGAGTGAGGGTTTCTGTATCTGTGGAGGTGGGAGTGGCAGTGGTCCCAGGCTCCGTAGGGCCAGAGGTGGGGGATGGCGTTATGCTGAACTGCGCTCCTGTGGGGGTCGGCTGCGGAGTCTCGCCAGGTTGGAGCGTACTGGAGGGTTGAGGGCTGCCGGTATCTGGCTGGCTCGTCGTGGCAGGCTGGGTACTGCCGGGAGGCGGCTGACCAGTACTGGGAGGTTGAGGGCTGCCAGGGGGTGGCTGGTCAGTGCCGGGAGGTTGGGGGCTACCAGAGGGCAGGGCAGTGAGGCTGCCGGGGGCTGGCGAACCCTGTGTGGAAGTGTTGCGCGGGGTGTACGTGGGACGGCGTGTGGGTGTGGAGGTTGGCTCGCGGGTGGAGGTGTGGGTGGCAGTCGGTGGAACACGGGTGAGGGTGGGGCTGAGGCTGGGTTTTGCCCAGGGTAGCGGGGAAGCGAGATCCTGGGTCAGGTAGAGCCCCAGCGCGGCAAAAAGAAACGCAATGGCCAGGATGCCGATAAGCAGTAATTGATCGATGATCCCGCTTTTAGAATTCATAGGTAAGATTGTATCACGGCTGAGGAGCCCTTAGCCACGCCGCGGGCCGGCAAATTTATCCTTGCGAAGCAGGTTCACCAGCAGGGTGAGCAGTAATTTGACGAACATCAGGGAATAGTAGAACCAGTTGAACAAGAAGAAGTAATCTGCTGCCAGGTTCTTGCGGTAATAAAGGTAGTAAGAACGATGCCATTCATAGATCGAGCGATAAGGCTGGTGGCGTGAACCGCCCTGCCCGCCATAATGGGTGATTCGGGCGGGGGGGACATAATAAATCTTCCAGCCTGCTTTCTGAGCCTGGAAGCAGTAATCGGCATCTTCCTGGTAAGCGAAGAATTGCTCGTCAAAGTAGCCGACCTGGTCGACCACCTGGCGGCGCACCAGCATGCAAGAACCTGCCACCCCATCCACCTGGTGCGTGGCATCCTCATCCAGGTAATTGAGCAGGTAGCCGCCGAAAAACTTGCTCTTGGGGAAAAGGGACGATAACCCTGAAACATACGAGAAGGTAGCCCAGGGGCGAGATACCCCTCGCCGGCAGGGTTTTTGCAGCGTGCCATCCCGGTTGAGCACTTTTGGCCCGCAGATGCCCACCTCAGGGTGGTCATCCAGTAACTGCGCCAGCGTTTGCAGCGCGCCAGGATGCACCAGTGTATCCGGGTTGAGTAACAAGAGGTAGCGACCTTGTGACTGGCGCATTGCCTGGTTCATCGGGCGGGCAAAGCCGTCATTTTGATTATTGCGGATAACAGCCACCCCGGCAAATTCATTCTCTAACATCTCCAGCGTGCCATCGGTTGAATGGTTATCAACTACGATGATCTCGGCTTGCAGGGGGGCTACATTCTCGGCAATTGAGTGCAGGCAATCGCGCAGGTAGTCAGCCGCATTCAAGGTGACGATGCAGATAGAAAGGTCAATAGCAGGAATTTGCGGGGGGTCACTGCTCATCAGATGCACCATTGGGGCCGGGCGTTTCTCCTAAAACATAACGATATACTGCCAGTGTTTGGGCGGCGGTACGGTCCCAGGTGAATTGAGCTGCACGCTGGAGGCCTTTTTCTGCAAGTACTCGACGTTGCTCAGGCGATTCGATCAGCGCTAAGATTGCCTGGGCCAGCCCGGCAGTATCCTGAGGGGAGAGCTGAATCCCGGCATCGGCGATGATTTCGGGCATCGAAGAAACGTTGGTCGTGATCACAGGTGTGCCGCAGGCCATTGATTCCAAAACAGGAAATCCAAAACCCTCATAGATGGAAGGATAAACAGACAGATCTGCCATATTGTAAACCACAGGCAAATCTGCTTGTTCTACATAGCCGGTAAAGTGCACCCGATGCTGAAGATCCAGCGCTTCGACCTGTTTCATGACATCAGCCACCATCCAGCCCATGCGCCCGGTGATCACCAGGTGGTGCTGGGGGATGCGAGAGGCGATCATGGAAAATGCCTTGAGCAGCGAGGGAAGGTTCTTGCGCGGTTCAATCAAGCCAACGTAGAGCACAAAGCGACCTGGCAGGGAATATTTTTGGCGCACCTCGGCGAGATGGGCAGGATCATGGATGGGGTGGAATTCCTCCGTCACGCCGAGCTGGGCGGTGAAGATCTTTTTGGCGGGGATGCGGGCAATGCGCATGGCATCCTGGCGCGTGCTTTCAGAGTCGGCAACCAGAGCATCAGCAAGGCGGGCGCTGGTATGGATGAAAAAGCGAAAGATATAGCGTTTATCTGGCGTATGCAAATGGGGAAAGAGAAAAAAGGTCATATCGTGCAGCGTGACCACGCGCCGCCCCGGATAAAGCAGCGGGAATGTGTAATGCAGCGAGTGCAGAAGATCAATTCGGTAGCGTTTCACCAGGATCGGGAAGATCGTTTGCTCCCAAAGCAGGCGGAGGGCGGGATGCTTATCGGGTAGGACGACGAGCTGCAGGCGCGGTGATTCTGCCAGACCCAGCAGGGGTGCGGTGGCACGCTGGGCAAAGATGACAAACTCATCGCTGCCAGGCTGGCGAAGCAAGGCGCGGACAAGCTGGATAATGTAATTTCCCGCGCCTACAGGGCGCTGGGGAAGTGGGGTGGTATCAATCCCAATGCGCAAGTGATTTGCCTTCGAAGGGAAAGTGTAAGAACCCGGCTCAGGGTTTATTGACCGCCACCGGTGCCTGACTACAATAGTGAGTCACATTATACCCATCATCTGCCTGCGCGCAAACATAGTAATTCCCTGCTGGGGCGCTGGTCGTATCCCACTTGAATATGAGGTCGGCCTCTGGCGGCGGGAGTTCAACGGACGGAGCCCCCAAGAGCGTCAGCGGCAAGTAGCGCAAATATTCCCCATCCAGATATGGAGGAACGTATGGTTGGGCAGCGTACTGGGTGGGCTGGTTTGGATCGGTGGTGTAATAGAAGGTGAGGCTCTCTAGCTCCTCATACGCTTTGCTAAGCAAGACGCGCACGTCGAAGGCGCGGCTTGGTTGCGCCTGATCAATCTGCGTCAGGCGGAGCCAATCAAACTTCTGGTGTAAGACCTCATCCAGAATATTCTCGTTAGGGTCCATGCGGAATTCAATCAACGGGCCTACCTGCGCCTGATCTTTCCAGGTGATGTAAGGGCAACTCGATGGATAGTATTCTTCTGGCGTGCCGTTGCGCGGGTTGTACAGATCAACCCAATACGTATGCCAGCCTACTTCCAGTGCAAAGGCGTGGGAGATATAGTAACAATCATCGCCGGGACGCTCCAGGCGCCAGATCCAGCGCACGATCATCCCTTGCTCTGGCACACTCCACTGGCCGCTGGTATAGGAGGAAAAGGAAAAGTAGCGAAAGCTGGAGAGGTCACCATGGTCAGGGGTGTTGATCCAGATGCGTGGATCAGCTTCTCCTGCTCCGGGGCCAACGCAATTTCCCGGTAGATTCGCTGGGGGTTGGGTGTAAATATCGAGCACACCATCGTTAAAAGAGAAGTCTGAACAAGCCCATTTTATGACATCAGATGATTCCATATCCCAGGTGTTGCCTGCCTGGGTGGCGTAATCGGAGCCGCTGGTTGGCGAGGGGCGGGTGAAGGTGACAATGGGCGCATCAACCACCTCCAACTCCCCTTGTTGAATGGCTGTAGAACCCCCAGTGGGCTTAATGTAATAAGCGTAGGTGCCTGGGGCTATTCCTTGCACATCCCAGAGGTATGATCTGTCGGTGTTGGCATTGAAATTCTCGACCACCAAGATCTGGCGTTCGGGGGTACCGGTGCCAATCCAGAGATCAAAATTTCCCTGCGGGATGTTAGTCAGGGTAACATAAACAGGCTGGCAGTCGGTGAGGCGGATCCAGTCAACGGAAAACTGTGTGTCTGCCAGGATGCTTGGCGTCACGCGCAGGGCTTGCCAGGATGTGAGATAGGACCAGGGTTGGTTGATCAAAACTTTTGGATCATTGAGCGCGATGCGGTGCAGTTCCCAGCGACCTGAGGTCATATAATCGGAAAGTGCAGCACCCCACGGGCCATCAGGGTTGTTCCATTGGGTGATATCTTTATCCTTGATCCAGGCTACCATGAAGTAATTGGTGGTGGGGAGGCTCCATGTGGCGGACATGGCTGTGTAGAAACAGGAAAAGCGGGACGAATCGATGGGATACAACGCCCCAATCTTGCCGGAGAGGGCGCCTGGCAGGTAACCAGGGAAGAGCGGATAAAACTCACTGTATGTGCTCTGGGTAGCGGCGGAAAAGATTCCATCTGCCACCTGAATGTTCAAAAGGTGTTTATCTGATCTGAGGTGATTGATCCACTGCGATATATCGTAGAATTCAGACATATCCCAGGGGTCGCTCAGCACGCGTGTGGAGAATTCATAACTTTCTCCGACGGTGTAAATGGTTTGAGAGGGTGAGTTTTCTGGGGCAGCGAGACTTGGCGATGACAGCGCAGGCACCAGGAGAAACAGTAACGTTAATAATTCTATACCAGCCAATAGTTTTACCAATTTCATAATTACCAACTCCTATTCGTATCATACCAGAGAACAGGAGCAGGGAAAGGGGGAATTTTGTACTATTTTGCCCTGAACACTCTTGTTATGATTCTTCCTTGGCTGCCCTATTGTGATATGCGCCACTGCAAATAACGCCATAAATGATGCAGGAAGGCGCGCAGTCCTTCTGTGCGCCATAGGTAACGGGCGCGCGCCAGGAGTGAATTGGCCCTCCATCCGGTCGAGAAGGGAGATGGATGACCAAAGGAGCGGTCGGGTGCTGGCTGACCCAATAGGCAGTAATGGCGTAATGGCTCGACGACGCGCGACCAGGCGAAATCATCCTGCAACGAAGCGAAAGCAGGCTCCCAAATGGCTTTGGGTTGGTCTAGCATGTCATTGATGGCGCTGGCAGCGGCCTGGGCATCCTGGGGAGGAACTACCCGCCCCAGGCGATACTGCTGCACCCATTCACTGGTGATATCTCCTTCGGTCACCAGCACTGGAATGTGAGCCCAGAAGTAGTCAAGAACACGGGTGCGGATGGCGTAGCGAGTCTCTACATGCAGCGGGTGCAAGGTCGCGCCCACATCCGCTTCGCAGAGCAATGCTTCGCGATCATCATAGGAAAGCCATTCGAAGAAGATGATTGTGCGATCCTTCTCGCCGACTTCGGCAGCCAGGGACTGGGTTTGTTCAGCCATCTGGTGCTTAGGAACCAGGGGATTGGGGTGGCGGGTGCCGAGGAAGACCAGGCGCGCCTGTGGATGGCGGGCAACCACTGCGGGCCAGGCTTTGACCAGGGTCAGGGGGTCCAGCCAATCCCAGATGCCGCCGCCCCACAGCACAATGCGCGCCTCCGGCGGGATGACCGGGTGGATACCGCGCAGGAACGGGCGCTGAACAGGACGCCTGTCTGGAAAGCCCACGCCGACAACATCGATCAGAGAGCAGAGGCTGGGATCATTGGCAAATGTGCGCGGGTTGATGCGGCCGTTGGCTGCCAAAACGCCGACCCAGAAATCGCGCTGACGAGCATTGCCGCAGATGAAGAAATCGCCTAGGCGCGCCAGGCGGTTCATGGCCTGCACCGCCTGCAGGTTCAGGCTTTGCTGGTCATCGAGTGGCTCGTGTTGGTAGATGTGCAGATTTTCCAGCACAAGGGGATCATAGAGATCGACGATCCGGCGCGCCTGCGCCTTTTCCAGGAAGGGAAATTTCTCCAGGATGAAAGAGGAGATGAGCACTACATCGGATTCTTCCACCAGGGAGCGCAATCTGGCAGGCTGCTCAAAGCGGTAAGTCTGCAGACGCAAGCCAGGGATTTCCAGGGAGGTCTCGCCAGGCACGGCCAGGGTCACAGCCAGGTCAGTGGATAGGGCGCGGGCCATTTCCAGGTAGCGCATGCCGGGGCCAGCCATGCGGGCATCGACGATATCATGGCTGATGATGAGCAGCCTGGGGTGGGGGGGATCGGGTTCCACGAATGTTGTTTCCATGCTTTGCTTTACTGCTCGCCGAGGAAATCGTAGATGGTGCTCAGCCAATCACCTGCCCGGTGCGCCAGGATGCGCTGGCGATACAGGTAAGCATAGGCTTGCGTGGCGATGTGTTGGCGCAGGTCGGGGCTGGTGATCAATGTTTCCAGGGCTTCCTCCCAGGCAGCGGGGGTGTTCTCCGCCAGCCAACCGTTCTCCAGGTGTTGGACGGTGTCTTGATAGGGGAGAAGATCGCTGAAGATGCCCGCCGCGCCGATGGCGGCATAGTCCAGGAATTTGATGTCCGACTTGGTATCGTTGAAGGGTGTTTGACGCAGGGGGGAGAGGGCAATATCCCAGTGCATTCGGGCGGTGTACCAGGGCATGAAGAGAGGATATTCTGCCTCTTCGGCGGGGAGATTGATATAGCGCGCTGGCAAGCCATCCAACGCAGCCCGGGTATGCAGACTTCGGGTGACGCCAAGGAGCTGGATTTCCACCTGTCCCGGGTGGCGGCGGCAAACCGCTTGCAGGGCGGGCAGGATGAGCAGCAGGTCTTCGTCGTGGGTGAGCGTGCCCATGCAGCCGACCACCACACGGCGCCTGGCATCCGAGAAGTGGATGTTCCGAGCAGGGCAACGGGAGATCAGCAGACGCTCATCCAAAGCGTTAGGCACAACGGCGATATGGGGATTATATTCCAGCAGGCGCTGGCGCAGTGCCGGGGTGGAAACCATCACCCCATCTGCCTGGCGCATGCAAAATTCCACGATGGGCAGAAACTCTGGAGGAGGCCAGCCCTTGTTTTCCAGCACCAGGTCGAAGAAGTTGTCATCCAGGGAGTAGATGAATTTTGCGCTGGATAGGCGTATGTTTTCGACCAGTTGTTGTGCGTGGGGCAAGGAGACATCCGGACGCCATAGCCGTTCCAGGATGACCAGATCGGCGGGTTGGCTACGATAGGTCATGTCGAAGACGGTGTCGAGGTGCACTGCAGCCCTGGGATGGGTAAAGGGCTGGATCAGGCGCAGGTAAGGGCTGCTGTGGGGGCGGAAGTCGATCCCGTATTCATAGACGATATGAATGCGGGGGCGGGATGGTTTCATGCGCCTCCTTGGGCGTCAGCCGGGAAGAGGGCTGCCAGTAGCCGGAAGGCGGGCTGCTCGGGATAAAAATGGGCTGCCTGGAGGATGCCGTTCTTTTGAAATTTGAGCCGGAGTTGATCATCGTTCACCAGACGCTGCAGGGCGGCAAAACAGGCCTCTTCATCCCGGGTATCCACAATCAGGGAGTTTTCCTCATGCTGGGCAAAGGAGGCTGTGCCGCCTTGCTGCGGCACTACTGTTGCGACGCCGCAAGCCATGGCTTCCAGGGCGGTGAGACCGAGACCCTGGAAGGTGGAGTAATCCACAAAGATATCCACTTCGTTCATCAGGCTGGCAACCTGCTCGGGTTTGAGGCGCCCAGTAAGCTTGAAGGGGAAGGTGAGTGGCAACTGAGCTTCCACCAGCTCGGGTAAATCTGCTCCGAAGAGGATGAGCTCCGCGCGGTTGCCGAACTCCTGGCTGGCGCGCTGCATCACTTCCATCGTCAGGCGCGGGTTGCGCCGGGCGGTGCTTGGGCGGATCATGGCGGCAATGCGCAGAGGCTGGCTTCCAGCCTGCCAGCGGCGAGGGCGAGGCAAGAAGAGGTCACAATCCAGGCTGGGGCCGAGGACGGGGATATGCTCTTTCTGCGAAGTAGTTTGCTCAGCAACAGGATGTAGGCGCAGGATCTCATCAGCGATCCACTGCGTGGTGCAGCAACGTACCAGGCCAGGCAAGAGGGTGTAAGACGCGGCAGCCTTCTGGTATTCCTCAGAACCGGGCAGCTCAAAATATGGCTCGTAATCCTGAATATAGTAGGCGATGAGCAGATCGGGCCGGCGGGAGGCGGCCGGGGCAAGCCAGTAGACGGTGATGTAAGACGTGGCTACCGCTGCATCAAAGCGGATGGCAATTTCAGGCAACTCAGCAATCTCACCATAAATGACGGGGATGTTAAGGCTCGGGTAGGCCTGTTCGAATCCGCTGCGATAGGGATTGAGATTGTAAATTTGGACATCCACGCCCATCTTGCGCATCGCCCTGGCGGCGAGCAGGATCAGGTTTGCCCCACCCCCCGCTGCAGCAATCGGCAGGACGAACAGGATGCGCTTCCCAGCGAAGTGCTCATGCCCGCGCTGGATCCAATCCTGGCGCAGAGGCATGTGACGCTTGCTGGCCTGCCAACCTTGCAGCAAGCGCTCATCCGCCTCGCCTTCTGTTATTGCGGGAGGGTGGGCAGGGACAGGCTCAATGTTGATGATCTCCACGCCGGGCGGCGGCTCCAGGAGCGGCACAGGCGGGGGAGGGGGGGGCACAGCAGGTTGAAACCGGAACAGGGCGCGCAAGCCTTCGCTACGCACGCGCTGTGGAGCCTGGATCATGAAGCGCAAGGCTGCCTCACGTTGGCTGCCGATGGGGATGAGCCGCTCTCGCAAGCGCTGGATGCGGCTGATGAAGCGCCAGGAGGTGCTGTTCAGGATGGCATCGCGCTCAGCCTTGACCGCTTCAACCACTTGTTTCTGGTATTGGATCTCCACCTCACGGGCGGCGATGAGGCTGTTCTTTTCCTGCATCTCTTGCTGGTGGATGAGCGCCCGCTGGACCAGCTCTTGCTTCTGGCTGATGTTCCTCTCGCGGCGGATGTCGCTTTCCTGGTGCAACTGCCAGAGTTTGCGGGCATAAACGTTCACCATCTGCTGCAATGCCTGCTCAGGTGGGAGGGGTGTGCGCCGCAAGAGCACCGCCCAGGGCGTTATGAAAGAAGCGTCGAAATCAACATCGTGTACAAAAGCATGGTGCAGGAATAGCGCAGTCCATTGATCGGGTGTTTTACCGCCTTCTGGCGCGGTCTCGCTGGGGCTGAACGACGCCGACGAAAACAGCACCTGGTCTGCGTGCTGGCAGAGGTTGGCAATGATGCTTTCGGCTGTCTGGAGAGGCAGACCTGCCACTGCTTCTGCGCAGACGACCAGATCGTAATGTGGCTGGGGGAAGGGGTCGGCGAGGGAGCCAATCTGGCAGAAGCGCTTGATCTCAGGAGGAATGTCTTCGATAGCATCTGCGGAGGGGTCAATTCCCCAGGCCGAGATGCCTCTCTGGCGCAGCGCCTCGACCAGCAGGCCAATCCCACAACCGGCATCGAGAACAGTGCTGGGCTGGAGGTCATTCAGGATACGCTCAGCAACGGCGGCAAAGCTATCCAACCAGAACGGCTCGCGGCGGTAAGGCTCGCCGCAGGCATGGGCATAGTAAGCGGCGGGGTTTGTCCGCGGCTGGCTGGTATCTGAAGGAGAAAGCGGGTCAGTGTTCATTTGGATTCCACAATCGAGAGGAGCGCATCCCGCCAGAGATGGGCGCAATGCTCAAGGGTTCGATGGGAGAAAGTATACTCCTGTGCACTGTGCGCCAGCCTGGCGCGCAGGTTAGCATCTGATAGAAGCATTTCTAGCGCCTCGTCCCAGGCGGCAGGGGTGTTCTCCACCAGGCAGCCGTTTTCCAGATGGTGGAGGGTATTCTCGTAGGAGGAAACCCGACTGTAGATGCCGGGGATGGCGAGGGCAGAATAATCCAGGAATTTAATATCCGATTTGCTGCGCGTGAAGGCGGTATCTTCCAGGGGGGCGATGCCAATGTCCCAGAGCAGATTTTGGCGCATCCAGGGGACGAAGTTGGGATAAGCGATGTTGTTCACCTCAGGACGCAGCACCTGAACCGGCAACCCCTGGAAAGCGCGCAGCACGGCAGGGTTGGCCACGCCGCCGACGATCTGGAGCTGCACAGTGTCGAGATGGCGGCGCATCACGGCGCGCAGGGGCTGGAGAATCATCATCAAATCCATGTCGTGGGTGAAGGTGCCCATAAAGCCGATCATTGCTCGCCGGCTGGCATTCCTGCCTGGGGAGAGCCGTTGGCCGTCATCAGTGAACAAGCGCTCATCCAGGGCATTGGGGAGCACGGAGATGTGCGGGTTCAGCCGTTCCAGGCGCGCCTTGAGATAGTCTGTCGAAACCAGGATGCCATCTGCATAGCGGCAGAAGTAGCGCACAGCCAGTCGCGCCGCTAGAGGGATATTCTCCAGGTCGAGCAGGTTATCGTCGATGGTGTACACCATGCGTGCCCCGCTGGCACGAACCTGGCGTACCAGGCTTTCAGCCTGGCGGATATCCAGCCCGGGTTTCCAGGCGCGCTCGACGATGATCACATCCGCGGATGCGTAATCTGTGCTATAGCTGACCTGCAGGGCGCTTGCGTTGACGGGATGGCTGAGGGGGAGAATATCACGGATGTAGGCAACGCCAAACGGCTTCAGATCTTCATTATGCTCATAGATCACGTGCACGTGCAACTGGCTCATGCCGGAAACAACGCCTCCAGGATATGATAGGCGACCTTTTCGGGGAAATGCTGGCAGATATCAAAGATGGCTTGCTGCTGGAGGCTGATGCGCAGGTGCTCGTCACGGATGAGGCGATCTAAACACGCTACGCAAGCCTCTAGCGAGGCGGTATCGCATACCAGAGTGTTCTGCTCATGATGGGCAAAATCCACTGCGCCGCCTTCCTGAGGGACGATGGCGGCAACGCCGCAGGCCATGGCCTCCATGGCAGTGAGCCCCAGCGCCTGGAAGGAGGAGAAGTCAGCAAAGATATCCACCTCGTTCAAGAGAGCCGCCAGTTGGGGTGGGGTGAGAATACCGGCATGCCGCCAGGTGAAATCCACATCCAATTGATTGAAAGCAGGGTCATTCGGTGTGCATCCGAAGAGAATTATTTCCACGCTGCTGCCATGTTTGCGGGAAATCTCATGAAGAACTTGCATGGTCAACGCGGCCTGGCGGCGAGGCGTGCTGGGGCGGATCATGGCGGTGATGCGCAAGGGACGCGCAGGCCAGGAGGGGTCTTTGCGCGGGCGGGGACGGAAGAGATCGATATCGACGCTGGGACCGACCATCCCCTGGCAGTCAACGCCGATGTTTTTTAAGACCATCTGCCTGTTCCACTCGGTCTTGGTCATGCGCACCAGGTCGGGGAAGAGGGTGTAGGATTCCCAGGCTTGTTTATACTCTGGCGTATCAGATTGGAAGAAGAATGGCTCAAAATCCAGGATGTAGTAGCCCCGCCTCGGCAGAATGGGGGTGCCATCGGGCAATTGTAGCCAGGAGACGGTGTGATACATGCTGGCGACCACGGCGTCGTACTTGAGCAGCAAGGCAGACGAGCGGGTAGGATCCTGAACGTAGATCGAAGGGATAGGCAGGTCGGGGTAGGTGCTTTGGAAGAAGGCCTGGTGCCCTTGCAGGTTGATGAGATCGACGTGCACGCCCATTTTTTGCATGGCGCGGGCTTCCTGCATGATCAGGTGGCCTCCACCGCTGATCGCTGAGATCGGCAGGTAGAAGGCGATGCGTTTGCCTTCCCAGCGCTGCCTGCCAATTTCGATTGTATCCTGGCGGGAGGCTATCACCTGGCTGCGTGCGCGGTTGCCCAGCAGCGCAGGGTTAAATTGGGTTCGCTGTAGCGCCTGGCTGATGACCTGGTGGCCATGTTTGTCGCCGAATGCCTTGTCGGAGCGCTCCACGAGAATCTTGCGGCGCTCGTGGGAGTAAGAACGGGATTGGGCGTGGTAGATATAGGCGTCATCAGCAACTGCCAAGTGCCAACCCGCTTTGGCTGTGCGCAAGCAGTAATCGTTCTCCTCAGCATAGCCCGCGCCGAAGTTCTCTTCGTCGAAGTAGCCGATCTGGTTTACCAGGCCGCGCTTGATCATCAGGCAGAAGCCGTTGAGAAAAGAGGGCCGGGGGTAGACGCGCCCGGAGTAGTTTGCCACGCGCTGCCCCATCTCGGCGATGCTCAATCCCTGGGGCAGGGGATTCTCCGCCCAATCGCCGTCGGCGTTGAAGATATCGGGGATGGATTGCCAGGAGGCTGTATTCGAGAGGGGGCCAACGATCCCAATGCGGGGGTCCGACTCGGCGCAGGCGATCATGCGATCCAGCCAGCCAGCAGTGACGATGGTATCGCTGTTAAGCAGCACCAGGTAATCGGCGGAGGAAGCCTGCATCCCCTGGTTGGCAGCCCGTGTGTAGCCGCGCGCTTCTTCGTTGCGTAGCAGGAGCGCGCCCTGGGCAAGGGAAAAATCTGCCAGGTAATCCTGCGTCGGTTTCTCGCTGCCGTCATCCACCAGGATGAGGTTGTAGGGGGGCATGGTGCAGCGGATCAGCGATTCCAGGCAGCGCTGCACATCTTCGAGGGCATTGTGCACACAGACAATGATATCTACGGAAGCCTGGTGAGGCTGGAGCGGCGGGCGTGGCTGGACGGGCTGGACGGAGAAGATTTTCTGGGAGCCGGCACCTCCCAGGCGCATGCGCAGCAAGATGACCTGCAGGCGGTGGGAGAGGATCTCGCTCAGGCGGCAGATGAACCCGCGCAGTCCATCCCGGCGTAGAACTCTCAGCCCGCGTCCGGCGGAGTACATCAGCGCTTCGCGGCGGCTGCCGAGCGGAATCAGACGCAAGCGGATCGCCTGCATGCGCTGCATGAGGCGCCAGCTACGGCTATGAAGGATTTCCTGAAGCATGGCCTCTTTGTCCGCGATCAGGCGGTCTCTTTCGCCGATCTGGCGGCGGAGGTCAACGATGATTTGATCTTTTTCGGCGATCTGCTCATGAGCCTGTTTCAGGTCTTCTTGCTCGGTGGGCATCCATTCTCCTTTGGCGGGTTATGTCTTGGTTGGGTCAGCGTGCTGTCGTATAGGTATCGATAGTGTGCTGGTACACCTGGCGGTAGCGACGGGAAATCTCAGGCCAATTATAGCGTGTGCGTACTTTCTGGCAACCCTGCATGCCGAGTTGCCGCGCCCATGATGGATTTTTTAACAGCATCAGCAACGCATCAGCCAGCAGTTCTGATCTGTCGAATGGCACGAGCAGGCCATCGCGCCCGGCATCGATTACGCAGGGGACAGCGCCCCCGCTGCAGCCGATCACAGGCTTTTGAACTGCCCAGGCTTCGAGGTAGGAAATGCCAAACGACTCAAACTCGGAGGGATAAGCGAATACATCAATAGCACCGAACAACCAGGGTTTTTCTTCTTCAGGGAAGTTATACAGTAAGATGATCTTCTGGCGCTGATCTGGGGGGAGTTTGGCAAGGAGCTGGTTGAGCTGTTCGGCGTAGAGGGTTTTGGCGCCAGCAATGAGCAACTGGGCAGAGGGGATTGCCTGCCATACCTGGGTCATCGCTCGCACCAGGGTTTCGACGCCTTTGCGCCAGGCAACCTGCCCGATGAAGCCAACCAGCGGGGTGCCCTCTGGAACACCCAATCGTTGGCGGGCAGGCCCGTATTCCACACCCTCAAAGGGTTTCAGGTCCGCGCCGACGCCGACCACGTTGATTTTTTCGGGAGAGACCCTGCGGGCAGTAATATATTGGGCTTCATAATCCGTATTGGAAATATAAGCCTCAGCCTTCTGAATGGCCTGGTATATGATTGGGCGGTCGAATCCCCATTTATCCTCGGGATGCAGCCCACCCATCAGCACACAGGGGCGCTTGCTTTTGTGGGCAGCGGAAAGTGTGGTGAACATGTGCAAAAGCGGGAAGGAGGAGGCTATCGCGATATCAAAATCGCAAGCCTGGATGGCTTTGCTCAAACCAGGAATGATCGGTCCCATGAACAGGGTGCGGATGTACTGGCTGCCTGGCAGCCACATGTAAGGTGCCAGTAACACAAGGGGCTGGCTGAGGCGGCTGAGCACCGGAAAGCGGCGCACGCGCACGCCGTTGATCGTCTCCCAGCCAGTTGGCATGCGCGGGGCGCGCGGAGTTGCAAATGCCTCTGCGCTGAAGCAGTTGGTGGTAAACACGGTGACCTGATCGCCGAACTGGGTGACCAGCTCCTCGGAGACGCGTTGGAAGAGCAGCTCTGTGCCGCCGATGGCAGGAGTATAACCCTGAACAACATGGAGAATTTTCATCGTGGGAGGCTTAATCGCGTGACAGGCGGTTGACCAAAAAGCGCCGCGTGCGGTGCAGCATGGATTTGAAGCCCTCGTGGCGCCAGATGAAGAATGCAAGGGCGAGCAGGCCGGGAGGGGGCACCGGCGGGGGTTCTGGCGCAGGGGGGCGCGGCGTGCGGTCTGGGGCATAGCTGCCATGCAGGCAGTAGTGCTCCAGAGGTTGGATCGCCTGCTGCCAGGCTGCCTCTGTACCTGGTGGATTGCTGGAAGCGCGTCCAGGAGGCGCACCGCCGCCTAGACCAAGCCTTACAACATCAATTAACTGGCGCAGGCTGGCATCTTGCTTGAAGGTGAGCGGGTTGATTCGCTCGTTGACAGTCAACGCTCCCAGCCAGTAATCGCGCTGCTGCTCATCTTCGCAGATGAAGAAATCACCCAACTGCAGCATGCGGTTGGTCACCCGCAGACTGTGCTGGCTGAGGGCAAGCTGGTTATCGAGCGGCTCTGCGCTGTAGGTTTGCAGGTCTTCGAGCAGGATGGCCTGGTGGAGACTGATGACCAGGCGGGTATGGATATACTCCAGGGGGATGATTTTATCCACCATGTAGGAAGAAAGCACAGCGACATCACTGTTTTCGACCAGAACTTGCAGGCTGCCGGGGCGTTCCTCTGAGTAGGCCACCAAGCGCAGCGTTGGGGCTTGCTCCAACGCGAGAGGCGCACTTTCTTCCGGCAGTGCGATGGTCACATCCAGGTTGCTGCTGAGGGCGCGGGCTAAGGCAAGGTATGACTTCCCCGCGCCGCTGCTGTTCGCATCCAATGGATAGGGGCTGGCAATGAGCAAATGGAGGCGGCGGTTGTACGGGGTGAATTCGGGCATCGGTCGGGTCCTTTTTTCATAGATCAAGGGTGCGTAGTGCCGGAGCACCAGATCCCAAGTCAACTCTGGCAAGCCGCACCATGAAAACGGCATGGGAAAATCGCGCTGGATGGCAAATAATTCACTGTCTTTGATCTGGCGGCGGGCTTGCAGGTTGCGGCGCAGGCGCAATATCCCCGGAAGATCGTGGAGCAGCAGCTTCCAACCAGACAGGTAGGCGCGAGCCAGCGGCCACTTGCCAGAACCGAGATAACGGAAGAGAGACAGAATATCCTCGGCCAGGTAGTTGCGCAAGAAACGCAGCAGGCGTTTGCGGAGCAGCTTGGTGGCGAAACGCAGGCGGCCATAAACCACATTGGTTAGTTTACGCGGTGAAAGCCCTTCCGATTGTCCGGTAGGCCCAGCCGTACCGCCAAAGGCGTGGTAGATGATGGCCTGGGGCGCAGCAATCACCTTGAAGCCCAGCAGCCGCGCCCGGTAGCACCACTCTGAATCTTCATAGTACATGGGAAGAGCCTCGTCCAGAGCACCGACTGCTGACCAGGCTGCTGGCGTGACCAACGCGGCAGCAAAACAGGCGGAGGGCAATTCGACCATCGTCTCAAATTGGCCGAGGTCCAGGTGACCCAAGGCGTGGTCGGTGCCCCAGGAGAAGGAGTTGACCTGGTTGCCCAGCCCGTTGAGGAAGGGAGGTGCCCAGGAGAAGTAGAGCTTGGCGGCTACGGCAGCGCAGCGCGGGTCGCTTTGCGCCTTGGATACCATGTGGGTCACTGCCTGGGACTCCAGCGTGATATCGGGGTTAATGATCAGCAGGTACGATCCTGGCGTGGCCAGGGCTGCTCCGGTGTTGATGGCTTGCGCCAGGGATACAGCCTGCTCGATCTGCAGGCGCAGGATGGAAGGGTATTCGGCTTCTAGCCATTCCAGCGCGCCATCGTGCGAGCCGTTATCCACGACGATGATCTGGATCGGGGCGTAGGTTTGCGCCAGCAGGGAAGGAATGCATCCCTGGAGCCATTGGCGGCTGTTGTAGTTGACGATCACTGCTGCAACGGGAATATGTGGCTGAGCATCTCCGGCTGGCTGATCGATCTCTGTAACTGGCGCTGCAGGCTGGTTTTCTGCCTGGCGCGCCAACAGGCCGGCTTCGCAAAGGCAAGCCAGGGCAGCGCTGATGGTTTTCGGCGTGGCGTACTGTGCCTGGAAGCTGGAAGCGATCTCGACCAGGGTGCGCCCTTCAGCATACTGCCACAGGGCCAGCAGCGTCGAATCCAATGCCACATGCCCTCCCTGGGGGGTGGAGAGGAGAGGACGGCTGTGTAGGTGGCTGAGCTGAATTTGAGGCGGGTGGGAGTAATGGATCAAGGCTTAGGCCGGAATACACGTCGCAGGCGGTTCCCCCAGGTCACCTCAGGGCGGCGGTGGAGAGTAGCCAGCTCTGCTGCTTGCTGTTCGAATTGGTGATTGCGCTGGGCAGATTGTTCTGCCGCGGCTTGTATCTGATCCTGTAAGGCCTGGATTTTCTGTTCCAGGGCGTTCAGGTTTTGTTCAATGCTTTCCACTTCTTTCCGATTTTGGATGGCAAGGTTGCGGAGATCGGAATTTTCCTTGCCGAGCGCCATGATTCGCCGCTCATAATCGTGCACCAGGCGTACCAGGGAGGTGTTCACACGCCTGAAGCGCATTGCCCAGGGAGTGAGGAAGGTAGCGTCAAAGTCGAGATCGTGGAAGAAACCCTGGCGGGCAAAGTTCTCAGCCCAAAATTCGGGAGGCTGCACATTAAAATGCGTGGCTTCTTTATAGTCATAGGGAGTAGAGGAGAACAGGATATCGTCGCTGTGGCGGCAGAGGTTAGCAATCGCTTTCTCTGCATCTTGGGGTGGCAGGTGCTCCAGCACCTCAATGCATACGATCAGATCATAGTTGGGGTGTGGAAAAGACTCCAGGATGGAGCCGACCTGGCAATAGGGCTGATAATCTGGGTGGACGTTCTGGATGGCGTATTGGGAGATGTCGATACCCCAGGCCTCCACGCCGCGCTGGCGGAGCATCTCCACCAGGATTCCCAGGGCGCAGCCAGCGTCGAGCACGCGCTTGGGCTGGATATCGCTGACGATCCGAATGGCGATGGCATTGAATAACGCGATCCAGGCCTCGTTGCGCTGGTAAGGTTGGCCGCAATCATGGGCATAATAATAAGCGTTGAACAATTGGGAAGGATTTATCGACTCCATAGTTGTCTCATTTCGGCCATTTTTTACGGAAATAGCCAATGGTCTCGCGCACAAATATCCTTGGCCCGTGCTGGCGCAGAATCTGCCACCCGGATGCAAAAGGCCAACGCCGCTTTGGCGCAAGCGCTGTCTTGACGCCGGGGCCAGGCAGCCATTGATCAACCCAGCGCTTTCGATCGGGGCTATTCACTGAAAGACGGTTGGGCACGATTTCCTGCCCTGGGAGCGGCGGTTGATTGCGCAGCACCAGCTGTGCGTAGATGCTGGGAACGATATTGTGCTCTGCTAACAGCTCGTCAATCAATACCAGAAGCTTGATGATCACTTGTTTGTCGATTACTTTATCTTGCATAAAGACATCGGGGATGATCCCATTTGCCCAGAGAGGCATCAATAAAGCCCCTCCATAATCACAATAATCTACTAACTCAAAATTATCGCAGAGAATCGAGATGATTTCGTCAGAGCGGGTTGCCTCAGAAGGATCATCTCTGATCACATCTTCTTTGTTGGGCGGCAGCACCTGTGGCGCGCGCCGCCACATGGGAGGTAAGATTGACATCACCCGATTGATAATTGCGACTTGTTCTGCGCCCCATTGAAAGCGGGGAGGCCCAATGTATTCGTTGATAAAGATATAGCTGCCTGGCTTAAGGGTGCGGCGCAACTGGCCACACAGATGCTCTAGATTATCGACATGATGTAAAGCACCGAAGATCATTGCCAGGTCATAACGGTTTTCCTCAAATACAATCGTGTTGGCATCATCAACCCAGTATCTTACGCGATCGCCAAGCCCTGCTTTCTCTGCCTCGCGTTGAGCAAATTCAATCGACCCTGATGAAATATCAAACCCTTCCAGATAATGGCAAACACCAGCCGCCAGCGCCTGGCGGTCGCATGTGCCTGTTCCACAGCATACGCTGATCGCGCGCTCTTTTGGGCTATCCGGAAAATAGTTTTTCGCCAGCCATTCGGGCAGTGTTGTTGCAGCCGGGATGATGTTGGCGTTGATATAGGCGTCAATAATGGGATGGTGACTCCAGTAATCCTTGGGAATGCCAGTTGCCCATTCACTTTGTTCCCAGCGATCTGCCACACGTTGAAGGTCGGTCATTACGGCTCTCCTATTCACTCCAATGAATCAACCATCGGGAGACGGTCTACTATTGCATATCAGTTAAGATGTCCGGCCAACCACCAGGCGGAAGGTGGACAGGCGGCGGCGTTTGGCAGCCAGATATTGGCAGACTGGCACACTGCGGTCATCAGACGGGTATGGGATCCGCTGCTCCCCGTAGCTATGGAAGAAAGCATCTAACAGCTCTAGGGAGTAGGCTGCCTGGTAAGCCTTGAAGATCTTTAGCAGCCAACCTGCGCTGGGAAGCTGCAAGCCGCGGATTACGCTCAGTTTCTCGCGAGTATGGGCAATTGGGGAAGATGATATCCGCAATACCCAGCTCAATAATGGGGAAAGGAGCAGGTCGATCAGGCGATCCCTCAGCCAGGTGGGGGGGAGGTTGATCAGAGGTATGCCGGTGTGCAGTTCGTGAGAGTAGAAGCGATTGGGAACATCCAAGAAGAGTACGCCACCAGGTCTGAGCACGCGCAACAGCTCGCGCAGGTACAATTCGTTATCTTGAGTGTGTTCGATGACATGCAGGCTTACGATCAAGTCAAAGGTCTGGTCTGGGTAGGGCAGCGAGCGGCCATGATAACGCTGCAGATCAGCCTTTCCTTCCCAGGCGCTGCCCTGGAAACGGGCACGCGCCATTTTCAGCAAGCCTTCGTTCACCTCAATGCCAAAGACCCGCTCGGCTCCCAGGTCCAGGCAAACGAATAAATCGCCGCCAGAGCCACAGCCAGAGCTGAGCACAATGCTCCCGGGCAGCGGCTTGTAGGCTCCTGCAGCCTGGAGGATGGGATAGAAGCGGGAAACATCCAGGTGCGAGAGGATGATATCCTGGTAGGCAAAGGAGCCCGCAAAGGATTGCATGTACTCATCCAACGCCTGGCGGAAGGCCGAGTTGGCTTCCCTGCTGTAAAGGCTGCCCCCGGGCGTGGCATATAGACACTCAAAACAGATCGTTTCCGGCAGGGGCGTGGCATTTTTTTGCGTATAGCCTTCTAATGCGGTGTTAGTCAATAACGTGAGGGGCGTGGCTGGGTCAGCCGTCGTTTCGAATTGGAAGCAATAAACCTGTCCCTGGCTGCCAGGGATGGGGTCGAAGACGAATTCTTGCCAGGCATTATTTTTGAAAGCAGCGCTATCCAGCTCTACCTGGCGCAGCAGGTGATCCTTTACATCAAACAGGGTCATTTGAGCGGCGCCAGGAACGATCTTGCCAAAGGTTGCTACCCATACTGAGACCGCGCTCAGGCCGT
>JAFGBV010000219.1 GCA_016932955.1 Anaerolineales bacterium | reverse complement strand
CTAAGCATAGTTCCTGTCAGATTATCACTTTTTCTCACTCCTGGCTAGGTCTCTCCCGTTACTTTTTTCCATATTGAGAATTGCTGCACTGAAGGGATTCATCTTGCGATTTCTCAAAATCTATGCTACAATGCCCCCGCTAGCGGTAAGAGGAAAAGGAGACTTTCCCTTTACCGCGTATCGTTTTTGAAAAAGGTAGTTGATCACGCAGCAATCAACTGTTGCCCATATCCTTGCTGCGAAAAATCGCTCCTTGGGAGTGGTTTTTTATCTTTAGGATTATTAAGATACCATGCCTCCATCATTTTTGACCCGCCCAGGATATCAGAAACTGCAAGAAGAGTTGGTATACCTGCGAACGATTAAGCGCCAGGAAGTTGCCCAACGTTTACACGAGGCAATGGAGGGTGGCGAGTTAATTGAGGACGCCGAATACGAGGCTGCCAAAAATGAGCAGGCCTTTGTGGAAGGGCGTATTCAGGAACTGGAAATTTTGCTCGCGAATGCTCGGGTAATCGACGAGAATGAGAAATCCGATATTGTGCAGGTAGGCTCCACCGTCACTATTTGCGAAGGAGAAAATCCTGAAGAGGTTTATACAATCGTCGGCCCGGCAGAGGCTTCGCCGCGTGAGGGGTTGATTTCAAACGAATCCCCGCTGGGAAGAGCGCTAATGGATCACCGCTCCGGCGACACAGTGCGTGTTGAGGCGCCAGGCGGTTCCTTCACTGTGCAGGTCATCAAGGTGGAGTAATCTGGGGCTGATTATCCTGCCCCGCGCAAGAAAGTGTGCGCGGGGCTTTTTTTATAACAGGAGCATGGCGATGACAAGTGAACTGAGCAATCTGGAACAAAACCGGCTGGAGAAACTGCTGGAATTGCGCGCAGAAGGCATAGAGCCATACCCTACGCGTGCCCAACGCACCCATACCAGCCTGGAGGCCATCCGCCTCTATGAAGCCGCGGAAGTGGAAGCCAAGGCCAACGCTGCGCAGGCGTCTGCAATCAACCTGCCAGAGGTAACACTCGCAGGCAGATTGCGCTCGATGCGCCCGATGGGAAAGGTCACCTTCGCCCACATTGAAGATGGCGATGGCCGCGTGCAGCTTTTCTTGCGCGCCAATGAGGTGGGCGAGGGAAGCCTGGCGCTATTTAATCGCGAATTTGACCTAGGGGACTTTGTGCAAGCCAGCGGTGTGATGTTTCGCACACGCACCGGAGAAGTGACACTGCGCGTGGCCTCGTTCCGCATGCTGGCAAAGGCGATCACGCCCTTGCCAGCGGCAAAGGATGAGATCGTCGCGGGTGAAGTTGTGCGGCATGCCATACTGACTGACCCAGAGACGCGTTACCGTCAGCGTTACGCAGACCTGGCAGTTAACCCTGAGGTGCGGCAGATCTTCCGCACCCGCACGGCAATCGTGCGCGCCTTGCAAGAATTCCTGGACGAGCGTGGCTTCCTGGAAGTGGAGACTCCCATCCTGCAGCCGCTCTATGGCGGCGCAGCAGCCAAGCCTTTTATCACCCATCACAATCAGCTCAAACAGGATCTGTACCTGCGCATCTCATTCGAGCTGTATCTGAAACGCCTGCTGGTTGGCGGGTTCGAGCGTGTCTACGAAATCGGCCGCGACTTCCGGAACGAAGGTGTATCGTACAAACACAATCCTGAGTTCACCCAATTGGAATTCTATTGGGCATACGCCGACTACGAACAGGTGCTGCGCCTGACCGAAGAGATGGTCTGCCATGTTGCCGACCGGGTGCTTGGGCGGCGGACGATCACCTTCCGTGGAACCGAGATCGACCTCACCCCACCCTGGCGGCGGGTCGATCTGCGCGAGGGGTTGATCGAGGCTACCGGCATCGATATCCACCAGTATACCAGCGCCGAAAGTCTGGCCGCGGCAATGCGCAAACGTGATCTACCACACAACCCCAATGCGCCGCGCGGCAAGCTGATCGATGGGCTACTGGGAGACTTCCTGGAGCCTACATTGATCCAGCCTACCTTCCTGTACGATTACCCGCGTGATATTTCGCCGCTGGCCAAGAGCAAACCAGGCAACCCGCAGATAGTGGAGCGCTTTGAAGGGTTTGTGGGAGGCATGGAGCTGTGCAACGCATTCACTGAGCTCAACGACCCGCTCGACCAGGAGGCGCGTTTCCTGGAAATGGGACGGGAGTATAATACAGATGATGAGGAACGCCACCCGATGGATGAGGATTACCTGCGCGCCATGCGCTATGGGATGCCTCCAAGCGGCGGCTTTGGGATGGGAGTAGACCGCCTGACCATGCTACTGACGGATAATTCCAGTATCCGGGAGGTGATTCTCTTCCCACCGCTGCGAACTCGTGAAGATTAGCGGATGAGATTGGGGATCGGAGGGGAATGGTATGGAAGATGAAGAAGAGATTCTGTATGCCGGGAAGGTGTTGGCTAAATTAATCGAGCAGCTCCCGCCGGAAGAACGCGGGTATTACCAGCGCGGAATTGCCGGCTTTGTGCATGATATCCGGCAATCGCTGTGTATCATCTTCACTGCTAATGCCCTTCTACGCCGCAAGGTAAATCTCTCAGATGAGGAGATTGAGCTGCTGAATGCGATCGATACAGCCAACAAACGCGCCTTGTTCCTGGTGACCGATTTTGCCAAACCACTCGACAGCAATATCACGATCCCCCTGGGAAAACGACCCGACCTGCCCAATTTAGATTGCTAAACTACTTGGGCCGTGCAGATTGCAAACATGCACGGCCCATTTTTTTCTGTCCTTGCAAATGATTACTGCACAGCGGCGCGCACTGCATTGCAGCGCTCGCAATCTGCGCACTGGCAAAGCAGCGAGAGGGGATCTTCTTCTAACATTGTGCGCACGACGGCCGTCAGGTCTTCGAGAGAGACTGCTTGAATAAATGCCTGGTCAAGCTCCACGCGGCGCTCTTTCCCCTCCAGGCGAGGGGCAATTGCCTGGAAACCTTGCGAACAGCCCGGGAACGCAGCACATTCGACCACGCCTTTTGGCGTCAGCGCCCAGCGCACGAATTGCTTGCGCCTGGCAAGCCATTCTGCGTAGTGGATGCTGGTATTGACGGTGTGATCGACGCCCAACAGCAACACCCAACCGCCTTCTGTCTTCAAGATATGGATCGGCGCGAGCGGCTCTTCGATCGTCTGCGCCTGCAAGGCCTGCTCAGCATTTACTCCGACGAAGGAGAGGATGGGATGGTTCGAACGCTGCGCCTTTGGATGCTGGCGCAGCGCCTCAGGCACTGCGCCCATCATGCGATCTGCGGGCATATCGTGTTTATAGAACTCTGCCATCAGGTTGGCATCGCGTGCGCTGCCATAGAGAATGGCATTTTCTGGCGGGCCGACTTCGGGAGTGATCATAGTTTTATAGGTGAAAGCCGGCATGATCAGCGTGTTATACGAGGAGAGCAAAGCCCCCAGGATGCTTTCCACGCCGCCATGCACTTCACCAAAAGCGGATAACGAGGCATGGGCAATCACTGGGGTTGAGTGATCGATCTGTAGCTTGCGCAGGGCATTGGAAAAGTCACGAAAGGTAAGCATGGGTTCTTTTCACCTAACCGGATGAGATCAGAATGTTGCCGCGCCAGGGAGGTTACTGGCCTTTCCATTCAGGGGAGCGCTTCTCGATGAAAGCCTGCATGCCTTCCTTTTGATCTGCGGAGCCAAAAAGAAGATAAAAAGCACGCCGTTCGGCAGCAAGGCCATCGCGCAGGAAAGACTCATAGGCGCGGTTGATCGATTCTTTTGCCAGGCGCACCGCCAGAGGGGCACGAGCGGCAACTTCAGCAGCCAATGCCAACGCCTCGTCCAGGCAGCGTTCGACGGGAACAACGCGATTTACCAGGCCCAGGCTGAGGGATTCTTCAGCGGTCAGGGTGCGATTATTGAGGATCATTTCCATGGCAATCGCCTTACCCACCACCCTGGTCAGGCGCTGGGTGCCGCCGGCGCCCGGGATGACACCAATAGTAATCTCCGGTTGCCCAAAACGGGCTGACTCTGAAGCGATAACCATGTCGAAAGATAAGGCCAACTCGCACCCGCCGCCCAGGCACCAGCCCGACACGGCGGCGATCACGGGTTTTTTAATATGCAGGATGCGGTCAAAGATAGAGATTTGATCGCGAACGAACATCTCAATAACGGTGGAATCCACCATCTCTTTGATATCTGCTCCCGCAGCAAAGGCGCGGTTATCGCCGGTGACCACCATCGCCCCAATAGCAGGGTCGGCATCGAAGGCTTCAAGTGCGTCCATCAATTCTGTGAGCAGGGTGCGATTCAGCGCATTAAGCGCCTTTGGGCGATTCAGGCGCACCAAACCCACGCGGCCTTGAGTCTCGACCAGGATATTTTCGTAAGCGGGCATACACACCTCCGTTTTCACGCCAAGGGGGGGAACACTGGCAGATCTTACAGCAGCTGCACTCGTAATCATTATACGTTGAAATCGGAGATTCTACAATTCAACGTGCCGACCCGACAGGAATTGCCTGCCCGGTGATGTTGGAGGCCGCAGCTGAACACAAGAACAATACCAGCTCAACCGTATCCTGCGGCTGGGCTGGCGGGACGCCATACGGAAGGTGGGTTGTAAACAACGGGTCAGGAACCGGATAACCCATCTCGCGATCTGTCCATCCAGGGCACAAAGCATTCACGCGAATATGATCGGGAGCAAGCTCTTCTGCGGCCTGGCGGGTCAGGCCGATCAGCCCAGCCTTGCTGGCGATGTATGCGGAACGGCCTTTCCAACCTTGGGGGCGGTCTATCACAGCAGCCAGGTTGACAATGGCTCCCCCTCCCTGCTGGCGCATGATCAGGGCGACTTGCTGCATCACAAAGTAAGGACCCCCCAGGTTCACATCGATCGTGCGATGCCAATCCCACTCATCCATATCCAGGAAAGCGGCATAAGGTTCCACAGCAGCCGCGTTGACCAGGCAATCGATGCGCTGCCAATCGGCGACCACCTGCGCGACCAGGGCAGATGCCGGCATACGCTTCGCAATGTCGAAGACATAAGCCTTGGCCTGCCCACCTGCGGCAATGATGCTTTGCACGGTTTCATTCAGATTGACCGGACTGAGATCGTTGGCAGCAATGATGGCGCCCTGCTCGGCAAAGGCCTGTGCAATGGCGCGGCCTGTGCCCAAGCCTGCCCCGGTAATGAGCACTACTTTCTCTTTAAAGGTATCCAAAATCTCTCCTCGTTGATCAAACCGACTTGCTCAGCGGTCACAAACCAGGATCTGGTCGGGATTTTGGGCGGCGTTCAAGGGCAAGCCCAGGTAGGGAGAAGGATCGATGGTGTTTTCAATCCTAAGCTCATTGCGAAAGTTACCCTGCCCATCATCCAACACGATTGAAAAATGAAGATGGATGCCTGTTGGATTAATGGGGTCGCCTGAGTAATTGCCCTGGTAGCCTAACAGGGTACCTGCTTCTACAAATACCTCACCGGTGCCGGGAGGAAAATCAGCGGAGATGAAGGAATTTCCATCGACATCGGCCATGTGGGTATAGTACACCCAGATCTGCCGCCCCGGTTGGAGCGGGTCATTAGGAATGCGGACGATCACGCTGGAGCGCCAATCTGGCAGGCGAGAAAGGTAGCCTGGATAAACAGCCACAACAGGGGCTAAGCCAGGCTCCTGACCGCCAAAGATATCGATACCCTGGTGGCGATGACCCGGACGAAAGGAATCGCCCCAGATGAAGCCGATATAACCATCCGTTGGCAGGAGGAACGGCGCATCACCGCAGCGTTCAGCGGCATGAATTGCCCAGTCGGGGTGCTGGTTGGGGTGACTGAACCATTCCACCAGGCGCAGCGAGCGCGTGCTCTGCGTGCGCAACCAAGGGAAAATAAAGTATCCTGCAACCAGGGCGCCTGCCAAGAAGACCAGCAGTCCGATGCGCAGCCACAACGGCAGATGTTTGCGAGAAGAACGGGACAAGTTAAGCGATGGCATCCGATGCAGGTTTCCAGGTTACAGGACAGGCGGGGAAAGCTCCCCATCATCTGAGAGCGTTCGGTACTTGCGAATGTTTTCCAGATCGTCCTGGCGGTGATCTGCAAAAAGGAGAGTGACCTTGCCAGAGGTGATCTCTTGCAGCAACTGCCCGGCCTGCATGCCATGCAGCGATGCCATTCCAGCTTGTAGCTCGATGAGCGTATGAAAGTACAATTCGTGAATCAGGCTGACCTGCAGGCTCCCAGAGAGAAAACGCTCAACGCGACATGTAGCCTCGCGCTGCAAGCCCGGCATCTGTTCAACCAGGCGCAGGAATTGCGGCCAACGCTCATCCAACATGGGATCAGAATTGGTATGAAAAAGGATCACCAGTTTATACACAGATAGAACCCAATCAGCAGAATTATACCTGGGTCTGGCAGGGATTTACACGCACCTTGGAGCTGCAATGACAGAGAGTAAATCTGCCCTACCACGGTTGTGCCTAAAGAACCGACTTACGGAAGTGGCTCACTGGGAATTTCCGTGACAGCTGGCAGGTGTGCCTCACTCCGGCAATTCCTAGAGAACCACGGAAGTGCGAGCAAGGATAGGAGTGGTTCTATGGTATGATTGCCGCTGTACAGCAGGAGAAATGGTAAACGAAATGGAAGTTGATAACAAAATCACTATCATCGAAGGGCCACCTCCCATCTTTGAGCCGGTACGCGAGGGCTGGCCCCTGGGTTTGAACGATAGCCCCACCTTGGCCAACGTGGTGATGACGCGCTTGCGTACTTTCAATGGACCGGCAATGCTAGAGCGATGTCACCGCACCTGGCGCCACTATGGAACGATGTATCTTGAATATCGGGCTTTGGATGGGCTGATTCAACAATTGCCGATTATCGCGGCTCGCCACATGGAAGTGCAAGAGGGGCATTTGCTTTTGCTGTGGTTGCGCACAGTAGAAGAAGAAGTGGCGATTGAGCTGGGCTATGATGACAACCCAAACGATGATCCTCTGGACGGCCCAGATCTGCCGGGATCTCCATAGAGAAGAGAGAGCGGGAGGTGAATAGTCGCCTCCCGCTCTCTCTTTCTCAGGCTAAGAAACGCTACCGCCGCATTAGCAGAGCGACAATGGTGAGGAAAGCGAACAAGGCGCTGACACCTAAACCAGCGACCACGATATCGCGAGGTTCGCGGCTATCCACAAGGGCGAGATCGGGGTAATAGCCCTTAAGCTGGAACAAGGGGCCAGCGAAAAAGGCGAACAACGAGCCTCCCAGCAATCCACCGATATGCCCCCAATTATCAATGCCAGGCGAAAGACCAATCACCAGGTTGACGATGGCAATAGTTACCACCTGTCCTAAGGCGCGGGTGGCGATACTGCCAAATAGCTGGCGATTCTGGTATAAAAAAACCGCCTCTGCGCCTAATAATCCAAAGATAGCCGTTGAAGATCCGACGGAAGGATTCAAGGAAAATAAAAAGGAGATCACATTCCCGGCAAACCCGCCGATGCCATACAAGGCAAGAAACCGCCAGTGCCCATAATGGCGTTCCAAGGCTGGCCCAAAGCTGTACAGGGCATACATATTGAAGCCTATGTGGAGGATAGAGGCGTGCAGCATGACGGGGGTGATCAAGCGCCAGATCTGCCCGGCAAAGATATACTCATTGATCTTTGCTCCAATAATCAGAGGCCAATCACCGCCCAGAGCAACTTCGCTGAGTTGTTGGAGAATATATACCAGAATCGTAACCCCTAGGATAATGTAAGTGACCA
Organism: Anaerolineales bacterium; assembly: GCA_016932955.1. Next base: position 45,160 of record JAFGBV010000219.1, on the reverse strand, counting down.
TCGGCCGGGTGGCAGGAGGGCGCACCGAAACCATGTAGGCCGGAGCCGGCGGGGGTAAATCTGGGCTGCCGCGCAGGGGTGGCTCAGAAGGAGGCCGGTTCAAGATGTCACCTTGTGCTGATGAACTTTATGATGCTCTGCGCGGATGATGGCAAGGATCGTATCCACCGCTTCGTCCAAATAGTCCTCTTTATTGACTACGACATAATCGAAGGAAGATATCCGTTTCATCTCCTTACGAGCCGTGGCGATACGCAGTTTCAACCCCTCGGGGGTTTCTGTCTCGCGGCGGCGTAAACGATTGATCAGCTCTTCTTCATCCTGGGCGGTCAAGAAAATCAACAAGGCATCCGGATATTGACAACGGATCGTATCTGCACCCTGCACATCCAGGCGCATCACCACATCCTTGCCGCTGGCAAGGGCCTGGTCTACCTGGGACTTGGGAATGCCTTTATAATCGTTGTACACGATGGCATACTCAATAAGCTCGCCATTCTCGATCATCTCAGCAAATTCATCATGGGAAACAAAGAAGTAATCCACCCCATGCACTTCACCCTGGCGTGGGGCGCGCGTGGCTACGGTGACAACGAAATGAAAGGGCAAGAAACGCTCTTTCATGCTATCAATCACGGTATCTTTACCCACCCCAGATGGGCCAGAAATCACGATTAGGAGGGGTTTGTTTGGATCAAATTTAAAATCAGATGTACACATAATCGCTCCCAACTTGATTATAATTTATCCATCCAATTTGAGAATGAGAATATCCACAATGTTTTTTCGAGGAAAGTATGCCGAATTACCAATATCGCTGCCTGAATTGTAAAAAACGGTTTGAAGTTTATCTCAGCTATGCTGAGTATGGAAAAACCGCGGTAACCTGTCCCCACTGCGCCAGTGACCGAGTACAACGACGTATCGGGCGCATCCGTTTTGCGCGCTCAGAAGAAAGCCGCCTGGAAGATCTCGCCGACCCCTCTGGGTTGGAGGGATTGGAAAATGATCCACAGGCGATGGGAAGGATGCTACGCAAGATGGGACGCGAGGCTGGGGAAGAGCTAGGACCAGAGTTCGATGAAGTAGTTGGTAGATTGGAAAACGGGCAGAGTCCAGAAGAGATCGAAAAAGCCATTCCAGACCTGGGGGAAGGCGGAGGGCTTGGAGATGACGGGGACCTGGGCTGAGCCAGACAAAGCACGCTAAACGCGGGGGGCGCGTTTTTTTAGCCAGCCCAACACCACGGTTTGCAAATCTGCCTGCACCGCCTGCAGGGAAGAGGCGGCGTCCACGATGATCCAACGCTGCGGCTCAGCTTGCGCCAATGCGTGGTAGCCCTGGCGAACCCGCTGGTGAAAGGCAAGCTCGAGCGCGTCGAGACGGTTCCACTCCCCTCCCTTTGAGCGGCGGCGCAATCCTTCTTCCACATCCAAATCGAGCAGGAGGGTCAGGTCGGGCTGAAGGCCACCGGTGGCAAATTCGATCAGGCGGCGCAGAGGCTCCAGCGGCTGCTGGCGGCCATAACCCTGGTACGCCATCGTGGAGTCGGCAAAACGGTCACAGAGAACGATGCCGCCACCAGCCAGATGGGGGCGGATTACCTGTTCCACATGTTGGGCACGTGCTGCCTGGAAAAGCAGGATTTCGGTGCGCGTGTGCATCTCTGTATTGCGTAAGCTGTGCAGAACGGCGCGGATTTGCTCGCTGATCGGCGTGCCTCCTGGCTCGCGGGTGGTCAATACATCGTAGCCCTGCTGGCGCAGGTATTCCGCCAGGGGGAGTAATTGGGTGGTCTTGCCGCAACCTTCGGGCCCCTCCAGGGTAATGAACATGTCAGGCTCCTGAAAATGGACAGGTGGTTTGCCAGGATGCTAATCGCGAAAGATCCTCACCCGGCGATAAGGCTCTTTGCCGTATGAGTGCGAAGTCAGGTTGGCTTCGCGCACCATCTGATGCTGCAAACGGCGGATATAAGAAGATGCGGGGGGTAATTCCACCCAACGCTCTCCATTCAGCACTGCTGCAATGGCTGCCTGGGTATTCTGAAGCGCCGGGTCGACGCCATGGTTGTTGGATTGATCCAATGCCAGGTTGAAGAGGTCGCTGAGGAATTGTTGCATCTGAGCGATTGTGTTGGCGCGCAGAACATAGATGGATTTACCCTGGCTTTCGGCATCCACCACCGGGCGCTGGCGATTGCGGTAATATGAGCGTAATGTCACCAGCACATCGGACTCGTTGACATCATTCACCACTACAGCCGGAACGCCCAAACGGCGAGCAGCCTGGGAAAGGCGGTTGCGGGCTACGCCATAGGGGTAGATGCGTACGGGCTGCAACGGTGTGTGCCCCCCCTCTTCTACAGGCTCCCCCGGCTGTAGGGATGGTTGGCTACGGCGAGAGATATTCTCTGTTGCAGGGCGAGGATGGGGCTGCCCATTCTCAGCGGCTTGGCGACGGAAACCCTGCCCTGCTGCGCCCGGCTTGTAAGCCGGCTGGGGAGCATGTTCGATACGGATATCGCCCTTCTCATCGCGGTAGCGCAGCTCGGGGGGCAGCGGATAACCGCGCAACAAGGCATCCACCGATCCTGCCACATCCAGGTGCACTGCCAGGCGGTCGCGGGTCTGGATTTCGATCAGCACATCGAAGGTTGGTGGAGAGCGGCGCTCGAGGACTGTTTTTTGTGTGCCGCGGCGGCGTGCTTCTTCATCGGATAGGGTTACCGATTCGATGCCTCCGACCAGATCAGAGAGAGTCGGATTCAGGAGCAGGTTCTCCAGCGTATTGCCATGGGCAGTGCCAATGAGCTGAACGCCTCGCTCGGCAATGGTGCGGGCTGCTTCAGCTTCCAGTTCTCGACCAATCTCATCGATCACGATGGCTTCGGGGTTGTGGTTTTCCACTGCCTCGATCATGACTTCGTGCTGCAAGGCTGGCGTGGATACTTGCATGCGGCGCGCCCGACCAACGGCAGGATGGGGAACATCACCATCGCCGCCGATCTCGTTGGATGTATCAACGATCACGACCCGTTTCTTCTCCGCCAGGATACGCGCTGCCTCGCGCAGCATGGTGGTCTTGCCCACTCCAGGGCGCCCCAGCAAGAGCAGGCTTTTCCCACTCTCAATCAAGTCCTGCAAGATATCGGTTGTTCCATACACGGCGCGGCCAACCCGGCATGTGAGGCCAACAATATGACTGCGGCGGTTGCGGATGGCGGAGATGCGGTGCAGGGTGCGCTCCAGGCCGGCGCGGTTATCCGTGTCAAACTCACCAATGCGGTTGACAACAAACTCGATATCCGTGTGCGAAACCTCTTCGGGGCTGAGTGTTTCTTCTCGATCCAGGTAACGCGCAGTGGGTATACGCCCCAAGTCCAGGATCACTTCCAGCAACTGATCAGAGCGGTTAATGGCGGTCAATTGCTGGGTGATACGCGGAGGCAAAATGCTCAACATAGCATCCAGGTTATCAGTTATCCGTTTTTGTGTCATAAAATGTCAATCTATCCATCTTCAACGATATGGGCAATCGGCTCTGTGCGCGTCCCGTTCAGGGCAGGCACGGTGTAGGTCTCCGTGGCACGGCGCGGCACCGCCAGGTGGCGCACCATCATCGCCTGCACAGGCCCTGCAGAAGCTCCTACAGCTTGGAGGGGTGTTTCCAACCAGGATTGGTAAGAGCGAATGCAGAGATACACCGGGCGAGAGCGGCGGTTAGGCAGCCAGGATAACAATTGGGGCAACTCTAAAGCCAGGCTTTCTGCATCTGGGTGAATAAATGGCTGCGCCCAAATGCCGGCTGTCCCATACCGCAACTCTACATAGCCAAGCAGGTCAGCTTCGCGGTAATATACCAGTCCTTTTAGACGCTCCTTCGGCAATGGCTCAGCCTGCTGGACAAAACCGGGGACCAGGTTGTTATAAAGCGTGCGCACGCCAATCACATCCCGCGCGCCACAAGCACGCCAGGAGGAGGTGGGCTTGCCGGCGGATGTATCTCCTGGTAATTGCCAGATTCGCTGGCGTGCATGAATGGCAAAACCAGATTGGTGGAGAGCCTGGAAGACATCGCTGCGGTCCTCGACTTCTGCCAGGATATGGAAAGCACCCCGCTCGCCCATCCGCCTGGCGAGGTGGTCCAGCAGAGGAAATAAGCTTCCGGATACGAGCGCCGCCTTTGGAGCCAGGAAGGAGAGGCGGGCATAAGATGCACCAACCGTATGAACAGCCTGCCCAAACAGCATCTCATCTGACTTTTGATCCGCCTCGCTCACATAAGTGTAGGTGCCAATGGCAGGGGCAAAGTAAGCAAACAACGCGCAGGCAGGCACCAACACCGGGCCATGTGTGAGCACAAGTGCATTATCCAAGAAAAGCCCACCGCGGCGATGGCGGTTCAGAACGGGGAAGTCACGCCACTCGAAAGGACGAATCATGCCACAAAACGCAAAAAGTAGCGGTGGAAACGATCATCCGTGGTCAGCTCGGGGTGAAAGGAAGTTGCCAGCAAATGCCCTTGCTGGGCTGCCACGATTCGACCATCCTCCAGCCGCGCCAGCGCCTGCGCATCTCCGCTTACCGAGGCAATCAACGGAGCGCGGATGAATATAGCATGGTAGGCTGCGCCGTGTGGGTCCACCTGGCGCAGGGCGGGAATATCCAGATCAATCTCAAACGAGGCCACCTGGCGACCAAAGGCATTACGTTCCACGGTAATGTCCATCAGGCCGAGCAAAGGCTGGTTGCGCTGAGCATCTTTGGAGAGAAAGATCGCACCGGCGCAAGTACCCCAGATCGGTTTGTTTTTCGCAAAGCGGCGCAGCACCTCTATCAGGCCATAATGCACCGCCAGCTTGCCAAAGGTTGTCGACTCACCGCCAGGGATTATCAAACCATCCAAAGCCTCCAACTGTGAAGGCAGGCGTACCTCAACAGCCTGGGCACCGATGCCGCGGAGCATGACGATATGTTCAGCGAAATCGCCTTGCAGGGCTAATACTCCGATTCTCATATACTGCTCTTACCTGGGGCTTGCGCTCAAACTCCAGATGATCACTGCTATGACCTGATTGCGCTTACCAGCCGCGCCCGGCGATCAATTCGCTCTCGGGGATGGCCGAAACCTGCCGCCCGACCATCGGCTCGCCCAGGTTTCGGCTGACCTCGGCCAGGATCTTGGGATCATTGTAGTGCGTTACGGCCTTGACGATGGCTGCGGCACGCTTGGCCGGATCACCAGACTTGAAAATTCCCGATCCGACAAACACGCCATCCACACCCAACTGCATCATCAGTGCGGCATCTGCAGGTGTTGCCACCCCGCCAGCGGCAAAGTTGACCACTGGTAAGCGGCCCAAGGAGCGCGTCTCTACCACCAGCTCGTAGGGAGCACCGATTTCCTTCGCATAAGCCATCAGTTCTTCTTCCGGCATGTTCTGCAGACGGCGAATATCACCCAGCACAGATCGGGCATGGCGCACAGCCTCTACCACATCGCCTGTGCCAGCCTCGCCTTTGGTGCGGATCATCGCTGCACCTTCGCCAATACGGCGCAGGGCTTCGCCCAGATTGCGGCAACCACAAACAAAGGGAATCTTAAAGACATGCTTGTAGATATGGTGCGCTTCATCAGCCGGGGTGAGCACTTCAGATTCATCAATGTAATCAACGCCAATGGCTTCGAGGATCTGCGCTTCAACAAAGTGACCAATGCGGCATTTCGCCATCACCGGGATGGATACTGTATCCATGATCTCCTGGATTAGACCTGGGTCGCTCATGCGCGCCACGCCGCCATGGGCACGGATATCTGCCGGAACACGCTCCAAGGCCATCACAGCCACAGCGCCTGCTTCTTCAGCAATCCTGGCATGGTCGGGCGTGACGACATCCATGATCACGCCTCCTTTGAGCATCTGGGCCAGACCTTTTTTCACTGCGAATGTACCAACCTGTTCTTCCATTATCGACCTCCTGAGTCTTTCAACTCATGCGCATTCTACCACGCCCGATGACTGACGGGGAAGAGGAGAGCTTAATATCTAGTGAGAGACAAATACGCTTTCTCTTGTAACCCATCTCAAATTCTGATACAGTTAAGGCTACAATCCATTCGACCATAAATCTGGACGAGCGAGGAGGCCCAATATGCACCTGACTACTGTTAAGATCGAAAAACCTGAAGAAACCAATTTCATCCTTGGTCAATCTCACTTCATCAAGACTGTTGAAGATCTCCAGGAGGCACTGGTCAACACTGTTCCGGGAATCAAATTTGGCCTGGCTTTCTGTGAGGCATCTGGTAAGTGCCTGATCCGTTGGGCAGGCAGCGACCCCGAGATGATCGAGCTGGCCAAGAAGAACGCCCAGGCCATAGGTGCAGGGCATTCATTCATCATCTTCCTTGGGCCTGGGGCTTACCCGATCAACCTGTTGAACACAATCCAGATGGTGCCGGAGGTGTGCCACATTATCTGTGCCTCAGCCAATCCAGTTGAGGTGATCGTTGCAGAAAGCGCACAGGGGCGCGGAATCCTGGGCGTCATCGATGGAAATTCACCGCAGGGGATTGAGGACGAGGAGGAAATTACCTGGCGCAAAGGCTTCCTGCGCAAGATCGGCTATAAATTCTAACGGCAACTGACATCCTATCCAGGTGGGCAGGGTGTTGTACGCGGCGCGATGAGCCGCATACAACACCCTGTTTCTCTTTCGGAAAACGCTTGACAAACTTGTATATTATGCTATAATACTAGTTAACTAGTACAATATACAAAGAGATGAGTTGATGAAAATAACCCTCGACAAAAGCAGCCACATCCCCATTTACAACCAGATCAAAGAGCAGATCAAAGGTCTCGTGCATGCCGGGCTGCTACATGCCGGGGACCAATTGCCAACCATTCGGGAGCTTGCTGTGGAACTATCGGTGAATTTCAATACCGTTGCCCTCGCCTATCGCGATCTGGCAAATGAAGGCATGATCCTCACCGAGCGTGGGAAAGGCACCTTCGTCGCTAACACGCCTGGTGAGGAAGAAATGCAGGCAATTCGCCAGGACAAATTGAACAGCCTGATCGATGCGCTATTACAGGAAAGCGAACGGCTGGGCTATAAGCCTGAAGAGGTCTGGCGAGTATTTACTGAACAAATAAGGAGCAGATACGGGAGGTCAGGATAAACGAAAACCACAAACGCTGGGCATCCAGTACCTACCACATAACCAAGAAGCATGAATCAAGTTGAAAGTGAGGATACTATGGCGAGAGAAACTACTGTTCCGTATCAGTCACCGCAAAGTGGCACTTTCCGGGTCAATGGCGTAGCGGGTATGCTATACCTGGTATTGTTGACGATAGCAACCATTGGGGGCATTTGGATGGGCGTAGCACAGGTTTCCTGGATCGTAATCGTGATCTTCTGCACCGTGCTTTTCCTGGCAGCGCACTATGTCCTGCTGGCGCTTCAAATCGGCTCGCAGTGGGAGAAGGCGGTCGTGCTGCGCTTCGGCAAGATCCGCGGGCTATCTGGGCCAGGTATCTTTTGGCTCATACCGATCGTGGACACGATCGCCAACTGGATCGACCACCGCGTGATGGTGACACCCTTCTCTGCTGAGAAAACACTAACCAAAGATACTGTGCCGGTGGATGTGGATGCAGTGCTGTTTTGGGTGGTGTGGGATGCGCAAAAGGCAGCCCTGGAAGTCAAGGACTACCGCGTGGCAATTGCCTGGGCAGCGCAAACAGCTCTGCGGGAGATCATCGGGCAGATGAGCCTGGCCGATATCCTGGTGGGGCGCGCCATGATGGACACCGAGCTACAAAAGATCATCGATGAGCGCACCACCCCGTGGGGTGTCACTGTACAGTCGGTTGAGATTCGCGACGTTGTCATCCCCCAGGATCTTGAGGACACGATGAGTCGCCAAGCGCAGGCAGAACGGGAACGACAGGCACGCGTCATTCTGGGCGAATCGGAAAAGCAGATCGCACACTCTTTCGCCGAGGCATCCCAGGCTTACATTGATAATCCCACCGCGCTGCACCTCAGAGCAATGAACATGCTCTTTGAAGGCTTGAAGGAAAAAGGAGCGCTGATTATTGTACCGAGCAGCGCAGTAGAAACGATGAATCTGGGTGGGTTGAGCGGGATGGTTGCCCTAGGACAAACCACTGGCCAGGTGCAAAAATAAGGATGGAGAGGGACGATGGACGAGACGCCGAAATGGGAATATCGGGTGGACACCTTTGGAGGAATATTACGTCACCCCAAAGACAAGGAGATAGAGGCAACGCTGAATGAATGGGGAACGGAAGGGTGGGAAGTGGTGAGCGCAATCGCCCCAGATAATAGCTCAGCGGTGCGCGTGATTGCCAAACGCCCATTATCCCGCCGGGAGTCACGGCAGCGCAATTGGCCGGCATAGCATGTTTCACGTGAAACTTATCGCATAATCCCTCGACCCATCTTGTAATATATTTTACATTATTAATAAATGTAGCTATTAATATTATTATTGATTGACAAAACCACCCTTTACCGCTAAACTAGCGTTACCATGAATCGCCCAATGGCTTCGATCCCTGATACTGCTTTAGCACTATCCCCCGACCAGTTAGCACAATTGGTCCAGGTCAGTGTAACGCTAAATTCCACGCTCAATCCGAAAGAACTGCTGCGCTATATCATCGAGAGCGCTGCCAACCTGTTGAATTGCGAGGCTGCTTCTATCCTGCTCTATGATGAGAAACATGGTGAGTTGCACTTCACCACTGCAACAGGCTCAGATCCCAACCAACTGGCCCAGATCCCGGTGCCGCTGGAAGGGAGCATTGCTGGGACTGTCTTTCGCGAGAAACGCCATCTTGTGATCAATGATGTCTCAAAAGAGCCGCGCCACTTTGCGCAAGTTGGCGAGCAGGTGCAATTCCAACCGCGCTCCCTGCTGGCAGTTCCCATGCGTATTCGCGACCAGGTGACCGGCGTTTTGGAAGCGCTCAACAAGCGGCAAGGAGATTTCAGCGAGAGTGATGTGCGCCTGTTGAGTGTGATTGCTTCACAAGCCGCAGTCGCCATCAATAATGCCCGCCTGGTACAGGCTTTGCAAATAGCGTACGACGAGCTCAGCCGGGTGGATAAAATCAAAAGCGATTTCATGGCCATTGCCTCGCACGAGCTGCGTACTCCACTGGGGGTAATCTTGGGATATGCTACCTTCCTGAAGGAAGACGCCCATGGCGAATTATCTGAGCATGCGAACATGGTGTTGACTTCTGCACTGCGGCTACGCGCCCTGGTGGAAGATATGACCAATATGAACCTGCTGCAGGCAGGCGAGAGCAAGCTGATCATGCACCCTGTTCCTATCCAGCAACCCATCAACGCTGCTTTCGACGAGATTACCGCCACCGCAGAAGTCAAAGGTCAGCGTTTGCTGCGCAATATGCCCAAGGAGCCGCTTTTTGTCATGGGCGACGCGCCAAAACTGGAGCTGGTCTTCGCCAACTTACTGAACAACGCGATTCGTTTCACTCCTGAGGGAGGAGAAATTTCCATCGCAGTCAGGCCGCAGCGCAAGGAGATCTGGATCGATATTCAGGATAACGGCATCGGTATCCCCCCCGCAGAGCTGGAGAATGTGTTCAAAGAATTCTACCAGGTAGAAGATCACATGCGCCGCAGGCACGGCGGCATGGGTTTGGGACTGGCGATTGCCCGCGGCCTGATCCAGGTGCACCAGGGCAGGATTTGGGCAGAGAGTAAAGGAGAAAACCAGGGAGCCACAATGAAGGTTGTTCTGCCGCGTTTGGAAACCTAGCTCCTGATAAAGCGCAGAGCCTGGCTTTTCATCGCCAGGCTCTGCGCTTTATTCTGCCCCGTTTTCCCTTCCCCATTCTTCCAGTGTTTCTTCGATCAAGTCCAGATATGCATCCAAGGCAACCACCCGCTCGGCAAACGACGCTCCCAGCAAGCCCAACCGCTCACCTGCAGACTGCCAATCTGAGAGTTGTGCATCACCACGTTCTGCCATGATACAGGCAATCAAAGTCCAGGTGTGCCAGAGGGGCCAGAGCATGGTTTGCGGGCGGTCACCCTCCAGTAAAGCCTGCATGCCGCGCAGGTAGTAGAGCAGGCGATGATGGTGCAGGTGCGGCGGGGCGCTGGCAGGCGCCAGTGCCAAATAATCCCGTTCCCACTGCGAAAGCCAGAGGCGCAAGGTGTCGGCATCAACCGCAGGAGCGCCCAACAAGCCTAATAAACCGGCATAGAGACCGGGGCGGCTTACTGCTTCGGCATAGGGGGGGAAATCGAGCAAGAAACGCCTCTCAGCGAGGGGGACGCCGCGCAGGCTCACCACAGAATTTGCGGCGTGATCGACAGCGCGCAAATATTTCACCATATCACAGGGTTGTGGCTCCACCGCTTCGAGATGAAAAGCGAGCCAGATCTGCCGGGCATGCTCGGCCTGCTGCCGCACCCTGACCAAAACATTGGCGGGATGGTAAAACTGACCACGCACGCTTGCCTGGGTAAAATCCATAAAATGCTGCGGGTCATAGAGGATACGGCAATGATACAAGGTAGGGCCCATCCAGGGGTGCAAGCGCAACTGGCGCGGCTGGCGGTAGAACTTGCTCTCATGATGAGCAATGTCCAGATGGACCTCATCGCTCAGACGCACGATCTCGCGCTCCACCGCCGGCGGATCGTTGTGGACGAATACCAGGTCGATATCGGCGGTGTTACCCATCAGCGGATTCTCCCCCAAGAGAGAGCCGTGCAGATAAGCAGCGAGGATAGAACGGTCCTCCTTGGTGCGCTGGGCAACCGTGTCCAGGGCAAGCTTATGTAGAATCTCAGGGTTGATACGCATGGCGGATCTCTAAAGGCAATTCTGGCTGAAAAGGCGACAAATGCAAAACCTGACGGATGCGATTTTCCACCGATTTCAGGTGCTCAGGATAACGGATGTAATCCAGGTCGTTTGTGTCGATCACCAGAATAGGGAGTTGCTGACCATTTTCAACCAGGTGGCGATCGCCAAACGCTTGCTCGTATGTGCGGTTGAGCTGGTCGATATAATCACGTTCCATATTCCGCTCGTAAGGGCGGTCGCGCAGGGCAATCCGCTGCATCAGGGTGTTCGTATTCGCCTGCAGGTAAACGACCAGGTCAGGTTGAGGGATCTTTTCAGCCAGGGCATCATGCACGCGGTAATACATTTCCAGCTCATCGCCTGCCAGATTGATACAGGCGAAGAGGCTGTCTTTGGCAAAGGTATAATCTGAGATGAGGTTTTTTTCTTCAGCGAGGATGGCGGGTAACGCGCGACGCTGCTGGTGATAACGGCTAAGCAGAAAGAAAATCTGGGTCTGGAAAGCATAACGGGCGCGATCGGCATAGAAATCGGAAAGGAAGGGATTCTCCTCAAAAACCTCCAGCACCAAGGCAGATTGAAAAGCCGGCTGGAGCAAGCGCGCCAGGGTTGTTTTCCCTACACCAATCACCCCTTCAATCGCAATATACATCCAGGCGAATTCTCCCCAATGAACAAAGACATGCTGGTGGCGTCAGCCCACCTACATGGAGCAATTAGCCACCACGGCGTAGGCGCTCGACTCCCTCTTCGGTCGCGGGGATCAGCACCTGAATCCGCGTGCCTTTGCCGATCACAGAATCGATGTGCAACACCCCATTCACCAGTTCAGCCCGTTCCCGCATGTTCACCATTCCCAGGCTGCCACGCTGATCATAAGAGGCATCCACCGTGTTGACATCGAATCCAACGCCGTTGTCTTTGATCTCCAGCAAACCCAGGTCGGCATCGAGTGGCTTCAGGCGTACTAGGATCTGGCTGGCTTGAGCATGCTTGCGGGCGTTATTGACGGCTTCCTCTGCAATGTAAAAGATGACGGTCTGCTTGCCAATCTCCAATCGATCGATCAACTGCGGGTCGGCTTCGATGATCACATTCTGACCGTAGGTTTCGCTCATCTTCTCAGCCATGGCTTCCAACGCGGCTTCCAGGCCTTGCGACTCTAAAACCAATGGACGCAACGTGAAGAGCATGTGGCGGATTTCTTTGGTGGTGCGACGGGCCAATTCTTCAATTTTTGTTAGCTCTTCAGAAGTGGCCTTGACATCTTTATCCATCAGACGCCTGGCAAAGTTCAGGCGCATGGCAATTGCTGCGACGGACTGCGTTGGCCCATCGTGCAGGTCGCGGGCCAGTTTTTTGCGCGCTTCTTCTTGGATCTCAAGCATACGCTCTTTTTCCTGCTCCAGATCGCTGTATAAACGAGCGTTTTGGATGGCAATCACTGACTGATGGGAGATGATATCCAACAACTCGCGGCCAGCCTGGGTGAAGAAATTGACATCTGGGTGAGCAAAGAGCAAGACACCGTAGGTATCAAGCCCTGCTCGTAGCGGTATACAATAAGCCACCTTGCAAGCCCGTAGAGCCACAAAACGGATCAGCTCGGCATCCTGGGTGATATTGGTGGTCAGCTTGGTCTCTCCACTCTCGAGCACTTCTGCAATCAGGCCTTTCTCACCGGGGAGAATGGCTCGCATATCTGCAGGCGTAAAACGCCGCGCAGATCCAACACTCAATGCCGGGCGTTTGCTCTCTGCCTGGGTGAATAATAACACGGCACTGACCAAGCGGTCTGGCAAGGAGCTTGATGTAGAAAGAATCTCTGCGCTCAAGTCGAGGGCAGAATCCAATACACGCTGGTATTTCAAGGTGCCTGTGATCGTCGAGATCATATTATAGATCTCGCGCAAGCGCTTACGCTCGGCAGCGCTGGTGCGGTCTGCTTCCCGCTTGGTTTGCAATGCCTGGCTGGACTGCTGGCGGGCAAGGCGCGTGCGTAACGAAATATAACCTAGCAGCAACCCCACCGCCAGGCCAATTAATCCGGCTAACCCCACGTAATACCAAAATTCCATTGCACTCTATGATAATCCAAAATGTGCCACTTGGAAAGCATACTGATGCTCGAAAACATATCAATTTCGTTGTGAAACGCGTTCTCAGTTGATCGCTTTCAGCAGTGGAATCGCTTGCTGGATAGCAAGAGCGCGATGACTGACCCGATTTTTCTCCTCCATGGTCAGCTCGGCCATCGTCCTTCCAAACCCGGGCAAGAGAAATACAGGATCGTAGCCAAAGCCATTCCGACCGCGTTCCTGGGGGATGATCTCGCCATGGCATTCGCCCTGAGTAAAGAAGATCTCCCCGCGCGGCGTAGCCAATGCCACGGTGCAATGAAAGTGCGCCAGCCAGGGACGGCATACCCCCTGAAGCTGCTGCAACAGGTAGCTGCGCCGGACAGCATCAGTAGCGCCCGGCTGAGAGGAAAAGCGCGCCGATCGGATCCCAGGCAGGCCGCCGAGAGCATCCACCTCCAACCCAGAATCGTCCGCCAGGGTGAGCAATCCAGAAGCTGCAACGTAAGCACCGGCTTTAAGAGCAGCATTTTCCTCATACGAGTGACCATGTTCTTCAATCTCAAGCGATAATCCCAGGTCGGCGGGCAAGACCAAATGGAGGGGGATTTTCCGCAGCAAAGCCTGGATCTCAGCTAATTTACCACGATTGGCAGTTGCGATGAGCAATTCCATTAACAATACTCCTCTGGATGCAGGATATCAGGAAACGGCCGTTCTCATTATTGCTATCCGCATAGTACCCGAATCCCATATATGGGGTTGATTTATGAAAACACCCTTAAATATGTCATCAAAATATGTTATAATAAAGCTCGTGAGATATAAATTACTTTGCTATTTTGCAAACCGTGTCTGATCCTCACTCTCCTTTACGACTGAATGTCGGCTTCATCGTCGCTCAAACAGCCGGATTCAGCCGAGATTTTCCGCTCAGTATCCCGCAGATCAAACTACCGCCGGATGTTAGTTTGACTGGTCTGGTAGGTACCATCCGCATTACACGCACGCCACAAGGATTGTTGCTCCAGTGCGCCATCACAGCCAACATCGCGACGGATTGTGTCCGCTGCCTGACGCCTTTTTCCCAGCCACTGCACACAAATTTTACTGAATTATATGCATTTTCGAAACGCCATGTGACAGACTCTGGCTTGATCCTACCGGATGACTATCAGATCGATCTGACACCGCTGGTGCGTGAGTACTTGCTCCTTGAAGTACCGATCAGACCCTTATGCCGCCCGGATTGTAAAGGGTTATGTCCTGTTTGTGGGAATAACCTTAACGAAAGCGAGTGCAACCACGATGAAGAAGCGGGCGATGAAAGGCTTTCTGCCTTGAAGGATTTACTGGAACCATGACCGTTTAGCGTTAGAAAAGGATCGCCCCAGGGTTGTGGTCCCCTGGTCGATCAGGAGGAATCGGATGGCATATCCCTATCAATTGGAGAATCACCAGGGTGTGATGGGAAGCCTGCTGGAGAAAGCTGACCTGCAAGGATACCTTACAGCCGAAGATGTGATGGAGCTTACCCCCTGCGAGGATGAAGATGATGATCGCCTGCAGGAAATCCTCTCCGCTCTGCGCCGCAAGGGGATCGAGATCATGGAAGAGAGTGACCAGCCCGCTGAGACGGCTTCTTTAGAGCAAGATTCCCACTTGCTAGATCCTGCCTTATTCACCAGCCTGGATCACATTTCGCCGGATGACAGCATTGGCTTATATCTAAAGGAAATGTCGCGGGTTCCGCTACTCTCCCTGGATGAAGAAATCCACCTCGCGCAGCGTATTGAGCTTGGTTACAAGGCGCTACTAGAGCTGAAAAAGCTGAACGGGCGCAACTGCACCCGCCAGCGCAAGGAGCTGGAGGGGCTTATCCAGGATGGGCTCCTGGCGCGCGAGCACCTGATCAAAGCCAACACACGCTTGGTGGTAAGCATCGCCAAAAAGTACATTGGCCGCGGGGTCCCCTTCCTGGATCTGATCCAGGAAGGCAACCTGGGATTGATGAAGGCAGTGAACAAGTTCGAGTACCGGCGCGGTTTTCGCTTTTCCACATACGCCACCTGGTGGATCCGCCAAACCATTACCCGCTCCATTGCCGACCAGGGCCGCACCATTCGCATTCCTGTCCATATGACCGACCGTTTGCGCACCATGTATAAAGCTGCCCACCGCCTGGAGCAAATCTACGGACGGCCTCCCACAGCAGATGAACTATCGGTTGAACTGGGGGTGGAATTGGAAAAGTTGCAGTGGATGATCGATGTGGCGCGCGTTCCCATTTCGCTGGAAAGCCCGGTGGGGGATGATGATGATGCGGAGTATGGGATGTTCGTCGAGGATATCTTCACGCCTTCGCCCTCCCAGTCAGCCTATGAGAATATGCTGCATGAGCGGGTTGAGCAGGTGCTGGCAACGCTCTCGCCGCGCGAGGCGCGCATCTTGCGCCTACGCTTTGGGTTGGAAAATGGACATCCCTATACTCTGGAAGAAGTTGGGCGCAAGTTTGGGCTGACGCGCGAGCGAATCCGCCAGATCGAGGGCAAAGCGCTGCGCCGGTTGCGCCATCCGTGCCGATCGCGCCTCTTGCGCGAGTACTTATAAGCCTCGCGGTCCCACCTACGGCTTTCTTGACAAAAAAGCCGGGGACATTTAGACTTATGCCATCCTGGGAAATGGCTTTCATGGTTGGCAACTTACTCCCTGCTACAACACTCAGAATGCCCATGTTGATGTGCATGGGGAGCACCCTGCGCCCCTGGATAGCCGGCCTGTGCATTGCCAGGCTCTAGATCGTTTTTCGATCACGCGGGGCTGTCCAGATGGGCAGCCCATTTTTTTATGATGTAAATTAACGCCCTGATCGCGGAGGCTTTTATGACCGACTCCATACTGATTGCAATCGCCTGGCCTTATGCCAATGCTCCAATCCATGTTGGCAACATCACCGGCTCCCACCTGCCAGGTGATATTGTCGCCCGATTCCATCGCCTGAAGGGAAACCGGGTATTGATGGTGTCTGGCACCGATTCTCACGGCACGCCGGTTACCCTGCGCGCCGACGCCGATGGCAAGCCGGTGAAAGAGGTGTACGAGCACTCCCACAACGAGTTCCTTGATCTGTTCCAACAGGCGGGCATCTCCTATGACCTCTTCACCACCACCCACACCGAGAACCATTTTAAGGTGGCGCAGAGCGTGTTCCTGGCCCTGCATAAGAACGGCTTCCTGTATACCAAGACCACCCCGCAGTGGTACTCCCCGGCAGCCAAACGCTTCCTGCCGGACCGCTATGTGGAAGGTGACTGCTACATTTGCGGGTATGAGGGCGCCCGCTCTGACCAGTGCGACCGCTGCGGGAATGTGCTGGAACCGGAGAAACTGCTCAACCCGCGCTCCAAGGTAGACGGCTCACAGCCAGAACTGCGCGAAACCGAGCATTTCTACCTCGATCTCTCCAAGCTGGAACCGGATGTAGCCGAATTCCTGCGCGCCCGCCAATCCTACTGGCGCGAGACCGTCATTCGCCAATCGCTGGGACAGATCGAGAGCGAGGGCCTGCAGCCCCGCTCGATCACGCGTGACCTGGATTGGGGCATCCCCGTGCCGGTGGAAGGCTGGGGAGGCAAGTGCCTGTATGTGTGGTTCGAGGCCGTCATCGGCTACCTCTCGGCAGCCATCGAGTGGGCCAAGATCAACCAGCAGCCAGATGCCTGGCGCGACTGGTGGATCAACCCCGAGGCTCGCACGTTGTACTTCATTGGCAAGGATAATATCTTCTTCCACGCTGCGCAGTGGCCCGCTCAGCTCAAGGGAGCCGGCAAAGAGTTCGATGAGATCTTCAGCGGGGGTGAGGGCAAGCCGCTCAACCTGCCCTACGATGTGCCCGCCAACCAGTTCATGAACCTGGAAGGAAAGAAGATCTCTGGCAGCCGCAACTGGGCAGTGTGGGGGCTGGATTTCCTCAGCTGCTACGATCCTGATGCCCTGCGCTATTACCTGACGATCAACATGCCTGAGATGCGCGATACCGACTGGGATTGGAGCGAGTTTGTCGCCCGCAACAACAACGAGCTGGTGGCCACCTGGGGCAACCTGGTCAATCGCGTGCTTTCCTTTGCCTATAAACACTGGGAGGGCGTGGTCCCAGATCCCGGCGATCTGCGTTCCGCCGATCGCGAGATGCTGGCGATCATCGATGCCGGCTTTGTGAGTGTGGGGCAGCAATATGAGGGCGTACACCTGCGCGCCGCCCTGGGAGAGGCGATGCGCCTGGCTTCGGAAGTGAACAAGTACCTGGACACAAGCGCTCCATGGTTCGAGATTAAAACCGATAAGGCCGCGGCAGCCAAGACGATCTATACTGCCCTGCGCTGCATCGACTCGCTCAAGGTGTTGTTTGCCCCCGTGCTGCCGTTCAGCAGCGAGCGCCTGCATGCTTACCTGGGTTATGATCAGCCGCTCTTTGGCGAGCAATACACAGATGTCCGCCAGGATAGCCTGGGAGAGCATACTGTGCTGCGTTACCGCCCAGACAGGGCATCTGGCTGTTGGGAGCCCAGTAAGCTCTGCGCTGGGAAGCGCCTGCGGCAGCCCGGGCCATTGTTCAAGAAGCTGGATGAAAGCGTGGCAGAAGATGAGCGCGCACGCCTAGGTTAAGGACAGCGTACCATTTTACAAAACATAATGGAAGAGAAGACCCTTCATACACTTGAATACAATAAGGTTCTGGAGCGCTTAGCTGGCTACTGCGCCTTTGCCGTCTCGGCAGAGAAGGCCCGCAACCTGATGCCCACCACGGATATCGACGAGGCGCGGCGGCGCCAGGTTGAGACCAGCGAAGCGGTACTAATGTTGATGACCAGGCCAGACCTGACCATCGGTGGTGCGCGTGATATCCGCCAGTTGGTTGACCTGGCTGCGCATGGTGGGGTGCTTACCCCTCCGGAACTGCTGGATGTCAAATCAACATTGATTGCCGCCCGCAACCTCTCGCGCACTTTTGAACGCCTGGAAGGCCAGTTTCCAAGCCTGTACCAGATTGCTGCTAATTTGCCGCCTCCCTTGGGTCTGGTGGATGCGATCACACGCACCATCTCTGAGCGCGGCGAAATCCTGGATACCGCATCCGAGCAGTTAGGAACGATCCGCAGGGAGTTGCGCGTGGTGCGGGAACGATTGATGACCAAGCTGCAGCGCATCGTCGGCGATCCCAAAAATGCACCCTTGCTGCAGGACACTTTGATCACCCAGCGAGATGGGCGGTACGTGGTACCGCTGCGGGCCGAATTTAAAGGGCGCATCAAATCGGTGGTACACGATCAATCCGCATCAGGGGCGACATTATTCGTCGAGCCGCTCTCGATCGTTGAACAAAATAATGCGTACCGCGAGCTACAATTGGCTGAACGGGATGAAGAACGGCGCATCCTGACGGAAATCTCTCGCCAGGTGGGCATGTACAGCGGCACCATTCTCAAGGCAGTTGATACGATTGCTGAGTTGGACATGATCTTTGCCCGTGCAAAATACGCAGAGAAGCTGATCTGCACGGAGCCAACTCTGCACGCCATTCCCCGCAACACCCAGGGTAACCATCCGGGCACCATCATACGCCTGTACCAGGCTCGCCACCCGATGCTCGACCCCGCCACGGTGGTGCCTATTGACGTGGATCTAGACCCCCAGACCTATGCCCTGGTGGTCACTGGGCCGAATACAGGCGGTAAAACGGTAACGCTCAAAACGGTTGGGCTGTTGGCGTTGATGGCGCAGGCAGGGCTGCACATCCCTGCACATTCGGGTTCTGAGATCAGCATTTTTGAGAGCATCTATGCCGATATCGGTGATGAGCAGTCCATCGAGCAATCACTTTCCACCTTCTCAGGGCATATTACCAATATCATTCACATCCTGCAGAAAGCCAACCGCCGCTCTTTGGTGATCCTGGACGAGCTGGGCGCCGGCACAGATCCGCAGGAGGGTGCAGCGCTTGCGCGGGCGCTGCTTACGCATCTTCTAGGGCGCGGGATCAGCACCCTGGTCACTACCCACCATCCGGAACTGAAGGCCTATGCACATGCCACAGCAGGTGTGGTGAACGCCAGCGTGGAATTTAACCTGGAAACGCTGCAGCCAACCTATCATCTTACCATTGGCCTGCCAGGGAGATCCAATGCCTTGGCAATTGCACAGCGCTTAGGCATGCCCGAAGAGATCGTCAGCACCGCCCGGGCGGATCTCAGCCCCACAGATCTTCGCGCAGAGGATTTGCTGGATGAAATCCACCACCAACGCGACCAGACGCGCCGGGCGCGAGCGGTGGCAGAAAAGGCGCGCCAGGAAGCCGAAACGCTGCGCAGTGAGTTGGCACAACGGCTAGAAAAGATTGAAGACGAACGTCTGCAGGTTTTGGATAAAGCACGCCAGGAAGCGGCAGAAGAGTCAGGAGTACTGGAACAGGAGATTCGCGAAGCCCGCCGCCTGCTTGCCCGCGCCCGCCAGCCCTTAGAAGTGCTGCAGGCTGTTGAGGAAAAGGCAGCAGAAATTCAGGAAATAGTTGAAGAGCCTGTGGCTCGCCAGGTGGCGGAGATTGGCGGACAGCCTTTACGCCGTGCAATTCAATTGGGAGATAAAGTACACCTGCGCACACTCAATATGCAAGGGGTGGTTACAGCCATTGGCGAGGAAGAGGCCGAGGTGCAATTTGGAGCGCTGCGGGTACGCACCCGGCTTGCAGAGTTGGAACTGCCCAGCGCGGTTGAAAGCACAGCCAGCCCTCAACGATCGACCCCAGCAAAAAAGATATCCCATGCATACGCATCTGAAACAGGTATGGCGGAATCCCCCGGCATCGAGCTGGATCTGCGCGGTCAACGAGCAGATGACGCTCTGGATGCCATGGAACGCTACCTGGATGCTGCTTTTCTGGCTGGACTGCCCTGGGTGCGGATCATTCATGGCAAGGGCACCGGCAAGCTGCGTCAATCCGTGCGCGAGGCGCTGAACCACCACCCGCATGTTAAATCCTTCGAGTCAGGTGGCGACAATGAAGGGGGCGACGGCGTCACCGTGGTGAAATTGAAATCGTGAATTATGCATATGAAGCGCAACGCATCTTTGCTCTTGATCCTGGCACTGCTGATATCAGGCTTCCCTACAGTAAATGCATCTGGAGTGAATGACTTACCAGGAGACGAAACGCCGTCCCTTGGACTGATGCAAAAGCAAGCTCAGGGTTTGCGCCCATCCGCCGCCATTGTGAAAGGGCTCGATTCCCAGCCCATCGTAGAAGGAATCCTCGCTCAGATCACACAGGAGATGGTTGTAGACTATACCAAAGATCTGAGCGGGGAAAGGCCTGTGCTGGTGGGCGGAGAGCCCTATACGATCCTGACACGCTACACCTATAGTGATGAGCCGATCCAGAAAGCCACTCATTACATTGGGGAGCATCTTGATGGTCTTGGATTAGCAGTAGAGTACCAGGTGTGGGATGATGAATCGAATCCGAATGTGATCGGTGAACTGCCCGGGCTGACAAACCCGGAGGCAATTTATATCATCGGCGCTCACCTGGATGACCTGCCTAATGCTGGACGTGCACCGGGTGCAGATGATAATGCCAGCGGATCTGTGGCGACCCTGATCGCCGCTGATCTGCTCTCCCAATATCAATGGGGCTGTACGCTGCGCTTCGCTTTCTGGACTGGCGAAGAGCAGGGCATGCTGGGCAGCCAGGACTATGCAGAACGCGCATATCTGGAGGGGGAAGACATCCTCGGCTACCTGAACCTGGATATGATCGCCTGGAATACTGACGGCAGCTCGCCAGATATCGACCTTCATGTGAATACTTCAGTATCTGGAACACTGGAGATTGCCAATTTGTATGTGGATGTGGTCAACACCTATGATCTTAACCTGATCCCACAGGTTATTCTTTCCCCTGCGGCATGCAATTCGAGCGACCATTCATCCTTTCTAAATTATGGCTTCCCCGCCATCTTAGCGATTGAGGATTTCAGCGATTTCAATCCCAATTACCATCGGATCACGGATAATCTGGCAAACCTCGAAGATCTGCCTTATTACACAGAATTTGTCAAAGCCAATGTGGCTGCCTTTGCCCACATCGCAGGCTGCCTGATCACAACCAGTACCGGACAGGTGGAAGGGACCGTGCGGGATGAGAGCAGCGGCATGCCCATTGCAAATGGGTTGATCGAAATAGAAAACACCCAAGGTTATACGATCGAAACCACTACGAATACTCTGGGAGAATATACCCATATCCTGCCAAGCGGAATATATACCATTACAGCCAGTGCAGCAGGATACCTGGCGCAGGTGGCCACCAACACGCTGATCCTAACAGACGCTGTAACTATTCTGGATTTCTCTCTTGAACAGGAGGGGTGCAGCGCTATCTCTTCACTAGACTTTTCATGGCAACCAGAGTCGCCCATGATAAACAAGGATGTGATTTTCACAGCAGAGGCAAGCGGAACGTTACCCATCTTATTCACATGGGATTTTGGCAATCTTACGACTGCTCAAGGGATCACTGTAACGCATGTGTTTACAGAAAGTGCATTCTATCCAGTCACACTGACTGCCGTCAATGCTTGCAGTGTGACAAGTATTAGCCAAACGGTACCTGTATATTTACGTTGGATTGCTTATTTACCCAATATTCAGCGGTAAAGGCTTATTGCTTTGGTTTATTGTCATCTCTTTGTGGATCACATAACTTTCTCTTTCTTGTTTAACTTATTATCGTAGTCGTAGTAGAGACTGTGGATATGTGGAGAACACCCAGGGCAGTCTTGAAGAGCCCCTGCATATAGGGGACCATTGCCATCCACCCGGTATTGGTGGGGGAGAACGAAAGCAATTTATCCCCATGGCATGGTGGGGATAAATCTTGGTTAAATAAGGGAATATTCCTATCCCACAAGCCTTTGCAGGGGGATAGGGGTGCGCATAATTCCACCCCCCATATATGGGGGGTGGAATTATCACGCAAAGGCATGAATTCTGACGGGTTTTCCCCAGTTAACACCACTTATCCACAGTTTTTCGCGAGTTATCCACAATTGGGGTGTATTTCAACCGTTCCAAGTAATGCGAAGCACCCCCCATAGGTGCGGGGCTTTTACAAGAGCTTTTTAGGTATCTTGACAAAACCCTTGTGTTAGACTATCATCTAATTAGATGAATATCTAACATAAGAGAATGCATTTATGGTAAAGAATAGTCCGCATTTGGTATGGGATCTTGGCACGGCATACGATCTCTTCGCCAGCCTGCAAGTGCTGCACCAGCCTGATCGCTTTGGGCTGAGGGGTTCGTGGGCTGCTGGTGTGCGCTCCAGGCTGCCTGCCTTGCACCGTCAGGTGCTGGAGGAGGCGCAAGACCTGTTTCATAATCCCCTTACCTGGGTGCATGGCTTACCGGTACCCAAAGACTCCGCTACAGCCCTGTGGGCCTTAAGCCAGATCCCAGCAGAAGAACGCCTGCCCAAGCTGGTTCTCCACCAAGATTATCCCAAAGATGCCAGCGATATGCTGTGCAGCGTGGCGGTGCGGCAATCATGGACCGAAAATGACCTGGAAGTTTTGCGCAACGCCTACCAGCAGCGTGGATGGAGTACCCGTCAGAAAGGGCTGATCAATGCACTGGAATGGTGGTCGCGAGCGGACGATTTCGGGGAGCGCTACCTGGCTGCGCTGCAAGCTTACCATGCAGCCTTCTTCGCAGAAGAGGAGCGGCGTATCTACCCATTCCTGGAAGCCGCTTTGCAACGCTCACAGAGGTTGGCAGAGGAGATGGATTTCCCTGGACTTGAAGAAGAGCTAACCCAGGGAGTTCATATTGCTACGTTGGCGGAGGCTGAGGAAGTAATCCTGACACCCTCCTATTGGACATCTCCTCTGGTCGGTTATGCACATATTACAGCACAGCGGATGTTACTCTTGTTTGGCGCACGCCCACCCGAGATGACGCTGGTGCCAGGTGAAGTGGTTCCAGATGCGCTGCTACACTCGCTCAAGGCGATGGCTGACCCGACTCGCTTGCGTGTGCTGCGTTACCTTGCCAGTCAACCGATGACTCCAACCCAATTGGCCCAGCAGTTGCGCCTGCGTGCACCGACGGTGATCCATCATTTGAATGCGTTGCGGCTGGCAGGGCTGGTGCAGATTTTCCTGGATGAAAGTGGCGAGAAGCGCTACACGATCCGCTCTGGTGCTGTGGCTAATACCTGGGAAGCTTTACAGAAATTTCTGGGATAAAGAAGAGAATAATCATGATCGATCTGTCTCGCAAAATGATAGGGGTCGTGCATGAATATGGCAGCCGTGTGAGTGCATTTCGCCCCAACGCGCGGTTGTATTTGTTGAATGTGATTATCGTTGGCGCAGCGATGGGTGTATTCCGCCTGCTGTTTAATTTCTATGTGCTCAGCTTGGGGTTTGATGAGGAATTACTGGGCAATCTGGTGACCACCAGCAGTATGACGGCGCTGATTGTGGTATTGCCAATGGGTTACCTGGCTGATATGCTGGGGCGCAAGTTGTCTTTGGTGGTATCCAGTGCTGCTATGTTTGTTGCAATCGCTGCCATGGTGATTTGGCCTTCGAAAGCCTTGTTGCTTTCGATGAATGTGGTTTTTGGCATTGCGCAAAGCCTGGCTGGTGTGACGATGAGCCCGTTCCTGATGGAAAACAGCGGTGATACGGAGCGTACCTACTTGTTCTCCTTTAGCAATGGTCTGCAAATGGTTTCAGCCTCAATTGGAAACTGGATCGGAGGTTACTTGCCGTCGTGGGTGGCCAATCTGCGTGGAGTGGATGCGATCAGCACCACAGCATATGGCGGGTCGCTGCTGGCAATTGCTGCTATAGCTGCGTTGGGATTGGTGCCGCTGCTCTTCTTGCGTACGCCGCGCCTGGGCAGGGCAGAACGCACCGTTTTTGCCCCGATCTCTTATGCTGCCCAACACCCGCAATTGCTCAGCAAGCTGATCTTGCCGATGCTGATCACATCCATCGGCGCTGGGCTGATCATGCCTTTCATGAATGTGTTCTTTCGCACGGTGCATCAACAACCGGATACGGTGATTGGGTCGTTGTTCGCCTGGGGCTCACTGGCAATGGGGATTGGTTTGCTGATCGCCCCTCCGCTGGCAGACCGCATGGGCAAGATCAAATTGGTGGTGATCACCCAAGGGTTGTCGATCCCCTTCCTGATCTTACTTGGCTTTGCACCTTGGTTCTGGGTCAGCACGGCAGCATATTACATTCGTGTGGCGTTAATGAACATGAGCGGACCGGTGTATCAGACATACGTGATGGAGCATGTAGAACCTTCTGCCCGGGCTACCGTGGCCAGCCTGGTCAGCATGTCGTGGAATGTCGGCTGGGCTTTCAGTCCCACCGTCAGCGGATGGCTGCAGGTGCGGTATGGGTTTGGGCCGCCATTCATTGGCACCATTGTGCTCTATACGATCTCGGTAGTCATGTATTGGGCTTTTTTCTGGCGCGGCAGCCAGCAAGCAAGCCACACGATTCCCTCCCCGGCGCCCGGGGATTGATTGACTGATTCTCCTCCATTTTGGAATGCCAGGACGGCGCCAGCCTTTGGGCGCCGTCCTGGCGCTATTCTTTTTACCGATCGATCATTTTTTCAAGTGATTTTCCCCATAGGCCGACAATCAGAGCGGTAGCGAGCAGGATTACCGTCAGTGCGGGGGCATTGAAAGTCAGGTGGTCGACAGGCGCCGGCGGGTCAAACCATCCCCCCGATGTGGTTCCCCAAGCGGCCACCCAAACTGCTATGCAGGAAAAAGCGCAGACGCCCAATCCGGCCCATAGCCCCAGGCAGCAGGCTGCCAGAACGACGGGGATGATATACCCGGAAGCGCCTGGTGAACCGATGCCGTAGTCGAATATGTCTGCTGTGATGATGAGGGTCAAGAGTCCCACCAGCAGCCAGGAGGCCAGGGCCAGCCTGCGGCTGGCAAGCCACGCAATTCCGCCCATAATCAGGATCAGGATTGCGCCGGCGTAGATCGTCTCGATATCTTCCAGGCTGCCGCTAAACACCCAAAACAAAACCATGAACAGCACGGCTGCGGAAACACAGGCACAGGCTGCCCGCACCAATCGCTCCCGGGCTCGAGAAACTAAGCTATTCGCCATGACCAGTTCTCCCGTTCAGATCGTTTCTGGCGAAATTGTTGTGCCGGCAGGCAAAACGGTATTCTTGGGGATAATGACGATACCATCCCGCGCGGCCCAATCCTGTTGGTCGATCTCTGTGCCCAATGGGAAGGGGCGGATGACCACACCAGCCCCAATGCGTACATTCTTATCCAGGATGGCGCCCTGGATGTGGCAGTCGGGTCCAATACCCAAGGGGATGCCACCTTGTAACGGCGCTCCAACGGGGTCGTAGTAGTCAGCGCCCATCATGATCGTATCACTCATGCGCACGCCATTGGAAATATAAGAGCGCAGCCCTACGATCGAATTGCGCAATTCGGCGCGATAGACACGGCAGCCTTCTGCTAGTAATACATTGTGCAATGTGGCGCCATCCAGGATAGCGCCAGGTAAGAAGCGGGCACGCGTGTAAATGGGATGGTCTGGGTCATGAAAATTGAAGGGAGAATCAGGGCGTGCCAGGCTCAGGTTTGTTTCGTAAAATGAGCGGATGGTTCCGATGTCTTCCCAATAACCTTCATAGTCATATCCGAACACCCGATGAGTGGAGAGTGCTTTTGGAATGACCTCCCCGCCAAAATCATCATCCGTAGTACTTTCCAGGAGATCAACCAGCACTTTGGTTTTGAACAGGTAAATGCCCATCGATCCCAGGTAGGGGCGCTGCTCGTCATTGCGGCTGGCAAGGCGGGCTAACAGGGCGGGATCTTTGGGCTTTTCAGCAAAGTCACTGATGCGCCCGTTGGGATCGCGCTTGAGGATGCCATAGCGGTAGGCTTGATCGTGGGGGACGGGCTGGACGGCTACGGTGATATCAGCCTGGTGTTCCCAGTGGAAATCGGCCATGGGGGCGTAATCCATGCGGTAGAGATGGTCGCCAGCCAGGATCAGCACATACGAAGCGCCAGTTGATTGAATTTCCAGCAGTTGCTTGCGCACGGCATCTGCGGTGCCTTGATACCAGGTTTCGCTGGTGGGCGTCTGTTCGGCAGCCAGTACCTGCACCCAGCCGCGGTGGAACGAGTCAAATATATAAGCGCGCGAGATATGGCGGTGAAGCGAGACAGAGTTGAACTGGGTGAGCACTGCAATACGGTGAATGCCGGAGTTAATGCAGTTGCTGATGGGGATGTCGATCAGGCGGTATTTGCCGGCAATTGGCACGGCTGGCTTGGATCGGTCGCGAGTCAGTGGGTAAAGGCGTGCCCCGCGCCCTCCACCCATGATTACGCCCAAGATATCGTTCATGGCTGGCATCGATTTCTCTCCTCTTTGGAATCTACACCCCATTATAAGCGAAGGCCTCCCCGTGAGGGGAGGTAATGTGATTTTTGTGTGCCGAAGGTGGGAATCGAACCCACACTCCTTACGGAACACGATTTTGAGTCGTGCGCGTCTGCCTATTCCGCCACTTCGGCTGGTGGCATGAATTATACCTGAAATGCAAAAATTGTGAAGTTGGCGCGTTGCATCGGGTGCACTAAAAGGTTGTTAGTGTGGGGTGCGTGGGTGGCGTATGCCACCCACGCACCCCACACTAAATCCAACAACTTTTGAGTGCTCCCGTTGCATCGTCGATTAGTGGGTTTGAGCATAGTATAATCGCCGGTGTAGATAAAGATACATTGCCCTTTCTGGGTGTAGATCGAGGATACAGCGATGAGACTGGGAATTATAGGCTTACCCCAAGCGGGAAAAACGACGATATTCAATGCGCTGACGCGCGGCAACCAGCCGCTGACCACCAGTGCGGGACGTTTTGACGTGCATACGGGTGTGGTGGATGTGCCTGATATGCGCGTGGAGCACCTCTCGGCGATGTTCAAACCTAAGAAGACGGTGTATGCCAAGGTTACCTATGCTGACATTGCCGGGCTGGAAGGCAGCAAAGGTGCCATTTCTGGTCAACTGCTCAACCAATTGACGCAGATGGATGGTTTGCTGCATGTGGTGCGCTGCTTTGAGAGCGAAATGGTGCCGCACCCCGCTGGCAGCGTGGTTCCACGCCGTGACATCGCCACGATGGATAGCGAGTTGCTGATCAACGATCTGATTGCGGTGGAACGCAAACTGGAACGTCTGGCCGAGGAGCGTAAAAAAGGGGGCGGGCGAGAGCGGGTGGTGATTGAGCGCGAGGAGGGGTTATTTCAGCGCTTCAAAGAGGCCCTTTCTCAAGATCTGCCTCTGCGCCAGGTGGAGATTTCTGGAGAAGAAGAGAAAATGCTGGCGGGCTTTGGCTTCTTGACCCGCAAGCCGATGCTGGTATTGCTGAATCTGGGTGAGGGGCAGGAGATGCCTGCCCTGGCAGCGCCTTCTGCACATTGCCGTCTGGCTGGATTACAGGGAAAGCTGGAGATGGAGCTTGCCCAACTTCCGCCGGAGGATGCGGAAATCTTCATGACCGAATATGGTATCCAGGAATTAGGTCTCAACCGGGTAATCCGCATGTCGTATGATTTGCTAGGGTTGATCTCCTTCTTCACTGTTGGGCCGGATGAAGTGCGCGCCTGGACCCTGCCGCACGGGGCTAGCGCCTATGAGGCGGCAGGTGAGATCCATACCGATCTGCAAAAAGGGTTCATCCGTGCTGAGGTTATTCCGCAAGATGAACTGCTGGCATTAGGCGGGCTGAACGAAGCCAAGGCGAAAGGTCGCTTGCGGCTGGAGGGGAAAGAGTATATTGTGCAGGATGGGGAGATTGTCCACATCCGTTTTAATGTATAATTACTACTCGTTGCGGTTGGCAATTTCTGTTCGGTCGATGAAGATCTGATACAACTGTGGAGTCTGTTTTTAGTTTGCACTTCCATATGAGGAGAAAAATGACAAAGGTTTATGCCCAATCAGCGTGGTCGTTAGGTGATCTGTTTCCATCGCATGACAGTCCCGAGATGCGGGCTGCTTTTGCACAAATCGACGAAAAGGTAAGCGCGTTCGAAGGCGTGCGCCCAAAGCTGAAAGCAGATATCAGCGCAGAAGCCTTTCTAAAGGTGGTGGCAATGCTGGAAGCGATCCAGGAATTGGGGCAGCGGATTGCTTCCTATTCTGGGCTGGCGTTCTCTGCCAATACCCAGGATCAAGCGATCCAGGCCTTTCAAGGCACCATTATGGGACGGCTGGCGAAGCTCCAAAACCGGGTGCTGTTCTTTGAGCTGTGGTGGAAAGAACTGGATGAGGGCAATGCTGAGCGCCTGATGGCAATAGCGGGCGATTACCGTTACTGGCTGGAAGAAATGCGCCATTTCAAGCCGCATACGCTTTCGGAAGCAGAGGAGAAGATCATTAACATCAAGGATGTGACCGGCATCCAGGCGCTGCGCAACTTGTACAGCTCGATCACCAATCGCTACGTTTTCAAGCTTACAGTGGATGGAGAGGTAAAAGAGCTTACCCGCGGCGAGCTGATGTCTTATGTGCGCATGAACGATCCCGACCTGAGGGCACAGGCTTATCAGGAATTGTACAAAGTGTATGGCGATGATGGCCCGATCCTGGGGCAGATGTACCAAACGGTGGTCAATGATTGGCGAAGCGAGCAGGTTGAGCTGCGCAACTTTACCGCACCCATTTCTGCGCGCAACCTGATCAATGACATTCCAGATCAGGTGATCGACACGCTGATGGATGTGGCGCGTAAAAATGTGCATGTTTTCCAGCGCTTTTTCCGCTTGAAATCCCGCTGGCTGGGCATGCCGCGCCTGCGCCGATACGATCTGTATGCGCCGGTGGTGCAAGCAGATAAAACGTATTCGTTCGAAGAAGCATCGCAGATGGTGCTGGACGCTTTTGATCGTTTCGATCCACGCCTGGCTGAATTGACGCAGCGCGTTTTCGATCAGAACCATCTCGACAGCGAAGTGCGCAAGGGCAAACGCGGCGGGGCTTTTTGCGCATCGGTGGGGCCAAAGATGACGCCCTGGGTGCATGTCAATTATCAGGGTCGCCCCGACGATGTGGCAACCCTGGCGCATGAGCTGGGTCATGCCATTCATGCAATGCTGGCTTCAGACCACAGCCTGTTCACCTTCCACTCTTGCCTGCCACTTGCCGAGACGGCATCTACTTTTGGGGAAATGATGCTTATCGACCGAATCCTGGAAACGGAGAGCGATGAAAGCGTACGCCGCGATCTCCTCTTCCGCCAGGTGGATGATGCTTATGCTACGATCCAGCGCCAGATCTTTTTCGCCATGTTCGAACGGAAGGCGCATGATATGATCGCCCAGGGGGCGACTGTGGATGAACTCAGCCAGGCGTACCTGGAGAACCTGCAGGAGCAGTTCCAGGATGCGCTGGAAGTGAGTGATGAGTTCCGCTGGGAGTGGGTATCAATCCCGCACTTCTATGATGTGCCTTTTTATGTGTATGCCTATTCATTTGGTCAGTTGCTGGTACTCTCGCTTTACCAGCAGTACAAGGCTGAAGGGGAAGCCTTCAAGCCGCGTTATTTGAAGATTCTCTCTGCCGGCGGCTCGGACTCGCCGGAACGCATACTCTCCACGGCGGGTATTGACATGCGCAGTGCGGCGTTCTGGCAGGGTGGGTTCGATGTGGTAAACAACCTGGTGGATCAGTTGGAAAAAATCCCGGTTGGGTAAGCAAATATTGAGGGATAGAACAAGCGGTGGCCTGCAGTCGATGCAACCACCGCTTGTTTAATATTCTATTACGAGGCGGCCAGGATTACGCCGCGGACCTGGCAGAGTGAAGTGGACTTACTCAAACTCTTCTTCTTCCAGAGGCGGCTCTTCCTCCGCTTTGCGGTCAAGCATTTGCATCTGTTGGGCAATGACTTTGGTGAAATAGCGGTATTCCCCTTCGTGCTCGTAGCGATCTGTTTTTAGACGCCCATCGATGAAAACGAGGCTGCCCTTATGTAAATATTCCAAGCAAATCTCCCCCAAACGTCCCCAGGCTTCAACATTGAACCAGTCTGTGACTTCCTTCATCTCGCTGCCGCTTTTCCAGCGACGGTTGACTGCTAGGCTGAAGAGGGTGACTTTTTTCCCAGTGGGGGTGAAGCGAACTTCAGGATCTTTCCCCAGGTTGCCAATCAGTTGCACGCGGTTTAACGCCGGCATAGGGACCTCCAATAATCGATTAAAAATGATCCGCTCTCATGATGAGAACGGATCATCAGAGCAACTAGTACTGGATTACACGCGGCAGCAACTTGGCTTGTTCAATCCAGTTTGCCACCTGTGGCTTGAGCGGCAGCCGGCGCACCAGCTTCTTTTCAGCGTTGACGGCGGTCATCTTTTCAAACAGGTTTTCAGCCTTGCGCTGTGCCAGTTCTGGAACGGTATCCACCCCGGCTGCTTCGAGCAGATCTGAATATTCAGATCCGACGCCCTTGATGCGGAACAGATCAACATGGTTGACCCATTGCAGGATCAGGCCATCGCTGATGCCCGACTTCTCTGCGATCTCCTTGCGCCCCTTGGGGGTTGCGCCTTTCTCAAGCAGGACAGCGGTCGTGGCTATGCCAGCAGCCTTGAGCTTTGCGGCGAATTTCTCGCCAATGCCTTCAACTTCCACAAGTTTTGCCATTCTATAATCCTCCCGAATTTCAGAAATGTATTATTTCTTCCCGCCGAATAGACCACCCAAACCTTGTAGCAGGTCAGTGGGCAGATCACCACCGCCTAGCAGATTATCAATCTGGCTACCAAGCGGCTCGGGTAGTTTCTCCTTAATGAAATTCAATACGGTTTCGACGGCGATTTTCGCCTTAGCTTCTGGCAGCCCAGTTTTCTTTGCCACCAGTTTGATTAATTCGTCCATGTGAGTGACCTCCTAAATTCCTTGGAAACAAAATTAATATGTAAACTTGCCTGCCTTTATTATATCCTTAAAAAGTAAGGTAGCGAGTAAGATTTGGATGTATTTTATCCGTCTGATGTTGAATACAGTCTTTTACTCCCTTTGATGAACAAAATTGGGATGGCTCATTCCCATTCAATCGTGGCAGGTGGCTTGCTGGTGATATCGTACACAACCCGGTTAACGCCGGGCACCTGGTTGACAATGCGGTTGGAGATCTGCGCCAGCAAATCGTATGGCAGGCGCGCCCAATCGGCAGTCATGAAATCTTCCGTGGTCACCGCCCGCAGCGCTACCGTCTCCTGGTAGGTGCGGCTGTCGCCCATCACACCTACGGAGCGCACTGGTAGCAGAACAGCAAAAGCCTGGGCGGTTCCTGATGCGGTTTGTTGCTCTTCACCCATGCGCAGCAGGCCAGCCGCGGATAGCTCACTGGTGAAGATGGCATCCACAGCTCGCAGGCGCTGTAGGCGCTCGGCGGTGATCTCGCCCAGGCAGCGCACCGCCAGCCCTGGCCCAGGGAAGGGCTGGCGCCAGACCAGGTCGTGAGGCAGTCCCAGGGCCTCTCCTACTGCACGCACCTCATCCTTGAACAGGTAGCGCAGGGGCTCAAGCAGGGCAAAGAGCATGTCTTCCGGCAGGCCGCCGACATTATGGTGGGTCTTGATCCGCGCCGCCTGCGCCCGGTCGGGAGCGCTTGATTCCACCACATCGGGGTAAATCGTGCCTTGTACAAGGAAGGGGGGCATTCCCAGATGACGCGCCTGGTCTTCGAAGATACGGATAAATTTTTCGCCGATAATGCGCCGCTTCTGTTCTGGATCGGAAACGCCCTGCAGTGCGGTAATGAAATCCGCCGCAGCATCCACAGCGATCAGTTCCACGCCCAGGGTTTTCTGGAATACGCCCACCACCTGGGCTGCCTCTCCCTGGCGCAGCATGCCGGTATCGACAAACACTGCTGCGAGTTGATCTCCGATGGCACGGTGGACAAGCGCTGTGGCAACACTGGAATCCACCCCGCCGCTGACGGCTGAGAGGACGCGCTGCTCTCCAACTTGATGGCGAATGCGGGTGATGCTTTCGTTGATGATCGAAGCAGCATTCCAATCAGCTTGGCACCCGCAAACATCCATTACAAAGCGGCGCAGGATTTCGGCTCCGGCAGGTGTATGGCGGACTTCGGGATGGAATTGGAGACCATAATAGCTACGTTGCGGGTCGCCCATGGCGGCAATGGGGGAGTTATCGCTGTACGCCAGTGGCTGGAAGCCCTCAGGGGGCTGCTCGATGCGGTCGCCATGCGACATCCATACCCGCTGCTGCCCTGCGAGGAGCAAGGCATTGGGCTGGGATACCTCTAGCTGCGCAGGCCCATATTCGCGCTCAGTGGAGGGAGCTACCAGCCCACCCAGGGCGTGGGTGAGGGCCTGCATCCCATAACAGATGCCCAGAACGGGCTTCCCGCTGGAGAGAATATAATCAGGCACCTGGGGTGCACCTGCTTCGTAAATAGAAGCTGGCCCTCCAGATAGGATAAAGCCTTTAGGATGTAAGGCAAGCACTGTTTCGGCGGGGGTGTTCCAGGGGAATAGCTCGCAATACACATGTGCTTCGCGCACCCGCCGTGCAATGAGCTGGGCATATTGTGAGCCAAAGTCGAGGATGGCGATTGAGTCGGTCATCAGGTGGGCAGGGTGATGCGCTGGTCAGGGCTTGTCTGCTTCTTCTGCAAAGGTGATGCGCTCCTCTTCCATTGAGACGATGCGCGCAAGCGATTCGATGGGCACACCCAGGTGGGCAAGCGCCTTCCGCCCGCCCTCGAAGGTTTTTTCGATCAATGCACCGATCCCGACAATCGTTGCCCCGGCGGTCTGGGCGAGGCGCACCAGACCCAGGATGGTTGCGCCAGTGGCGAGAAAATCATCGATGATCAGCACACGTTCGCCGTTGGCCAGGTATTCGGGGGAGATGATCAACTCAACCATGCGCCCTTTGGTATGAGATGGGCTGAGGGTGAGAAAAACCTGGTCGGGCATGGTGATCGGCTTGTGTTTTCGAGCATAGACAACGGGCAGGTTCAGGTGCATGGCAGTGGTGAGGGCAGGGGCAATGCCTGAGATCTCAGCGGTGAGCACTTTTGTTGCTCCTACGTTTCGGAAACGATTGGCCAACTCGATGCCACAGGAGGCCATCAGCGAGGGGTCAACCTGGTGGTTGATAAACCCATCTACTTTCAGGATGCCATTACCCAGGTTCTTGCCATCGCGCAGGATGCGTTCTTGTAAGGCTAACATGATGCTATTTCTCCTCGATGCAGGTTGTCTACACATTTTACTGCGCCTTGAAGGAAACAACCAGAGGCCGATGGAGTGTGTTAGAATCCGGCGCATGGTTTCCCTGATCCTGGCTTCCAATTCGCCGCGGCGCAAGCAGTTGATAGCCCTGGGAGGGTGGTTGTATGAAGTAGCGGCAGCCGAGGTCGATGAAACAGTGTTGTTGGGCGAGCAAGCCGCCGATTATGTACTGCGCCTGGCGCAAAGCAAGGCGCGCACGGCTATTGAGCGGATCGCTGCGGGGGTAGCCTTGCAGGGTGAGCGTGGCGAGGATGTGCTGGTAGTGGCGGCGGATACCAGCGTGGTGGATGGGGATCAGATCCTGGGCAAGCCGCGCGACCCTGACGAGGCCAGGCAGATGCTGGCAAGGCTGCGCAAACGCACACACCAGGTTTATACTGCCCTGGCAGTAATGCGCCTGCGAGATGGGGCGATGCTGACTGATCTGTGTGTTACGGATGTGCCGATGCGAGATTACAGTGATGAGGAGATGATCGCATACATCCAGACAGGCGACCCCCTGGATAAGGCCGGTGCATACGCCATCCAACATGCTGGCTTTCATCCGGTAGAACGGCTGGAGGGTTGCTACGCCAATGTGGTTGGATTGCCACTGTGCCACCTGAAGCGCACCTTACGCAGATGGGGTGTGCAGGCGGCTGTTGATCTTCCGCTTGCATGCCAGGAGACTTTCCAATACACATGCCCTGTGTTCCAGGATATCCTGGCAAATGGAACTGAAGACCGTGTGCGAACGTCTAATTGTGAGAAAAGATGATACGACCGGATAAAAAAACGATTCTGGCGCTCTTGATCCTGGCGGCTTTGCTGGTGGGATGCAGTGAGAGTACGCCTCTGCCCACCGGCACACCAGCTCCCACTGCAACTGCCACCCTGGCAGAGCCAGAGGTGCTGATTACCAGTGCCCCAGACGCACAGCCTGTGGCAGTGGCATACTTGGATGCCTGGCTGATTGAAGACTATGCCGCGATGTATGCCATCCTGACTGCGGTCAGTCAGGATGCCATCACAGTGGAAGATTTCACCCAGCGCTACCGGGAAGTTGCGAATGTGGCTGCGCTGGATGGGTGGGAGTATGAGATTCTCTCCACCCTGATCAACAGCCCGCGTAATGCCCAGGTAGGCTACCGGGTCACTTTCCACAGCCTGTTGGTGGGAGATTTCACCAGCGAGATGACGATGCACCTGAGCCTGGAGAATGGGCAATGGCGGGTGCAGTGGGATGATGCGCTGATCATGTCTGAATTGAAAGGGGGGAATTACCTGAGCATGGAGTATCGTATTCCGGCGCGAGCCAATATCTATGATCGAAACGGGCGAGCGCTGGTGGCACAAACGGATGCCGTGGCGATTGGGCTGGATAGCGCTGCAGTTGATCCAGACCGCCAGGGGTCATTGTTAAGTGAGTTGGCTTTGATCGCTGATATTGATACAACGGAGGTCGAGGCGCAGTTAGATGCCTACCGCCCGCTTGGCTCTTATTACATCCCGGTTGCCGATATCGCTGCGGATGAGTTGGCGCCGCGCCAGGGCAGCCTGACGGCGTACTCTGGCGTGCTGCTCACGCCGTTTCGCACGCGCTACTATTTTGGCGAGGGCATTGCGCCTCATGTGGTGGGATACATGAGTTACATCCAGGAGGGGGAGGCTGAGGTTTACCAGCGCCTGGGTTACCGGGTGGATGAGCGCGTGGGGCGAGATGGGCTGGAGTATTATTACGAATCTGCGCTGGCTGGCAAGCGTGGGGGAGTGCTCTACCTGGTAGGTCCAGATGGCAAGGTGCTTACGATCCTGGCAGAGCGAGAAGCCCAGCCTGCCCAGGCTGTATATACGACGATTGATTATGATTTGCAGAGAGAGCTACAGCGACGCAACGCCCTCAGTGTGGGAATGTTGGGGGCGATTGTGGTTCTGGAGCGTGACAGCGGGCGAGTGCTGTCGATGGTTTCTTCGCCAGGTTACAACCCTAATCTCTTCGAGCCTGCCAACCTGAATTATTCATATTTGATCAATGATCTTTATAGTGCTGATCTGCCGTTGCTCAACCGGGCAGCGCAGGGGCAGTATCCCTTGGGCTCGGTGTTCAAGATCATCACAATGGCTGCAGGATTGGAGAGCGGCGTATTTACGGCAGAATCAGAATACAACTGCGGCTATTTCTTCGAAGAGCTCCCCGGTCACCGACCTAATGACTGGACCTACGATCATTACCTGGAAGACGGGCGCACGCAAGCCAGCGGTATTCTGACGCTTCCTGAGGGGCTGATGCGCTCCTGCAACCCCTGGTTTTGGCATATTGGGCTGGATCTTTTCAACCGCGGTATGGTGAAGGCGGTCTCGGATATGGCGCGCGGTTTTGGCCTGGGCAGCCCGACCGGGATTGAGATCGGTGAAGAAGCTGGTGTAATCCCGGACCCGGTGGAGCAGGTGGACGCGATCAACCTGGCGATCGGGCAGGGTTCCACCCAGGTAACTCCCTTGCAGGTGGCAGCCTTCATTGCAGCGGTTGGCAATGGTGGCACGCTATACCGCCCCTCGGTGATTGAGCAGATCGTGCCCCCAGATGGTACTCCCAGTTACACGTTTAGTGCGCAAGTGAATGGCACGCTGCCGGTCAGTCCGGAGAACCTGGCACTGATCCAGCAGGCTATGTTCAGTGTGGTGACGAATCCGCGCGGCACTGCCTACCGTACGGGCAGCTTTGGCTTGAATAGTTTTGTGACCAGCACCAATATCCCTGTGGCTGGGAAGACAGGGACTGCGGAATCTGGTTATGGCGAACCGCATGCCTGGTTTGGAGGCTATACCGATGCCGGCAGGGAGAACCAACCGGATATTGCCGTGGTGGTGGTGGTGCAGTATGGGGGTGAGGGCTCTGAGGTGGCGGCGCCGATCTTCCGCCGCGTGCTAGAGATTTATTATGGTTATAGCCTGACGCGCTACCCTTGGGAAGCACGTCCGGGTGTAGTAGCTACCCCCACTGCTGAAGTGACCGAAACCCCTACACCCGAGGCAGAGGTTACACCAACCCCATAATAACTATGCGCGGCCTAGTCATTCGTTCTCAATCAGGGTTTTACACGGTAGAAACTGAAGCCGGGCAGATGATGTGCCGGATGCGCGGGCGGCTGAAGCAAGGCCCGCGGCGGGGTGACATGATTGCAGTAGGCGATCGTGTGCACCTCACCCCATTGCATAAAGGGCGGGGGATGATCGATGAAATTGAAGTGCGCCAACGCGAGCTAGTACGCCTGGCGCCCACATCACGCGGCGAGTACCGCCAAGTGATCATCGCCAATCCTGACCAGGCTGTTTTCGTGTTTGCCTGCGCGCAGCCCTCCCCGCGCCTGGGGATGTTAGACCGCTTTTTGGTGGTAGCTGAACGACAGGGCATCCCAGCATTGATCATTGCCAATAAGGTGGATCTGGTTGGGCAGATTGAGGCAGAAGCGCTTTTTAACCATTATGTTCCATTAGGCTACACGGTGACCTACACTTCTGTGCCCAGGGGTCTGGGCCTGGATGACTTGCGGCAACAATTGGGCGGGAAGGTCTCTGTGCTGGCTGGGCCATCAGGGGTGGGAAAATCCAGCCTGCTGAATGCGCTGCAGCCAGGGCTGGGATTGGTGGTGCGCGATGTGAGCCGGGCAACTGAAAAAGGGCGCCATACGACAGTGGTACGGCAAATGTTTCCGCTGGCAGTGGGGGGATATGTGGCTGACACACCTGGTTTGAAGGCTCTGGCTTTGTGGGATATTACTGCAGAGGAGCTGGATGGCTACTTTCCAGAGCTGCGTGATTTGGTAGCACAGTGCCAGTTCAGTAACTGCACCCATGTGCACGAGCCTGGCTGTGCGGTACGGGAGGCGGTGGAAAGCGGACGGGTGCACCCGCAGCGCTATGAATCGTATGTGCGCATGCGCCTGGGGCAAGACGATCGCGCGTGAAGAATGACCACTTTATGGGTTACAATTAGCACTATTGACGCGAAACGAGAATTGTATGATCATTAATCACTGCCAGATTGATAAATTCCACCCCTAAAAATGAACCAGGTTCATGATCTGGTAGTAATAATATTAGAATAAATCTATATCGGCAGGATTCGGAGCAATGGATAGTGTTTCCGATCGTGAATTGATCATCAGTCTGCAGGGAGGCGACCTGGAAGCGCTGGGTGTATTATATGACCGGCACCGCCACCTGGTTTATCGCACCGCGCTGGCGATCACGGGCGATACCGAAGCAGCAGCCGATCTGCTCCAAGATGTGTTCCTGCGCTTGCACCGTTTTGTGGATCGGGTGGATGTAAATCGCCCGCTGGAGCCGTGGTTATACCGGATGGTGGCTAACCTGTCTTATACCTGGGTCAAGCGCCGCCGGCGCTGGTTCCGGCCATTGGAAGATATCGCAGAGTGGTTTGCGGGTAGCAGGAAAGAGATGCCCCTGCACCAAGTGGAAGAGAATGAGTCTAGCAGTCGCATTCGGCAGGCTGTAGCAGACCTGCCGCTGGTACAGCGCGTGGTGGTGGTGCTGTATTATGTGAATGATCTGCCCCTGTTAGAAATATCCGAGATTTTGGATATCCCCGTGGGCACGGTGAAATCTCGCCTGCATTATGGCCGCCAGATGCTGAAAAATTCGCTAGATGAATCGCACACGGCCTTTCCAGAATTGCAGTACGAGTTTACTTAGGCGGTGAACGATGAACAAGAATCTAGATACTTACTTGAGACGTGTACTGAAGAGATGGGCTGCTCAACAGGAGCCCCCCACAGATGTGCGAGCGCGCTTACTGGAGAAAGCCGCATTGGTCAATAAGCGCCATCTGGCGCGTATTTATATTCGCTCCGATAACTCGGCTTTTCAATTATCCGCCTCGCCCCTGTCCATGCAGTGGCCGCAGCGTGATATTAGCTGGTCTACTCCGTTCTGGTTTGGCAATGAAGCGATGAATTACCGGAATTTATCAGTTGACTCTTTACAGTTACGGGTAACGTGATTTGTTGCGGAAATTCCTGCGAGCGAGCATCTTAGGGTTGTGGATGATGCAACTGCTGACTGCCTGTAAACCGCCTGCTACTCCTGTTGTTCCGAGCGCTACAGCGCAAACTGGACCAGCGCCTACGGAGCAGGTGGTCATACAGGATGGCACCGCGCTCCCATCTCCCACGGCTATTCCCACCCCCATCCCTACCCGGCTGCTCAGCATCTGTATGGGGCGCGAGCCAGAGACGCTGTTCTTGTACCAGGCATCCACTATTGCACAAAGCATTCTACAGGCCATATATGATGGGCCGTTTGATGTGAAGGGATATGCGTATACCCCAGTGATCCTGGCGGGGATGCCCGCCCTGGCAGATGGCAGTGCGGCGGTGCAGGTGGTGCAGGTGAATCCTGGCGAGGTGATCGTGGACGCGGAGGGCCTGCTGAATGTGCTCCAGGAGGGCGTGGTATACCTTCCCAATGGGTGCAATCAGGGGGCCTGTGCACAGGCTTACAGCGGTGATCAGCCTGTGGGCATGGATCAACTGGTAGTGCGCTTTGATCTCCTTCCTGGTTTGGTCTGGTCGGACGGTGTTCCGCTCACTGCCGACGACTCATTTTATTCATATCAAGTGGCGCAAAGCCTGTTCGGCGACAGCCTGGAGCGCATGGCGCGCAC
Source organism: Anaerolineales bacterium (assembly GCA_016932955.1). The sequence continues at coordinate 6,117 of JAFGBV010000219.1, read as the reverse complement.
AGCCTCCTACCAGGTGCTGAGCGAAACCAGCCTGGAGTGGCGCGGTGTGCCGGGCTTCTTAGGCGTTCCTTATGCACAAGTTTTTTATTCTCCCTTGCCTCGCCATGCCTGGGGTGGTATCGCAATCGATGAATTGCTTAGTGCGCAGGAATCCTCCCAAACACCTATCGGTTGGGGGGCGTATGTGATTGACGAATGGGTGCGCGGTGATCACATCACCTTGAGCCGCAATCCCCATTATTTCAGAGCGACAGAAAACCTGCCGTATTTTGATTACCTGGTCTTTCGTTTTGTTTCTGGCAGTGCTGAGGCGCTGGATGCTTTGCGAGTGGGGGAATGCGATATGGTTGACTCAACCGCGCTGCCGGATGTGGATATGGGGAGCTTGTTGGCGCTGCAGGAACAGGGCGGGGCAGATGTGGTGATCTTGCCAGAGACTTCCTGGGAGCTGGCGCTGTTTGGGATTAACTCTGTTAATGAAGAGCGCCTTGCTCTCTTTGATGCTCCTGAGGTGCGCCAGGCGATTGCCATGTGTGTGAACCGCCAGGCAATTGTTGACCGACTGCTGTATGGGCAGACCACGGTGGCGGATGCTTATTTGCCAGCCTCGCACCCGCTCTATGATCCGCAGGTGCGCACTTATGCCTATGACCCCCAGGCAGCCGCTGAGCTGCTCGACTCACAGGGCTGGCTGGATTCGGATAGCGACCCTACAACGCCGCGCATCGCACAGGGTGTGGCGGGTATTGCCGATGGAACTGTCTTTGCGTTCACATACCTGGTCTCGCCAGACGCCGAACGCCAGGAGGCAGCCCAGATGATCCAGACTGACCTGGCAGCCTGCGGGATCAGGGCAGATCTGGCCTTTTCAGAAGCCTCAGAATACCTGGCTTCTGCGCCGCAGGGCGCGGTATTTGGGCGCGATTTCGATATGGCTCAGTTTGCACTGCAGACCTTGCTGGAGCCGGTATGTTCTCTGTTCACCACACGCGAAATCCCTGGGCCTTACCCGGAGTATGCCATGGGGTGGGGTGGCGCCAATGCCTCTGGGTTCAGCAGCGCTGAATTTGATCAGGCGTGCCAGGCGGGGTTGGTTGCGCTGCGCGAGGCCCCGGAATACCAGCAGGCGCAGGGGCAGGCGCTACAGATCTTTGCCGAGCAATTGCCCGCACTGCCGTTGTATTGGCGATATCGTGTGGCGGCCACGCGGGCAGATTTTTGCACCCCAGAAACAGGAAGTATCCCGCAATACTTCTTGCAGGGTATAGAAACTTTCCAATATGGAGAGGATTGCGGGCGGTAGCAGCATTCACCTATGCGCAGCCTGAGAATAGGGATTGACCATTCTTTTATTTTCAGGTATATTGTAGCTTGTGTTTAGGCGTGCTGTGTCAAAAAATATTGGATTAGCTGAGTGAAAGGAGGTGGTTGCTGGGAATTTATACACATAACATCCGCATTGTTGGTTGAAAATCACAAAAATCAAATTCCAATTCAATAACTGGAGGAGAAAATGTTTCAAAAAAGATTGATGGTGTTTGTGAGCTTGCTGATCATGCTGAGCATGGTTCTGGCAGCCTGCACCGAAACCGTCGAAGTGGTCAAGACCGTCGAGGTCCCTGGCGAAGATGTCGTTGAGACCGTCGAAGTCGAGGTCGTTGAGACCGTCGAAGTTGAGGTCGTTGAGACCGTCGAGGTGGTTCAGGTCGTCGAAGTAACCCCGACACCCATCCCCACCACCCGCACGGGCGCCTGGGTTGACCAGGTTGTCTTTGTGGAGCAGAACGATGCTGCCGCGGCTGTGCAACAGCTGCTGGCGGGCGAGATCGATATCTACGCCTACGGCGTCGGTGATCCTGAACTGTTCCGCACGGTTCAGGAAGAAACTGCCCTTTCCTACTCTAACTCGTTCGGCTCTTACACCGAGATGACCTATAACGTCGCCACCTTCACCGATGGGCGTCTGAACCCCTGGTCCAACCCCAAGATCCGCGAGGCGACGAACTGGCTGATCGACCGCAATTACGTGGTGCAGGAGATCTACGGTGGCCTTGGTATCCCCAAGTTCTTTGCCATCACCGCTGCGTTCCCTGACTATGCCAAGTATGCAGATCTCTTCCGCCAGTGGGAAGGCTTCTACGCCTACAACCCGGAGAAGGCAGCAGAAATCATCACCGCCGAGATGGAAGCCATGGGCGCCACCCTGGTGGACGGCTTCTGGAACTTCAACGGTGAGCAAGTGGTCTCGATCTTGTTGATCCGCACTGAAGACGAGCGCACCCAGATTGGCGACTACTTTGCCCAACAGATTGAAGATGTAGCCCACCTCAAGGTTGACCGCCAGTACAAGACCCGCACCGAATGTTCCCCGTTGTGGGTGCAGAGCGATCCTGCTGAGGGTCTGTGGAGCATCTACACCGGCGGCTGGATCACCACCGCAATCGACCGCGATCAGGGTGACAACTTCTCGTTCTTCTACACCCCGCGCGATTACCCCATCCCGCTGTGGCTTGCCTATACCCCCACACCTGAGTTCGATGAGGTTACTCTGAGGCTGCGCAACAACGACTTCACCACCCTGGATGAACGGCGCGAGCTGTTCTCCCAGGTTCTGCCCCTGTCCCTGCAGGACTCGTCGCGCGTGTGGATCGTTGACCAGCTTTCCTTCTCACCGCAGCGCGCCAATATCGCGGTCGCTTATGACCTGGCTGGCGGCGTTGCAGGCTCTTCGGTGTGGCCTTACACCGTCCGCTTCAGCGATCAGGAAGGCGGCGTGATGCGCATTTCCCAGCCGGGTGTGTTGGTAGATCCGTGGAACCCGGTGGCTGGCTCGAACTGGATCTATGACATGATGCCCATCCGCGCAACTATGGACTGGGGCTCGATCTCTGATCCTTACACTGGCCTGGCCTGGCCGCAGCGCATCGAGAGTATGGATATTGTTGCTAAGGAAGGCTTGCCGATTGGCAAGGCCCTGGACTGGGTGACCCTGTCCTTTGAGCCCGAGATCGCCGTTCCGGATGATGCCTGGGTGGACTGGGATGCCGTCAACCAGGTCTTCCTGACCGCCGGTGAGGTGTACACGCAGCCGGCGACCGCCCTGATCAAGTACACGGTTACCTACCCCGCTGACCTGTTCCAGACCGTTACCTGGCACGATGGCAGCCCGCTGACCCTGGCAGACTTCATGATGGGCATGATCATGACCTTCGATCTTGGTAAAGCCGATAGCGCCATCTACGACGAGGCGCAGGCTGGCACCGTGGAAGCCTTCTTGGCTCACTTCAAGGGCGTGAAGATCCTCTCCACCGACCCGCTGGTCATCGAGGGCTATGATGACATCTGGTACACCGATGCTGAGCTGATTGGCTACACCTGGTGGCCCAACTACGCATACGGCCCGGGTGCCTGGCACAATATTGCCGTAGGCATCAAGGCTGAGACTGCTGGAGAACTGGCTTTCTCGGCTGACAAGGCTGACGCTGAAGGCATTGAGTGGATGTCGTACATCAGCGGCCCAAGCCTGGAGATCCTCAAGGCAAAGTTGGACGAGGCCGTAGCAGAGAGCTTCATCCCCTATGCCCCGACCCTGGGCACCTACGTCACCGCTGAAGAAGCAGTCGCCCGCTATGCCAACCTGACAGCCTGGTACGAAGCCCGCAATAACTTCTGGATCGGCACCGGTCCCTTCTATCTCTACCAGGTTTACCCGGTGGAGGGCACCGTCACCATCCAGCGCAACCCGGACTTCCCCGACCTGGCGAACAGGTGGTCTGGCTTTGGCGCACCGAAGTTCCCGGTGGTGGAGATCGATGGCGCTGGGCAGGTGGCTGCTGGTGAAGAGGGCATGTTCGATGTCTATGTGACATACGATGAAGCCCCCTATCCTGCGGCTGAGATTTCCGGCGTGAACTACCTGGTCTTCGACGCCGCCGGCGCCCTGGTTGCCTCGGGCCCGGCTGAACTGGTTGCCGATGGTCAGTATGCAGTGAAACTGAGCACGGATGTCACCGGCGCGTTCACTTCTGGCGCTTACAAGCTGGAAGTGACGGCTGTCTCACTGCTAGTGAGCGTCCCCACTTTCACCTCGTTTGAGTTCATCGTGCCGTAAGGCTTAGGCACACCTTTTTGGCCCGGTAGGGGCGGGACAGTGTTTCGTCCCTGCCGGGCCAAATTTTTTCACTAGAGAGTGAGTAAAATGAGCGCAGAAACTCAGCTTATCCAACCCGGCGCGGATGCCGCCGAGAAAAAGAAAGGCTCTTCCAGCGCGTTCAACCGCATCGCCAAGTACACAGCCGTCCGCGTTACCACGCTATTTATCACCATTGTTGTTGGAGTTTATCTGACCATCCTGATCGCCAACATGGGCGGTTATGTGGATGAAATCCGGCGCGGCGATATCCGCGAAACGATGTCGCTGCGCGTCATGGCAGACCCGGTGATTTCCAAGCTGCCCCCCGATGTTAAAGAGGAACGCCTGGAGAACCTGATCGCCCTGGAGGAACAGCGCTTGGGGCTGAACCAGCCCTTTATGGTGCGCAGCTTCCGCTATTTGACCAATGCGCTGACTCTGGATCTGGGGCGGGCGCAGAACATGAGCAGTGACAGCGGCTCGCGCGAGGTGCGCCGGATCATTTTGGAGCGCTTGCCCTCCACGCTGGTGCTGTTTGGCACGGCAGATTTGTTCCTGTTCTTTGCCAGCCTTTATATTGCCCTGTACCTGTCCCGGCGTTACGGCAGTTTTCTGGATAAAGTGATGATTGCCATGGCGCCTGCCAACTCTGCACCGGGGTGGTTTTATGGCATCTTCCTGATCGTGATCTTTGCCGCAGTACTGAGGGTACTGCCTTTTGGCGGCATGGTGGATGCGCCGCCACCAGAAACCACGATCGGTTACACCTTGAGCCTGCTCAAGCACATGATCTTGCCGGTGACGGCGGTGCTGATCAGCTCGATCTTCCTCAGCGCATACACCTGGCGCACCTTCTTTTTGATCTATTCGAGCGAGGACTACGTGGAAATGGCGAAAGCCAAGGGTCTGACCTCGCGCGATATCGAGCGCCGCTATGTGCTCCGCCCGACCCTGCCAACGATCATTACCTCCTTCACCTTGCTGCTGATTGGGCTATGGACAGGAGCGCCGATCTTTGAGACGGTTTTTGGCTGGCCCGGACTGGGACGAGCGTTGTTCCTGGCGGTTGGCCTGTATGATACGCCGGTGATCGTCGGATCGACGGTGATCTTTGCCTACCTGCTGGCGATTTCGGTGTTCTTGCTGGATTTCATTTATGCCCTGGTTGACCCACGGGTGAAAATCGGCGGTGGGGAGAGTCACACATGAAACAACTACAAAAATCCTTCAAAGAACTGCTCCGTTACCCCTCGGCAATAGCCAGCCTGGTGATCATCCTGATCCTCTTGCTCGTTTCTGCTTATACAATGCTCTCCATCCCCTACAGCGAAGCGGTGACACTGTGGCGCGGCGGCGAGGCGATCTGGTACCAGGCACCCAAGAACGCCCCGCCAGCCTGGACCAATTATTTCCGCAGCGAAAAACTGGTTGAGTCGCTCATTCTGAGCAGTGAGGATGATGATATTCCCAAAACAATCGGTACCACTGATTCGGGAAACACAACAATCACATTTTCTTTCCCAATCGAATTCACTTACGACAAATTTCCTCAAGACCTGGCGCTGTATTTCAAAGGGACTTATGTAGAGAAAGCGCCTTTTGTCTCTATCACGCTTACCACGCCTGATGGACGCGAGATCCGCATCGCCGATTTTGCCGTGCAGACCACCCTGACCTACCGCTTTGCTCAGGATACACGCCTGCAGCGGCGCCTGGGCAGTGATTTCCCGCAGGAGGCGCTGTTCGCGGTCCCAGATTCGGATCCGCAGACCCCGCTCAAGGGAACTTACTTGATGAATTTTAATGTGGTGAACTTTGAGCCTGACTCGGATGTGGATGCAGAGCTGGTGATGTACGGTGAAGTCTATGGTATCGCCGGGACGGACCACCTGCGCCGCGACCTCAAGATAGCTCTGCTGTGGGGCATCCCGGTGGCGCTGGCGTTTGGCCTGCTGGCTGCCTTGGGCACCACGATCACCACCATG
>JAFGBV010000218.1 GCA_016932955.1 Anaerolineales bacterium | reverse complement strand
TCGGTAGCAACTGCCTGGGCGGTTTCAACCAGCGGCGCGCCCTGGGTTGCCAGGTCCACCGCGGAGGTGGCTAACCCCATTGCCTGGGTGGCGAGTGCCTGCACCTGTGTGGCGGCGGATTGAGCTGTGGCGCCTGCATCCTGGATCTTGTCACCTACCCCGCCGACAGTCTGGCAGGCGAGGCTTATGGCAAGCAATATGGCAAAGAATAAAATGAGAGAAAATTTGCTCTTCATGGCCTTCCTCCTTTTACAGTGTTGCTTTACCTGTGTCCCAATTTTACCCGATCTTATCCAGAAGTGAATATGTGGAAGATGAACGGCTCGATCAGCGTCGCGCCAGTTGGCGAGGTTGCCCGGCGCGGCACCAAACCTGTAAAATTTCCTAAGCCGCCATTAGAAAGAGGCTTTTTGTGCTCTCATCGCTCAATTGTCGAGCCGCCACCACCGCCGGGGTCGGCGGTGATGATTTGCCCATCTTTGGTTAACCCACCCCGGTAGTTTGAATCACCCGCATAAGCCTCCCAGCCGCTGAGCACCCATGGCAGGGGGCCATCGGCTGGCAGCCATTCGCCGTTGAATTTGCGCGAGATGTGCACATGGGTGCCGGTGGCTCTGCCACCCTGGCAGGAAGGGTGCCCTAGCAAGTCATCGGCTGCAACCTGGCTCCCTTCTGCCACCAGCCCTGAATCAGCCAGGTGGAAGTACACTACCACCCATCCGGTCTGCTCACTGCCATCACCGTCCAGGTCGAGGGCGACGGCATTCTCTGTGGCACGGGCGATCACGCCATCTGCCACGGCGCTGGCCCAGGCTGTGGAAACCGCACAGGCTGGCTCGCCGGTGATGGGGGCGAAGTCGAGCGCGCCGCGCGGTGTGCCGGCGTTCCAGGCATCGTGCGGGCCAGCGGTCAGCGCCCAGGGCATTCCGGGCAGGAAAGGCAAGATCATTTCAGGCTGGGTCAGCCCTTGTGGGAAAAGCGGCTCGACCGTGGCTGCACGTTCCCAAGGGTTACCGAACATCTCTTGATAGCGCTCGAGCAGCCCCTCACTGCCGTATAAAGCCTTCTCCCAATTTGCTGGGGAGTAGAAGATCGCCATCAGGTGCTGCAGGGCGGCTGTCCCGGCGTTGAGCCCCGGGTAGAGGCGGAGGGTGGTTTGGTCGGGGAAGGTGAGGCGGGGAAAACTACCCTGGCGCCAGCCGTAGTAGGCTACGTTCAATTGGGTGCCTGTGATTAGGATTTCTTGATACAACCCGCTACGGTCGGTAATCTCGAAACCGATCGGGTGGCGCAGGTCCGACCCTGGCGCAGGCTGACCAAACACCCAACCGGCGCGATACTCCAGGAAGGCCAGGAGGAGGCGAGGGTTTACCGAGAGCTCAACAGCGGCTCGTTGGATGATCGCTGCACCGCTGAGGGTTACACTCTGGACGCTTTCCTGGTAAGTGCTTAGGTAGCCGTCTGCCTGCTGTACGAACCCATCCACATCGAAACTGGCTGCAGATGGTGAATAGATCATTTCGCTGTCGGGCAGGGCGGCCTTTGGGGGTGTAGTCTGCTCGAACATCACCGGCACAGCGAGCGCCAGACCGGGTGGGAGGAAGCCTTCTTCAGATAGGGGGGCTGTGGCGATAATGCTCTCTGGCTTTACATCGAAGCGTCCGGCGATCGCGGGCAAGGTGTCGTTTGTACTGGTTGTGTAGATGTAATAGGGCCCAGGGATGGTTGGCAACGGTAAAGGGATTTGGAATATCTCCGGTATTGGTGTAGTGGGTGCGGGCGTCGGCTCAATGGTTTCTGAGGCTCCAGCCTGTGTAGTTGCCTGCACAGGCAGTGGGGATGGTTGTGGCTGTTCCGACGGAGGGGTCTGACTGGGCGTAGGAGGGTTAGATTGGTATGCTGCCAGCGTTTGACGCAATTCCTCGCCAGAGAGGGTGGGCTGGACTGCGGAAGTGGGAAAGTTGCAAGCCAACCCCGGCAGCAAGAAAAGCAGCAGGGCAACCAGGAGAAGTGATCTAATGTGCATCCTACAGCCCCCGGGCGATGCTAGAGCAACACCTTTGCCAGAGCCTCTAGACCATCCAAGTTATCCAGGTCTATCCACTGCAACATGATGCGCTGCACGCCTGCCTGGGCGTACAAGTCGACTTGCTCTTTTACCTGCTCTGGTGTGCCCACCACCAGCCCTTTCTGGCGCAGCTCCTCTGCTGTGCGCTTGCCATGCGTGCGGTCGGCCACAACCTGTTCCACCTCTGCCTCGTTGCTGCCGTAGAACAAGCCGGTCATCAGCGAGCGTTTGACCGAAGCTGTTGGGCGATCTAATTCTGCCAGGAGTTGGTCGAGGAGGGCGTTGAGGCGTTGGAATTCCCGGGGGGAGATGAATACTGCGTTCCACTCCTGGGCATAGCGTGCGGCAAGGGGTAGGGTGCGCTTCTTGCCATTGCCACCGATAAGAATGGGCGGCCCGCCTTGGCGCGCCGGCCGCGGGAGGAGGATAGCCTCATGGAGCTGGTAGTACTTGCCAGCAAAGTTCACAGCCTGCTCGCTGTGCAGCAGGCGCGTGATCACCTGTAGCCCTTCTTCGAAGCGCTCAAAGCGCGGACCCAAATCCAGTAGCTCCCAGCCATAGTTGTGGTGCTCGCGCTCCTGCCATCCTGCGCCAAGCCCCAGCGTTAGCCGTCCGTTGGAAAGGTCATCCACTGCACCAGCCATGCGGGCGGTCATCGTAGGATGGCGGAAGGAGATAGGTGAGACCAGGGGGCCGAATTCGATGCGCCGGGTGTGGCTAGCCAACCAGGTCAGCGAGACCCACAGCTCCAGCGAATCCAGGTCGGGCGGGTTGGCATTGGTGAAATGGTCCGAGCGATACAGCCCGGCAAAGCCCAGCTCTTCCACAGTCTGCGCCAGGTGCTGCCAGCGCAGCCAGTTCAATCCGTTTTGCCCTTCAACCATGATGGCAGTTTGAATCATGCCTTCTCTTCCAGATTTTCCTGCTCATTGGCCTCGTTCTCTTTGCCCTCTGCTTCAGCCTTTTTTGCATTGTCGCGCGACTGTGGCAGCATGGCTTTATTGAATGATTTCAGGCGCTCCATCACTGCCTGGTTGAAGCTTCTAGCCGGGTAGCTGCCATCCTCCTGGCGTTCTCCCGCTGGGCGGTCGCTGAGCAGCGAGATGGCTTCTTCCACATGGCTTACTGCCCAGATATGGAACTTGCCGTCTTTTACTGCCTGAATAACTTCATCTTTCAGCATCAGGTGGCGGATATTGGACTTTGGGATAATCACCCCTTGTTCGCCGCTGAGACCTTTGGCATTGCACACGGCATAAAAGCCTTCGATCTTCTCGTTGACCCCTCCAATTGCCTGGACTTCTCCATGCTGGTTCACTGAGCCGGTGATAGCGCGGTCCTGGCGCAGAGGAATGTTGGCGATGGCGGAGAGCAACGCCAGCAACTCCGCTGCTGAGGCGGAATCCCCCTGCACTTCATCGTAGCTTTGCTCGAAGGTCAGGTTCGCTGAGAGGTTGAGGGGCAGGGAGAAACCGTAATGGCCATTTAGATAGCCGCTGAGGATCAGCACCCCTTTGGTGTGTAGCGAGCCTCCCAACTTGGCCTGGCGCTCGATATCCACCACACCTCCTTTACCGGGGAAGGCAGTGGCGGTTACCCGGTTGGGCCGTCCGAATTCATAATCGCCCAGCATATACACAGAGAGTGCGTTGATTTGCCCCGTAGCAGTGCCCGTCACATCGATCATGATGGTGCCTTGGGTGATGAATTCTTGCAAACGCTCTTCTACCAGGTTGCTGCGGTACACCATTTCGTCGATGGCACGCTGCACGGACTTTGCATTAACCTTTTTCTGCTTTCCCCTGGATGCCCAATAGGATGCTTCGCGTACCAGGTCGGCGATCTTGCCAAAGCGGGTGGAAAGGCGGTTCTGGTCATCTGCCTCACGGGCGCCAAACTCTACCACACGCGCCACGGCTGTGCGGTCGAAAGGCAAGAGCTGGTTTTCGATCACCACAGAGTTGATGAACAGCCCATATTCATGCTCGTTTTCGGGGTTGCGTTCCATGGTCGTGGCGAACTCTGCTCGCACCTTGAATAGCTTGGAAAAATCCTCGTCATATGCCCGAAGCATGTAATACAACATCGGCGTTCCCACCAGGATGACTTTAATAGCCAGGGGAATCGGTTCTGGCTCTAAGGTCGTAGTGCTCAGCAGCCCGATCTGGTTGGCCAGCTCCACAATGCGCACTTCACCATCGCGTAGCACACGCTTGAGACCCTCCCAGGCGTAGGGATTGATCAGCACATCGCGGGCGGGCAGCACCAGGTAACCGCCATTGGCACGGTGCAGCGCGCCGGGGCGGATCATGGTGAAATCGGTGCGGCTGGCGCCTAGGATCATCTCGTGTTCGATGCGCCCGATCAGGTTATTATAGGAGGGGTAATTCTCGGTCACCACCGGCGCGCCTTGCAGATCGTCGTTGTTGACCAACACATTTACTTCATAGCGCCGCAGCCACGATTTATTATCTGGCAGGGGAGACCTACTCTCCTCCTCACTGGATTTCCCAGGGAGAAACTGCGGGGCGTGGCTGATCAGGTCGCTTTGCAGCGCATCCAGGTATTGGGCAACCCCCTCACGCTGCCCGAACTGCTCACGCAGGTTGTTCATCATTGGGGTTAGCAGGTACTGCATGGTGCGGGTGTTCAGCGCGAAGAGTTGCTCTGTGGCAGATTTTTCCATCTCGCGCAGGCGCAGCATCGTTTTTTCAATATCCTGGGTGAGGCGGGCTTCCAATTCACTCAGTTTTTGGCGCTGCTCCGGCGAGAGATTTTGGACATCTTCGGCTTTGATCGGTTTGCCATCAACTGCTGGGGCGAGCATGATGCCGGAGGTGGTACGCACGATGATAAAGTTGAATTGCTCGACACGCTTTTGCAGGGCGATGAACTCGGTTTCCTGGTTTTTCTTCACTTCTGCCACCAGGCGGTCGCGTTCGTGGGTGTATTCCTCGCTCTCGAATACACGCGGGATCTCGCGCTCGCAATACTGGATCAATTCTAAGATTGCTTTTCGGAATACTATAGCTTGCCCAGCGGGGAGGCGAAGGGCTTTCGGTTGGGTCAGATTCTCGAAGTTGTTGACATAGCACCAATCATCCGGCCTGGGCTCGCCCTCGGCTTTGCGCTCGAGGTACTCTTTGCTCAATGTGGTGCGCCCTGATCCTGGCAAGCCGAGGACAAAGGTATTGTATCCCGGGCTTGATAATTCGCTGCCCAATTGCAAGGCGCGGAATGCGCGCGGTTGACCGATCACATCCAACAGATCGGGCAACTCGGCGGTATTGCTGAAGCCAAGGGACTTCGGGTTGCACGGTCGGCTGAGCGCGCGCGCTGAAAGCTCGGCGGGGAGAGCTGGCAAGGTTTTGGATCCCTTTGCAGGCATATCTACTCCTTATTCTGTTCGATCGTGTTTGAGCGCCATCTGGCATCCCTGAACCAGGGTGCCCAGCAGCGCCACACACAGGCACAAGATCAACCAGATGGCGACCCTGACGATCCCTGCCACAATGCCTGGGGCGCTTTCTTCCCACTCTGCCAGTTGGGCGCGCATCGCGCGCACATCTTCCTGATAAGTGTCAATAATTTCCCCTGCCTCAGAGAGATTCTCCTGCGTGGCAGAGATATTGGTGCGCAGCCCCGCGATCTGCGTTTCCAGCACCAGCAGGTTGGCGCTGGTGTTGGCCAGGTTTACACTGATATCCTTTAAGTCCTGTGGCAGGGTAGAAAGGCTATTGGAAACCTGCCCAAGTGCAGTGCTGAGCGGCATCTCCTGCTGATATTCTTCCCCAAGCAGGGGAATTTTGGAGAGGGCGAGCAGGAAACTATCGATCACCACTGCAGAGCTCTGGGCCGCAGTGAGCGAGACCTGCGTGTTGGTGATCGTGGTGGGCAGCTCATCCTGGAGCAGGGGTACAAATGAGTCTGCCATCAGGCTGGTATCGTGGACGGATTGCGCCATCGCCAGGGCAGCGGTCTTCAGATCTTCGAGCGTCGTGGATGTGTTGTCCAGGGCATCATCCACGATCAGCAGCCCATCCTGCGTAGTTGCCAATGTGTCATCTACCAAGTCAATGCTTTCCAGGATGCCCTCGCTCAGCGGCTCTTTTGCCTGCTGCACCCGTACCAGCGTGACCAGGCAGAATACCAGCGCGCCTGCTGCCGCGACGGCAAGGATGATACCCGTGATACGCTTGTACCAGTTTTGCATGTTTTTGTACCTCCACTCTTCAGCGATTGTACCATAGCCGCCCATTCCGGTTATAATAGCCCTTCGGCATAGGCGCACCCAAAGAATATCTGTGTTCTGTTCATTTGCTCCAAGCCAAGAAAATACACTTAAATTCACACAGGTTCTTATGCATATTTTGGTTACCAATGATGATGGCGTTAGCGCGCCGGGCTTGCTTGCCCTGGCGCAGGAGATGCGCCTGCTCGGGCGCGTGTCTGTTCTCGCTCCTGATCGCAACTGGTCGGCTTCGGGACATGTCAAAACCATGCACCGCCCGCTACGCGTGCGCGAAACAATGCTTGCAGACGGCATACCAGCGTTCACCTCGGATGGCGCCCCCTCGGATTGCGTTGCCCTGGCTTTGCTGGGTTACCTGCCCGATCCGGTGGATCTGGTGGTGTCCGGCATCAACTCGAATGCCAATATTGGTCACGATGTCACCTATTCGGGTACCGTGACTGCCGCGATGGAGGCGGCGATTGGTGGAGTGCCGGGGATTGCCGTCTCGCTGCATTCCCCAGAAAACCACTCCGGCGCGCTGGAATATGGCGCAGCGGCGCACGTGGCGCGGCGCGTAGCGGAAAAGATGTTCAGCGAGAAACTTGATCCGCATATCTTTCTAAACGTCAATGTTCCCTGCCTGCCATACGATGAGATCAAGGGCATCCTGGTCACGCGCCAGGGACTGCGCGTGTACCGCGACCGCCTCGACCGGCGGCTGGACCCGCGCAACCATCCCTACTACTGGATCGGCGGCGAAGCGCCGACAGCTGTCCCCGATGAGGGCACCGATTTTGGCGCCCTGGCGCGCGGCTATGTCTCAGTGACTCCCATGCAGCTTGACCTGACGGCATACCAATCCCTTCCCCTGCTTCAAGGTTGGGATTGGCCGTGAAACCTCTGAAATTACCCTTCCAAACCCTTGACAGGGGGGGGATTCGCTGTAAAATCGGACGGAATACATTGTAAGATGGATAGCAAATGGAATTTCCCGCGAATACTAGTTTCTCGCCCAGGAGTATGCACTCCCTTGGGCGATTTTTTTGTTCAACTACCCTTCCAAAACGGACAGCCCCTCGGTTGTCCGTTTTTTTTTGATTGCTCAATGTGCTGGTGAATGATGAATAAACAACTTCTGCGGCTCCCCGGTCTGATCGACATTCATGTACACATGCGCGAACCGGGGGCTGCGCATAAAGAGGATTGGGATAGCGGCACTGCCGCGGCGCTGGCAGGCGGGGTGACGGCCGTTTTAGCGATGCCCAATACCACGCCTCCCGTCACCGATGTGCAAACCTTGAACCAGGCTCTCTCAAGTGCAAGCCAGAAAGCGCGCTGCGACTACGCCCATTACCTGGGCGCCGGGCCTGATAACCTGGCACTACCGGGGTCACTTGCCCAGCGCGCGGCGGGCCTCAAAATGTACCTTGACCAAACCTACGGCCCGTTGCGCCTGGATGATATGAGCCTGTGCATGGCGCATTTTGCACACTGGCCACGCGATTTGCCTATCGTCGCCCATGCAGAAGGGAGAACGCTGGCAGCGGTGATCTTGTTCGCCGCGCTACATGATCGCCCGGTTCATTTGGCGCATGTATCCCGCCGCGATGAGATCCTCCTGATCCGCTCCGCAAAGGAGAGGGGATTGCAGGTGACCTGCGAGGTTACTCCCCACCATCTCTTCCTCACCCAGGATGATTGCCCGCGCCTGGGAGCTGGGCGCTGCGAGGTGCGCCCACACCTGGCCAATCCTGCAGACCAGCAGGCGCTGTGGGAAAACCTGGCGGTGATCGATTGCTTTGCCAGTGATCATGCCCCACACACGCTAGCTGAAAAGGACTCTGAGATTCCCCCGCCCGGTTTCCCCGGCTTGGAGACTTGCTTGCCCCTGTTGCTCACAGCGGTCGCTGATGGGCGATTGACCATCGAGGATGTGGTACAGCGTATGGTCACCAATCCGCAGCGTATCTTCAGTCTCCCGCCCCAGCCTGATACCTGGATTGAGATTGACCCGGAGGCCCAATGGTGCATTCAGGCGGCAGAGATGCATACTCGTTGCGCCTGGACACCCTTTGAGGGTTGGGCGGTGCGCGGCAGGCTGAGGCGGGTTGTCCTGCGCGGCCAGGAGGCTTACTGTGACGGTGTCGTTCTTGCGCTGCCAGGGTCTGGCAAAGATCTGCGCAGAGAAGAATATCCCCAAACTTTTCCAAAGGAGTGAGATTATGGCAACTTATATTCCCCCCAACCACCAAAGCAACCCCCACCTGCCCTTCGGCGACCAGCGTAGCGCGCCGTTCTATGGCAGAGACATCCTCTCGGTGAAACAGTTCTCCCGCGCCGACCTGGAGTATATCTTCGACGTAGCTCACGAGATGCGCGTAATGGTGGAGCGTGTGGGCACCTTTGACCTGCTAAAGGGCAAGATCCTCGCCAACCTGTTCTACGAGCCTTCCACCCGTACTTCCTCGTCTTTCACCTCTGCTATGGAGAGGCTAGGCGGCAGTGTGATCCCCATTAACGAGGTGCGTTACTCCTCGGTTTCCAAGGGTGAGTCCCTTCCGGATACAGTGCGCACGTTGGAATGCTATGCCGATGTGATCGTCCTGCGCCACCCAGAGGTCGGCTCGGCAGCCCTTGCAGCCCAATATGCGCGCAAGCCGATCATCAATGCGGGTGATGGGGTTGGCGAGCATCCCACCCAGGCTCTGCTCGACCTCTTCACCGTGGTTGAGGAGCTTGGCGAGGTGGACAACCTTACAATCACCTTGCTTGGCGACTTGAAATACGGGCGCACAGTACACTCACTGGCACGTCTCCTCTCTCTATACAATGTCCGCCTGAATTACGTCTCGCCGGAGATTCTGCGCATCCCGCCAGAGATCATCGCTGAAGTGAACGAAAATGCGATCCCCCAGGCAGAATATCAGACGCTTGAGCCCGTTTTGGCAGAGACGGATGTGCTCTATGTGACCCGGGTGCAAAAAGAGCGCTTCGATGACCCAGCGGTGTATGAGAGCGTGAAGGGTGCCTTTGTGATCACCCCTCAGGCAATGCAGAGTGCGAAGGAGCGCATGATCGTGATGCATCCCTTACCCCGCGTGGGCGAGATCAGCATGGAAGTGGATGAAGACCCGCGCGCAGCCTACTTCCGCCAGATGGAATATGGCCTGTACGTGCGTATGGCGCTGCTGGCAATGGTTTTAGGTAAAGCATGAGCAACAGGGCGACTTTCAATGACCCGATCTATAGCCTGGCTTGTCGCCTGCGCCCCGATCTTAGGCGAGTCGGCGCGACAGAGCGCATTGGCCCAGTGACCGATATTCTGGGTGTGGTAGTGGCTGCTCCGCTCTGCCTGGTGGGGCTAAGCTGGTTGACAGCGGTTACCGATCTAAACCTGATTGCTCAAAATTGGCTGATTCTGTTGCTGATCGGGGTGATGATGTTTGTCTTCGATCGGCTGCGCTTCTTCGCCATCACCAACCTTGGGGCGGGTGGTGGCGCTTATGGAAATGTGCAAACCACACTGACCAACTTGGTTAAATGGTCTGCGGTGTTCATCTTTGGGCCGACAGTGCTGTGGTTGGATGTGTTGCTGAGTGTAGTCTCCAATGTGTTTGGTCTTGCTGGTGCACAATCAGGTAATGGGCGCTGGAATCTTTGGCGTAACTTACTCAGTGCATTGGTGTCCAGCAGCCTGTTTCCCCTGCTTGTCCTGGAGCTGTACCGCGGCTGGGGGGGGAGCTTCCCACCACAGGAGCCTTCGTTGCGCCTATTCTTGCTCGGTGCTGTTGTTGGGCTGGTGGAATTGGCTTTGGAGTTTGGGTTGTTGTGCGTGATTTATCTATCTTATTCCTTGTGGGTGATGCGAAAGGTTGGAATGTTGAATGTCCAAATGGCGTGGCAGTTGGTGGCGTTGATGGGGCTGGGGCTGGGGGTTCCTTACCTGTCGGGGGTATTCGCCATCTTGCTAGCCAGCCTGTACGCTCAATTTGGGGTCGCCATTTACCTGATCTTTGTGGCAGCAGCATTATTGGTGGCTGTGATGAGCCGCCAGTTGGGCCAGGCGATTGAAGAGAGCCGCCAGCAGTCGCTGCAGCTTGAGAAGTTGGAGGAAATGGGGCGCTCCATCGTGGCGTCTGCTCCGGAGGATACCGCGGCGCTATCGGCTATCCTGTCGCAATTTGCCCCTGAGATGTTTACGCTGGCGCGGCTGGCTATCTGGACCGAGGTGGATGGGGTGCTGGTCAAAAAGCCGGAGGATTGGGATGCGGCCGAGTTGCTTCCTGTCCAACAGTGGCTGGCTGGAGAAACCCAAGCCCGCGCCATAGGTACCAAAGAGAAATTACCCTGGCAAACTGGAGTGATGGAACATCACCCGCTGCTGGTTGCTCCAGTGCTGGATAATGAGAGCGGTCAACCATGTGGCGGCCTGTATGTGGAGCTGATGAGCCTGGGGCGCGCCTGGGATTCCCGTTCACTTGCCCAGGTATTACCAACAGCCCAATCCCTAACGGCGCAAGTAGCAGCCGCCTTACAACAGCGGCGCGCATATGCGCGTACCCTGGCATATCAGAAAACCCAACAGGAACTGGCGCTGGCGCGCCGTATCCAGGCTGACTTCCTTCCGCGCGAACTGCCTGAATTGTCTGGATGGGGCCTTTCTGCCAGCCTGGAACCAGCGCGCCAGATGTCGGGTGATTTTTACGATCTGATCCCACTGGCAAATGGTCACCTGGGTCTGCTCATTGCCGATGTTACCGACAAAGGTGTGGGACCGGCGTTGTTCATGGCGCTCAGCCGCACGCTGATCCGCACCTATGCTGTTGAATATGTCGACCATCCTGAGCGGGTACTGAAGGCTGCCAACCAGCGCATATTACAGGATGCTGGCAGTCCGTTGTTCGTCACCGCTTTTTACGGAGTACTCGACCCACAGAGCGGGCAGTTGATCTATGCAAACGCTGGGCATAACCCGCCACTGCTGTTCAAAGCCGGTCAGGCTGAGCCACAGCTATTAATTGCCACAGGAATGCCGCTGGCAGTGGAAGAGACGATGCACTGGGAGCAGAAAAGCGCTATGCTGGAGCCAGGCGACCTGCTATTCCTCTACACCGATGGCGCTACTGATGCTCAGAACTCAGATGCAGAGCTGTTCAGTTTCGAGCGGCTGACACAAGTTGTGGCACAGCGCATCAGTCTCCCCTCTGCAGATCTGCACGCAGGTGTGGTGGACGAGTTGCGCCGTTTCATTGGCGAGGCTTCGCAGTACGATGATATTACGTTGATGGTGGTAAAGAAGGAGATCAATAAGGAATGATATCTTTCGCCAATTTACTGGAATTTCGCACCCGGCAGGCCAATTCCCTGCTCTGCGTTGGGCTGGACCCGCACCCGGCTGACCTGGCAGTGCCCACCCCCACTGAGGCGCGGGATTTCTGCCTGCGCCTGATCGAAGCAACTGCCGATCTGGCTGCGGCTTTCAAGCCCAATGCTGCCTTCTTTGAGGCGCTCGGCCCGTATGGGATGGCGGCGTTGCAGGAGGTGATTGCTGCCATTCCAGATGGCATCCCGGTGATCCTGGATGCTAAGCGTGGCGATATCGCTTCGACGGCAGAGGCTTACGCGCAGGCAGCTTTTCATGTTTGGAAAGTGCATGCAATCACGCTCAGCCCTTATCTTGGGCGCGACTCGCTGGAGCCTTTCCTGAACGATCCCGCTCGCGGTGCCTTCCTGCTTTGCAAAACATCCAATCCTGGCGCTGGTGATCTGCAGGACCTCCGCCTGGCAGGCGAAGAGCGTTGCTTGTTCGAGCAGGTTGCCCACCTGGCGCAGCAGTGGAACACCAACGATAACCTGGGTCTCGTGGCCGGCGCCACTCATCCAGCCGCGTTGCGCCAGGTGCGCGATCTCGCGCCTGACTTATGGATCCTGGCGCCAGGGGTGGGCGCGCAGGGCGGTGATCTGGCTGAGGCATTGGGCGCCGGGTTGCGTGCAGACGGGTTGGGGCTACTTGTGCCGGTCTCGCGTGCCATTTCTCGCGCTGGGGATCCGCGCCAGGCTGCCCGCGACCTGCGTGATGAGATCAACCGCCTGCGTTCACAGGCAGGTGCTGTCCCCTCATCGCTTATCCAGCCAGAGAGGATGGGCTTGGCAGACGCACTGCTGGAGGCGGGCTGTGTACGCTTTGGGCAGTTCACCCTCAAATCTGGCCTCCAATCGCCCATATATATCGACCTGCGACAGTTGGTCTCCTTCCCGCGCCTCCTGCAGCAGGTGGCAGATGCCTACCTGCCTACCCTACGAAGTCTGGAATTTGACCGCCTGGCAGCGCTGCCCTATGCCGCCATCCCAATTGCCACCGCGGTCAGCCTGTGCGGTGGCTGGCCGATGCTTTACCCGCGCAAAGAAGCCAAAACTTATGGCACCAAAGCTGAGATCGAAGGTCTTTACCAGCCCGGTGAAAAAGTTGTCCTCCTCGATGACCTGGCAACTACCGGCGGCAGCAAGTTCGAGGCGATCGAAAAGCTGAAAGCAGCGGGGCTGGATGTGAGCGATGTAGTGGTGCTCATTGATCGCCAATCTGGCGCTCAAGAAGCCCTGGCAGAGGCGGGATACCGCTTGCATCCTATATTGAGGTTAGGTGAGATGCTCGATCACTGGGAGCGCAGCGCTCGCGTCGAGCAGGAGCACATTCGTGCTACCAGGGCTTTCCTAACGGCGAATACCGCCGAGGTTTAGACGAGCGCATGTACCCCTTCTTCCGTTCCTTGCTCTTCCGCCTGGAGCCCGAGCGCGCCCATCACCTGACATTGTCATTGATGCGCCTGGTAGGCGTACTGCCCCCTTTGCAGGTACTGCTGCGTGGCATTTTTGCGTCACCTACCCAACCCATCCAGGCCTTTGGGTTGACTTTCCCCAACCGGGTAGGGCTGGCAGCCGGTTACGACAAGGATGGACAGGCTTGGCGGGGTCTGGCTTGCCTGGGGTTTGGTCACATTGAGCTTGGTACGGTTACCCTGCTGCCGCAACCAGGAAACCCGCCCCCGCGCATTTTCCGTTTGTCTGCAGATGAAGCGCTGATCAATCGCATGGGATTCCCCAGCCAGGGAGTGAAGGCAGTAATGCCCCGCCTGCGTAAAGCGCGGCCTGGGGGCTTGGTACTGGGGGTCAATATTGGCAAGAACAAGGATACTCCGCTGGAAGCAGCTGGGGAAGAATATGTAACCTTGCTGCGCTTGTTTGCTCCTTATGCCGATTACCTGGCGATCAATGTGTCCTCACCCAACACAGCCGGGCTGCGCCGCCTGCAGGCACGGGATGCGCTGGAAGGGTTGCTCAAAGCCTTGCAGGCCGAGCGCCTGCAACAGGTAGCGCGCCTGGGGCACCCGTTGCCCCTGCTGGTGAAACTAGCGCCGGACCTATCTGATGCGGAGTTGGCAGACGCGTTGGAGGTGATCCTGGCGCATGGGATGGATGGGGTGATCGCGACCAATACCACCCTGGCGCGCCCTGCATTGCACTCTGTGCACGCCAGGCAGGCGGGTGGGCTGAGCGGGAAGCCTCTACATCCAAACAGCCTGGCAATGGTACGTGCCATCACCCGCCAGTGCGGGGGGCGCCTTGCGGTGATTGGTGTGGGCGGGATCACAAACGCCACCAGCGCCCAGGCGATGCTGGACGCTGGCGCTTGTTTACTTCAGGTATATACTGGGCTGGTGTATGGCGGACCGGGATTGGTGAGGAATATCCTCACTTCCCTGGCGATTTAAGGAAAACCAAAGGTGAAACGCCACACGCCACTTTCCTGTTCTTCCATCAGCGTTGTTTCGCCGACAAGCTGGAACCAGGTTGTGCCGGGCTTGAAGGGAAAAGCGGTGCCATCTGGGTAAGTGAGGAAAAGTACCGAATTGGTATTGGGACGGTTCCAAACCACCTCGTACATCTGTCCATCGCGGAAGATGTAAGCCTTACCGCTGCCGCTGAGCAGGATCTCGACGATCTCGTTGGGTGGCCTCTGGTAATATTCGTGACGTACGAATACGATCACTACATTATCCGTAGCGATCTGCTGTTCGTCCAGGCGGTCCGTCAGAGGGGCATATTCTTCTCCCTGCCCGGTATCATACACATTATCCTGGAAGCGCAAGTAGCGGCCCGAGATGGGATCGTAGTCCCAGCGCATGTAGTTGTCGCCGGAATAGCGGATGTACACCTGCGAGCCATCTGCGCCGTCCTCAGGTGGAACGGGGTAAAAGGTCATTCCTTCCAGGTTGGGTTTGTTATCGTCCCCACCGTGACTCAGGCTATAGGCGCGAATCGCTGTTGTGCTGCCCAACAGCAGATCACCGCCGGCGGGATCATGGCGGCAGAGTGGGTTGACGGGCGTGGGAGGGCAATTCACCTGGTCGCCTTCCAGCACCAGGCGGTTGGCATATTCCGCATTCAGCAAGCGCTGGTTGATCGTTGCGTCAGCGCTGCCATAGGCGAAAATGCTCTGGTACATGCGTACCAGGTCATGGTCGGGGAAGCGCCCAGAGCGGATCGGCCCTACCAGCTCGGCCTCATTGCCGTAGAAGATGGCGTGCAAGCGTGTGTAGCCGTCGTTGTGGTAATAGTCGTAGACGATATCCGCCAGGGAAAGTCCCCAGGGAGGGCGGTAAAGGAAGCGTGGGACGAGATTGATCTTGACCGCCACTGGTCGCCGCTCGAGCATGTCCGGGTCGGTGACAAACAAGCCCGTCAGCGGGTTCACATTTACTGGAAGGCTGCCGGGCCCATAGAGCACAGGCTCTTCGGTGGCAGTCGGCAGCGCAGGTTGCGTGGCTGTGGCGCTGGGAGTGAGCGTGGGAGTTATTGTTGCCGGGATGGTGGTAGGTGCGGATGTCTGCGTGCTGAGTTGCGCATCCGTTGCCACCTGTGCTGTTGGTGTGGCAGTATCGGGGCTGCACGCCGCCATCAGCAGAACCAGGAGCATCCCTGTGAGAAGTTTTTTCATACTGTTTACCTCCATATTTGTGTAACAGTCGTTTATGATACCGCAATTAACCTGCTTTGCCAATTCCTTGCTTTTTTACTGAAAATCCCTATACTTAACCTTCATGGAACAGGCACGAAATGCGTCCTTGTGGGAGCGTTTACCCTGGAAGTGGGGGATTGTCATTGGGGCGGTGCTGTTGCTGTTTGGCTGGCTGCTGACTGCACCTCCTGGTTTGCTGGGTAAAATGGATGCGATTGGCTATTCTGTTTGCCATCGCATTGATGAACGTTCGTTCCACATTGACGGTCGCGCTCTGCCTCTTTGCGTGCGCTGCACAGGCCAATATCTGGGCGCGGTGCTGGGACTGGCGTACCTGGCTGTTTTCAGCCCGCGGCGTTCAGGCATGCCCGGCTGGCGGACGGCGATTTTCTTGGTGGTTTTCGTCCTTGCCTATGCGGTGGACGGTTTCAATTCTTATATTCATCTGCCTCCGCTGTTGAAGGCTTTTCCCGATCTGCCGCGTTTATATGAGCCAAACCATTTTCTACGTTTGGTGACCGGCACCGGCATGGGTTTAGCAATTGCTTCGATTTTATACCCGGCCTTTATCAGCACTGTGTATAGCCAGGTGGATGCACGCCCAGCACTGCAGGGTTTGCTTTTTCTGGGCGGTTTAGTGCTCCTGGCTGCCGCGCTGGATGCGCTGGTGTTGCTCGAATCACCCATATTGCTATATGGATTTGCGTTGATCAGTTCATTGGGTGTGCTCATATTGCTCACCATGGTGTATACTGTGGTATGGTTGATTGTTTTGCGTCGCGAGAACACCTACCAGAACCTGGGTCAGTTGGTTTTCCCCCTGGTGGCAGGCTTTGGTTTGGCCTTGGCGCAAATTGTTGTAGTCAGCATCCTGCGCTATGCACTCACTGGTACCTGGGGTGGCTTTCACCTTGGATGAAGAGCCGGGTGTGCGAGTGCAGGTAAGAAAGTAGGTATATATGGAGATACTTACCGCATTTGGTCTCTCTGCAAGCGCTGGCTTGAATGCATATATTCCACTCCTGGTGGTTGCCTTGCTGGCGCGCTTCGCAGGGCTGTTCAACCTCACCCCTCCCTGGGATGCGCTGGAATCGTGGTGGGTGATTGGTGTACTGATGGTGCTCTCGTTGATCGAGTTCTTTGCCGATAAGTTTCCGGCGGTGAACCATGTCAATGACATCATCCAGACCTTTGTTCGACCGGCGGCTGGGGCGGTTGTGTTTGCTGCCAGCGCCAAAGTGATCACGGATGTCAATCCTGTTTTTGCCATGGTGCTGGGTTTGCTAGTTGCAGGCGGTGTGCATGCCGTCAAATCGGTGGCGGTGCGCCCTGCCGTTACGGCAACCACGGGAGGTGCGGGGAATGTTCCCGTTAGCATTGCAGAAGACATCCTATCTACATTGTTGTCCATCCTGGCTGCGATTGCTCCAGTCGTCATTGCCTGTATCCTGGTGCTGGTGACAGCCTGGATTGTGTGGTTGATCTGGCGGCGCGTCAACCGCTCCCGTCGGGCAACTTGAACCTTAAATCCATATCTTATAGGAGGAGAAAATGTCTTACGATAATTCATACTATAATCCCCCGCCATCAGTACAGAATAGCAGCATGGCAATCATCAGCCTGATCGCAGGGCTGCTGGGCCTCTTTGTCTTCCCTCTGATCGGTAGCATTGTTGCTGTGATCACTGGTGGAATGGCCAAGAAGGAGATCCAGTCCAGTGGCGGGATGATGGGTGGCGATGGTATGGCGACAGCCGGTTTGATTCTGGGCTGGATTGGCATCGGTCTGTGGGTGATTGGCGGCTGCATCGTGGGCGCCATCGTCCTGCTGCCTTTGTGCCTGGTTCCGCTTGGGCTCTCGATGGAAGAGTTCAACTCGCTGCTGCCAATGCTGCTGGCTATTTAAGGAGCATCCGGGGAGTGCATGCCTGGCTCCTTCGAGCAAAAATCTGCTTTCATCACACAACTGGAGGATAGAATGGCTGACGATTATGGAACCCCCATCTCTGGCGCTCCCCTGGCGCCGAAGAAAAACAACACCACCCTGATCATTATCATCGTAGTGGCTGTGGTATTGCTCTGCTGCTGCTGCGTGGTGGCGGGTGTAGCCTGGCAGTATGGCGACCAGATTATGTACGAGCTGGGCGTACAGTCGCTGCCGGTTCTGCACCAATTGCCGCTCTAAGAAAAACTCGCAAAGATTGGCTGGCATGCCGAATGACGCCGGGCGCGCCTGGGCATGTTCCATGCCAGCCATTTCATAATATATTTCACCCGAAGCGCTGCCAGGTTTCGGCGGTTTAACATCGCCACAGACCTGGCAGCGTATGGTTTCTTGATTTACAGTTGGCAAACAAGCCTCCATGTGTTTCCTGGAGGACGGTTTTTCACTCCTATTGGTTCCCCTGTTTCTTACCCCTTGCCTGGGAATACGCGCAGCGCTTGCAGGGGATCAAAGCTTAATGTAACCTGGTTTCCCTCTGCCGGAAGCTGCGCAGCGGAGGGGAAATCAAACACCAGCCTTTGACCATACGCCTCGACCATGACTCGTTGGCGGTGCCCGCGAAATGAACGCTCCACCAGCCTGCCTTGTATCAGGTATCCTGCATGATCTCCAATGTCTGCGCTATCGGGGCGGATTAGCACCTGGGCTGGCCCTGCTGGTGAGGGGGGCAGCGGGATTTTACCCAGCGCTGTGTCTGCGTGGCTCTGCCCGTCCTGGATGTAAACCTGCGCGGGAATCAAATTGGGCATTTCCAGGAAGCGCGCCACGAATGGGCTGGATGGGCAGCAGTAGATCTCCTGCGGCGAGCCCACCTGCTCCACCTGCCCCGCGTTCAGCACCACGATCCGCCCGGCGATGGCGAAAGCCTCTTCTTGATCGTGCGTCACATAGAGCACAGTTTGCTGGGCGTGGTGCAGGATGCCCGGAAGCTCGCTCATCAGTCTTTCGCGCAGATTGCGGTCGAGCGAGCCGAGTGGTTCATCGAGCATCAATAGCTGCGGTCCAGGCGCCAGGGCGCGCGCCAGGGCTACGCGCTGCTGCTCCCCGCCTGAGAGCGTGTTAACATCCCGTTTCTCGTACCCTGGCAAACCAACCAGCGCTAGCATTTCCTTTACACGCTGTTGCATGGCTTCTTGTGCCATGTCTCCCATGCGCAGCCCGAAGGCGATATTCTTTTCCACATCCATGTGCGGGAAAAGCGCAAAATCCTGGAACATCAAGCCAAAATTACGTTGGTGAGTTGGGATATTCCCGATCAGCTTTTCTTCCCAATACACTTCTCCCTCATCAGGCGCTTCCAGTCCAGCAATGATGCTGAGCAAGGTCGATTTTCCGCACCCGCTTGGCCCCAGCACCGCCACGATCTCGTTGCGCTGGATGGAGAAGGATACGCCTCGCAGCGCCTGCGCCTCGCCAAATGATTTATGGATGCTCTTGATTTCCAGGGTGCTCATATGTTTTTCTGCCTCAAAATTCTTCGCCCTCACCCACCCGCAAGCGCTCGATGGCGAGCATTCCCAGGCTGGTGAGCAGCATCAGGATGGTGCTCAGCGCCAGTGCCTGCCCGTAGTTCAACTCACCCGGTTGGGATAAGTAGCGGTAAATAGCAATCGGCACCGTGGGATATTCCGGGCGGGCGATGAGCGCCGTGGCGCCGAATTCACCCAGCGAGATGGTAAAAGCAAATGTTGCCGCTACTGCCAGTGCACGACCGATCAGGGGAAGGTCAATGTTGCGGAATACCTCCCCTGGCGAAGCGCCCAGTACAGCGGCAGCATGACGCAGGCGCGGCCGGATGCTGCGAAGAGGGGGGGTAAGGCTACGCACCACAAAGGGGAATGCCACCAGCGTGTGTGCCAGCGGGATGAGCAACCAGGAGGCGCGCAGATCCAGTGGCGGTTCGTCCAGTGCGACGATAAAACCCAATCCCAATGTGACTGCCGAGGTGCCCAGCGGCAGCATCAGCAGCGGGTCCATCAATTGGTTGAAGGGGTGTTTGGCGTTGCTTGCTAGCGCCCAGGAGACCGGCAGCCCCAATGCCAACGCCAGCACCACAGTTGCCGCGGCGTACCCTGCCGAAATCTGCACTGCCCGTGCAGGAGGAGCATAGAAGATCGAGCTGCGCCGGTTGATGGAAAGCTCGCGGTAGTAGTCGAAGGTCAGCCCGGCACTTCCTGCGGGCATATTACTATCCAGGCGCGTGACGGAGCGCAGTGTCAGCGCGGCCAGCGGGGTGACGAAAAAAGCCAGCATTGATAGCACTGCCAAGGTAACCAATACCTTGCCTTGCCAGGTGCGCAACGGGCGTTGCGTATAGCTTTGCGGGCGAAGAACCTGGGGGCGGGTGAGGTGTGTAGAAAGGCGGCTGTAAGTTGCTGTGAGGATAAGGGTGCAGGCTAACTGCACCACAGACAGGGTGGCAGCCATAGGCAAGTTGAACAGGCTCACTGTCTGATAGTAGATTTCTACTTCCAGGGTGGCAAAGTGCGGCCCTCCGAGCACCAGGATTACCCCAAAAGAGGTGAAATCGAATATGAAAACTAATAATGCAGCCGAAAGAACTGCGGGCAGCAGCAAGGGCAGGGTGATATGACGCCAGCGCTGCATGCGCGATGCGGAGAGCGTTGCAGCGGCTTGTTCCATGCGGGGATCCAGGTGCGACCAGGCATCGCCCACGATGCGCAGGATGATGGTTGTGTTGTAGAAGACATGCGCTACCAGGATTGCCCAGAGGGTTTGGGTAAACTGGATGGGTGGGGCATCCAGGTTGCCGACCTTCATCAGCAGCAGGTTTACCCAGCCGCTCGGCCCTAGCAGTGCGTTGAAGGCAGCCGCCACGACCAGCGTGGGCATGACGAAAGGGATGCCCATCAGCGCTTGCAGGAGCGATTTGCCCGCAAAGCGATAGCGCCCTAAAAGGTAGGCTCCTGGCAAGCCGATGCAGAGCGTCAGCAGGGTGGAGAGCAGGGCTTGCCAGATGGTGAAGCCTAGGGCGCGCAGAGCAGTTGGTGAAGTCAATGACTGCCAGAATGCACCCCAGGGGCTGCCTTGGCTGCGCGCCAGGCTGAGCGCCAGGATGCTAACCAGCGGATAGAAGTAGAACAAGGCCAGGTAGGCTAGCGCCGGCGCCCAGAGAAGGGCGAGGCTCAGGTGGCGTTTCAGCGCAGCACCGCCTCCGTCCAATCCTGAATCCATTGCGCGCGATTGGCAGCGATTTCCTGCGGGCTGATGAAAGCCGGCTTTTCGGGAATGAATAGGAATTCATTGAAAGCATCATCCAGGGTAGCCTGTGGGTTGACAGGGAAGACGAACATTTGCAGCGGCATGTCTTCCTGGAAAGTCGTCGAGAGCATAAAATCGATCCACTTCTCTGCCAGATCACGGTTGGGTGTTCCCTTCAGGATACCGGCAAACTCGATCTGGCGGAAACAGGTGCCGCTGGTAATTATGGCCGCGGTGGGGGGCTCGCTGATTGGCTGCTCAGAGAAGATCACCTCTGCTGCTGGACTGGAGCCGTAAGAGACAACGATGGGACGGTTGCCTCCCCAACGGGTGAACTCTGCATAATAGGCGCTATTCCAATCACTGACTACCAGCACCTCATTGGCAACCAGCTCTTTCCAGTAATTCAGGTAGCCATCTGCCCCGTAGGTGCTGATCGTTGCTAGCAAAAAGGCTAGTCCTGGCGAGGACGTGGCAGGGTTTTCCACTACCAGCAATCCTTTATACTCAGGGGCGAGGAGATCATCCAGGCTACCGGGCGGGGTGAGATCTTTTTCCTCGAAGTAGGCAATGTCGTAGTTCAAGCACACATCCCCATAGTCGATCGGGATGGCGCGGTTCTGCTCGTCTAAGCGGAACTCTTGTGGGATATCTGTTAGCAGGGGGGCATCGTAGGTTTCAAAGATATCCTCCTCAAGGGCGCGGCTTAGAAAGGTGTTGTCTACCCCGTAAAGCACGTCTGCGAGGGGGTTTCCTGCTGCCAAGATTGCCTTGTTCAGCATTGTCCCTGCATCTTCGGCGGGCAGGATTTGCACGATGACGTTCTGCTGTGCTTCAAAAGCAGCGATCACCGCTTCTGAAGCGGCGAAGGAGCTGTGCGTCATGATGGTAAGTGTTCGTGATTCGGCGGTGGCGGGCATGGCAGAGGAAGTTGGCTCGACGCTTGTCTGGGTGGCTGATGGTTTGCAGGCGCCTGCCAGCGCTGCCATGATAAGTAAGGTGACCAAAATTGATTTATGCATCTTGACCTCCTAATCGGTTATTTCTTTGAATCGTGCACAATAGCGTCCCTGCTGCCAGGTAGATTTCGGCCTGCTCGCCAAGCAGTACATTGCTCACCCCGCGAGGGGATCCAAACGCAAGGGTTTCTTGTGCAAGGGGATACTCCAGACCGCGGGTAGTGATTGCCTGTCCATCTCCTCTCAATGGGATCAAGGACACTGTGTCGCCGGGCTGCCCATGGAGCACCAGCGTTTCACCGCTATGGAGAATAGTGATCTCCTGGTTACCATCCAGGAAGCGCACGCGCACACAGGAGTATTCTTCGCCCGCAGCGAGGAGTAGATTAGCCAGGGTCATATCCCAGCGCTCTCCTAACGCTCCCAGCACGATTATTTCGTTTACACCTGCCTGCAGCGCGTAGCGGAAAGTTAATTCCAGGTCGGTTTCATCTTTGTGGCCAGGGTGACGTATCAGTAGAGTGCCCTGGGCCTGCAGGTAGGCCAGCATGCTGGTCTCAAGCGAATCGAAATCGCCGATAACGACATGAGGTATTAGATCAAACGCTAGGCAGTGCCGTGTTCCACCGTCTGCGGCAATCAACAGATCACCATCCTGGCGCTGGAAGGGCAGGCGGGAAGTAGGAGATAGCACTCCATTGGCGAAGATAACTGCTCTTGTCATAAAATTAACTCCCTCCGCCGGGTGGGGGAGGGAGAAGAGTGTCATGGTAGCGATCCCTCCGCCGGCATTACCCGGATCAGGTTCGCGGGTCGAGAGATTGTCTCTCTCCTCTCAGCCTGGCATGATCAGGCTCCCCGTGCGTTTGGATTGTTGGGTATATGCTTAGTATAAGATGATCTGTCTCACCTTGTCAAGAACCTTAAGCCTGTTGTTAGCCCAAAGTAGTAGAGTCCCCTTTAACCAAAGTTAAAATGTCCCCTTTGAAAGGGACACAAAGTGGACGAACTACATACAATGAGCGACAAAGAAATCACGCGATTGGAAGTAATGCAACGATTGAAGGACAAGAGATTAACCCAAGCAGAGGCGGGACATATGCTGAACTTGAGCGTGCGGCAGATCAAACGGCTATACCGGGCCTACAAAGGGCAAGGAGCCACAGGGTTGATCAGTGCCAGGCGGGGAAAGGAGAGCAATAATCGACTAGATGCGGTGGTGGTCAGGCAAGCCCTTGACCTGATCTATGAGCGCTACCGGGATTTTGGGCCGACCTTAGCACATGAGAAGCTGGTGGAAGTGCATGGGTTGAAGATCTCGGACGAGAGTGTGCGGCGACTGATGATTGCAGAAGGTGTGTGGAAGCCAAAGCGGGCGAAGAAGCCACCGGTGCACCAGATGCGAGAACGGCGGGCGTGTTTCGGGGAGTTGGTACAGATCGATGGATCAGATCATGATTGGTTCGAGGGGCGAGCACCGCGCTGCAATCTCCTGGTGTATATCGACGATGCCACCGGGCAGTTGCTAGAGTTGTGGTTTGTGCCTGAGGAGACAACCTTTGCATACTTTGCTGCTTCACGCCATTATTTTGAGCGTTGTGGCAAGCCGGTGGCCTTCTACAGCGACAAACACGGCATCTTCCGGGTCAATCAAGAGCAGACCAGTGGTTTGAGCGACGGGATAACTCAGTTTGGACGAGCCATGCAGGAACTGGGCATCCAAATCATCTGTGCGAATAGCCCGCAGGCCAAAGGCAGGGTTGAGCGCGCCAATCAGACCCTCCAGGATCGCCTGGTGAAGGAGCTGCGTTTGCAGGGTATCTCGGACATTGACACTGCCAACGCCTTCCTGCCACAGTTCCGGGAAGACTTCAATCGCCGTTTTGCGGTTCAGCCACGCAGCAGCCACGATGCGCACCGCCCTTTGCTCAAAACAGAAAACCTGGACTTGATTCTGACCCACCAGAAAATCGGCACGCTCTCCAAGAACTTGACCGTGCAGTCCAACCGTGTCATCTACCAAATCCAATCTGACCGCCCCGACTATGCCCTGCGCAAGGCTCAAGTTACCGTCTGTGAGAATGCCAATGGAGAAGTCACCATACTCTACAAAAACAATCCCTTAACCTACACCATCTACCACAAGCCTTCCCGCCAAGCCGAAGTCGCCGATACCAAAACCCTTAACCGCCAAATCAAGCTTCCCCAATCCCCAGCTGCTAACCATCCCTGGCGCAAGTATGGCCAACGCATCAGTGGCAAACCCATCCAGGGTACCTCTCCCCATGGCTCAGACTGATATGGACACGGCTTTGAGTTTATCGCTTTCGGCTGAAAACAGGGCAGAAACCAAAGAGCAGAGCGCTCTCCGCTCTGCCCTGTCTTCAGCCTCGTGTCGGCGCTCAGGTCGCTCTCCGAAGCAACATACCTAATGCACTATCAAAGAGGGATTCCAAAACTAGCGTTCAAATCACCCATCCAGCGCACCCACTCAAAGGACAAAGCCTAACCATTCTACCCATGGTGGGCGGAAAGCTGGACTCCAATCAAATCTTGGTTGCCCTGCCCAACAGTGAACAACAACTTATTCCGACAGAATGGACTGATCTGGTAAATCCTCCTCGCTCCATGCCAGGCGCATTATTCCTTTTCGAGCGTCTGGTAATATTGCGCCAGCGCGTGGATTGCCTGTTGGAAAAAGAGGTCAAGCAAGCTATCCTCACGGTCAATGAACCAGAACCAGACCGGAGTGGAGGTAGCTATGTTGACCAACGATCTCCAAAGCCTATGGAATCAGATGAGCCCCGAGCAGCAGGCCAGGATTATTGCCATTCTAGTCGAGATGCTACTACGCCAATGGAACCAGGAAATGGAGGCGCAGCATGACCCGGCATGAAAACAAGATCCAGGAAGTTCATTTGTGCCGCAGAGCCTGCGTGTACGTGCGCCAATCCACCTTGGTCCAGGTGCACGAACACCAGGAAAGCACCCGGCGGCAGTATGAGTTGTACCAGCGGGCTCGGCTGCTAGGGTGGGTGGATGCGCAGATCGAAGTGATCGATGAGGATTTGGGCCGCTCAGCTTCGGATGCTTCCCAAATGCGAACCGGCTTTCAAAAACTCCTGGGAAAGGTGGTTACCGGTGAAGTGGGAGCCATATTTAGCGTGGAGATCTCCCGCTTGGCTCGTCAGGATAGTGAAGGTCATCGTTTGGTGGAAGTAGCTGCTCTGACGGACGCCTTGCTGATCGATGAACAGCAGGTTTACAACCCCCGTTTATCCGATGACCGCTTGATGTTGGGGCTCAAAGTGCTGCTTTCCAGCAATGAAATTCGCCTCATGGGCCAACGCTTGCGTGAGAATCAGTTTCGGAAAGCCCAACGGGGAGAATTACACCTGAATCTTCCGGTTGGCTTGGTATTCGTTCCCCATGTCGGTATCCAATTGGACCCGGATGAACAGGTTCAAGGCGCGGTTCGGTTACTTTTTGAACGCTTTCGCTTGAGTGGCCATATGAGCGCCGTAGCCAAGTATTTCCATGAAAATAACTTGCTCTTTCCCCGCCGCAAAGGCAGCTGGCAGGGTCCATTGGAGTGGTCCCCACTCAGTATCGTACGGGTTCACGCTGTCCTGGACAACCCGCTCTATGCAGGCGCTTACGTGTATGGCCGCAGTAAACGCAGTACGATCATCCACGACCAGGATCAGATCAAGCGCCCCCGCCTGTCTCTACCGCAAGAAGAATGGGCTGTTGCGCATTGGGATGCTTTCAAAGGCTACATCAGCCGGGAAGAATACCAGGCCAACCAGGCTTACCTGGCGCAAAATCGAGCCAGACCTCATATTCCATGCGCTTGGTCGCGCCGACGAGATGGTCACGCATTACTGACTGGGAAGATTATCTGCGGACGCTGTGGTCGGCCCATGCATGTTGGGTATCAAGGAACCAATGGATCGAGGAGTGTTTATGTGTGCAATGCTAACCAGCTCCATCATGGGGAAACTGCCTGCCAGCGGATGCCGGGTAAAGCAATTGACGAATTTGTTTCTGAGCGTCTCCTGGCCGCACTCACCCCCGCTCAGATCGAGCTCAGCCTTGCTCTGATCGAAGAACTAGAACGCCAACAGGCCGAGTTGAACAAACAGCGGCAGCGGTGCATCGAAGCAGCTTACTATCAAACGAACCTGGCGCAGAGGCGTTATGAACAAGTCGACCCGGCTAATCGCCTGGTGGCGCGCCACCTTGAGCAGCAGTGGGAAGCCTGTTTGCAAGAAGTGAACCGCCTGGAAGTCGAATTCGCGGCTTTTTGCCAAAAGAAACCCCAGCTTTGCAATCCAGAACAGCGGCTTGCGCTGCTTCACCTGGCTACTGATCTGCCCAAGGTATGGTTATCCCCCACAATCACCTGGACAGAACGAAAGAACTTGTTAGAATTATTGATAGCTGACGTGACCTTGACACGCCATGCAACCTGCATAACAGTTCAAATCCGTTGGTTTACCAACGAGGTCGAGACCGGTCAGTTGCCATTGCCTACTCACTGGAGCCGACCAACCTCAGCCAGCTTGGTCGAACGCATTCGGCAGCTCAATGAACAACATACAGATCGGCAAATCGCAGAAATCATGAATCAGGAAGGGCTAAAAACGGCCCACGGAAATGCGTTCAATGCAAAGAAGGTGGAAATGATCCGCAGGAACAACCGGATCCCTAAACACCCTGTTCAATCCTAAATGCATTCCCCTCATGGAGAGTTTAATATGTATGCAACTTCCCAGCGTTGCCCTATCCTCCGCACGAGCAGCTTCAGTCTACCATATCTCCTTATCCACCCTTCCCAAAGGGGACATCTCTACTTTGTCAAAAAGGGGACATTTCTACTTTGGCTTGACAGAACCTTAAGCCTGTTTGAGTTCTTTTATTACCGCCGTGCAGCGAAAGTTAAGGGGTGCGCAATCCAGGGTTTACAACTTTGTAAGAGCCCCGCCACCCGCCCGCATTTATTTGACTTGATGGTGCCTTGCATGTATAATCCTTACGAATTGTAACTTTATGGTAATAGAGAAACACAGGTGAAAGTGCGAGGGGTAAATTCCTTGCTGAGGAATGGTATTGTCAATTTAACGTTGTGGCGGTTGGAGGCCATAATATGGCATTAAAGGGCAATCTGCGCGATTTTTCAATCACACAATTGTTGAACTTGGTCAATGTTGCCCAGAAAACCGGTACACTGATTATCCAGGGCTCCTCTGAAGAAGTCTGGATGTCTTTCCGTGAGGGGAAGCTTGCCTATGCCCGCGATGGACAGGATGATGGCACCCTGGCTACAGTGCTTTATCGTTCCAAGCGATTATCAGCCGGACAATACCGCGCTATCCAAGAACGCACCAGCGCGATGAGTGACAAAGAGCTGGGATTGCTTTTGATCAATGCGAACTACATCTCTCAGCAAGATATCATTGCCAGCCTGCAAACGTATTTCTTGAATATTGTTAATCGGCTCTTCACCTGGGTGGAGGGTCTTTTCCGATTCGAAAATGATGTGATGCCGCCGGATGACAAGATCACCGTACGCATCAATCTGGAAAATATCATCATCGAAGGCTCCCGGCGCATGCGCGAGTGGGAGCAGCTTCAAGAAGAGATCCCCAGCTTGGATGTGGCGATGAAGTTCACTGACCGCCCGGGTACCAATATTCGCAACGTAAACCTCAGCGTAGAAGAGTGGCGCGTCGTTTCATACATTAATCCAAAAAATTCTATCCGCCAGATCGCCAAGGCTACAAATAAGAGCGACCTGGAAATCCGCCGCATCGTTTATGGCTTATTGCAGGCAGGCCTGGTGGAGCTGGTGCGGGCGCAGGGTGTACCGCGACCAGTTGTCCCGGCGGCGCGTCCCGCCTTGCCGCAAACCAGCAAGGAAGAACAGAAGTCGCTGATCAATAGAATCATCAGTCGTATCCGATCGATATAGGCACAGGGAATTATCTTATGCAAACCGTCAAGATGGTGGTAACTGGCCCTTTCAACGCTGGTAAAACCGAATTCATCCGTTCAGTTTCTGAGATTGATGTGGTTTCTACCGAGCGCAGGATCTCTGCCGAAGCGGAACGCGTCAAAGATCAGACAACTGTGGCGATGGACTTTGGTCGCATTACGGTGGATGATTCATTGGTTCTTTACTTGTTTGGCACACCAGGACAGCGGCGCTTCGATTTCATGTGGGAGATTCTCTCGGAGGGAATGCTTGGCTTTATTGTTATGATAGACAGCACCCGCCCAGAAACCTTCCGTGAGGCGCGCAATATCCTGGAAACCTTTCGCGCTTATGCTCCTACACCGTACGTGGTGGCAGCCAACAAGCAAGATTTCAAAGATGCCTGGGAACTGGAAGATATGCGGATCGCCTTGCGCCTGGACAGCCATGTCAAGCTTTTACCCTGCGTGGCAACCGAAAAGGAAACCGTCAAGAAGGTCTTACTAGAGCTACTGTACAGCATCCTGGAAGAAATGGAAAAAGAGGAAGGTAGTTAGACGTTCCTCGTTATTAGAAAATAACACACTGTGTCATCCTTTACTACCGATCAGGGAATTGTACACTATGAAGTTTATGGGCGCGGGCGCCCAGTAATTTTGCTACATGGCTGGCTGGGCTCCTGGGGGTTGTGGCAGGAGACGATGTCTTACCTGGGCAGGTATTACCGCGCCTATGCGCTGGATTTCTGGGGGTTTGGCGAATCAGGGAAAAAACGCGATTCCTACGCTGTGCAGGATTTTGTCAGCCTGGTAGATCAGTTCATGGAGCAACTAGGCATCAATCAGGCGCCCCTGGTTGGGCACAGCATGGGGGGAACAGTTAGCCTTTCGGTTGCGATCCAATATCCGTCCCGGGTGAGGAAAGTGGTTGTGATTGGATCTCCGATCGTGGGCTCGTCGCTTAATTTCCTGCTCAAGTGGTTCGGGCGGCGTTGGATCGCCTTTGTGGTTTACAACAATATGTGGGCTTTTCGCCTGTTCTATCGGCTGCTTGGCCCATTATACTCGCGCGACCGCTGCTGGCCTGAGATGATGGATCGCGACCTATCCAAGACAACATTGGAATCCTTTCTGCTCAGCATTGCCTCTCTGCGCCGTACTGATCTGCGGCCTGCCCTGCACCAGATCAAGGTGCCTGCGATGGGTGTTTATGGGGCACGCGATATCGTCGTTCATCCTGGACAATGGAAGCCGATGCTTGAAGGCATTCCCCATGCGCGCATCGAACGCTGGCCTCAGTCCGGGCATTTTGTGATGCTCGATGAGCCGTCTAAATTCATGGAGGTTCTACGTGAATTCCTGGATGATGAACCTACACCAACCGTCTCTACGCCGAACCTATGACCGATTCACCTAGTTCTTCTTACTATTACCCTAATAAAATTGGGCGCATTATTCTCGAGTCTCTGGAGGAGATTATTGGCCGAAATGGCGTGATTGCCATTCTCAACCAATCGGATATGCGCTACCTCATCAATAATTATCCTCCCAATGATCTGAATTTGGGATTCCGCTTTGAAGAGGTCAGCAATTTACAGGTAGCGCTGGAAAAAATTTATGGTGTTCGTGGGGGACGAGGACTGGCGCTGCGCTCGGGCCGGGCGACTTTCAAACATGGCTTGCGCGAATTTGGCCCGCTGCTGGGTTTCACTGATCTGGCGTTTCGCTTGCTGCCGTTGGATGAGAAGCTGCGCGCTGGGGCTGCAATTTTCGCCGATATCTTCAACAAGTATTCGGATCAGCGCGTGGTGGTGGAGGAGGAAAAAGATCGCTTCTATTGGAATATCCAATTATGTCCCGTCTGTTGGCAACGCAAGGCTGATGTACCCGTATGTCATCTTGCAGTAGGTTTGCTGCAAGAAGCGCTCTATTGGGTCAGCGGGGGAAAATTCTTCAATGTAGAGGAGATCGAATGTATTGCCAAAGGGGATGCGGCTTGCCGTATCCTGATTGAAAAGCAACCCATCGATTAACCAACTGGCGCGAGCATGTAATTCTGTTATGTTGAAAATTATTCTTCAAGACCCTCATTTTGTGACGCCTTTCAATGAACGTGCGCGTGATTTGCGCATCATGAATAAACCACTCTGGCTTTCTCAAAGGGATGTGCTGGCTCCTTACATCAGGCGCGAAGTAGAGGTACCCTTTGGCGGCTCGCTTCCTAGAACCGAAGAAGAATGTATTGTCTATCGCGACAATCTCTACTTTGATGAAGAATACCTTAGCGAATTTTTGATCCGGGCTACCCAGATGGGCTGCGCCTGCCGGGCAGCGTTTCGTAAAGATGACCCGCCATTCAAGGAACATGCCTTACCTCTTTCCATTTCATACACCCCAGATGGTGATCTATATCTGGCAGACCTGTGGTATTACCCGCATGGCCCCGGCGCGACGCCTACCCCGCTTGTCATTGATACTGAAAGCATTGAAGCTGGGTATTACCATGTGCCAACCTATATGGCCTATGAGCAGGGAGACCTTGTTTTCCAGGTTCCCATGCGCAGCCTGCTAGCCATTGATACCTGGGTGCATATCTTCATTGCGGATGTGGTGTTTGGTCTCTTCACGCGTGGCGCCCGTTTTGAGAACCACCTGGATAGGAACCCGTTATTTAAGCTGCTTGTTCTGGGCAGGGCGATGTATGAAGGCAAGCAGGTTTTGGATTGTTCGAAAGTTGTAAAGATCGGGCGCAACTGCACTATTGACCCCAGTGCAGTGATCCATGGTCCCACCACTATTGGGGATAATGTGACGGTGGGTGCAGGTGCGGTGATCGAGAATTGCGTGATCGGCGACAATGTGAATGTTGGTCAGGGCTGCCAGTTGATGCTCTCGGTGGTTGGGGATGGCGCGTTTCTGCCCTTCCGCGCTGCTCTTTTTATGACCACCTTCATGGATAACAGCATGGTGGCGCAGAATACTTGTCTGCAGATGTGCGTGATTGGGCGTAACACTTTTGTCGGTGCTGGCTCTACCTTCACTGACTACAACCTTCTGCCATCTCCAATTCGCGCGTTGAATGGAAATGGCAAACTGTTGAACGCAAACCGGCCTGTGCTGGGGGGGTGCGTAGGGCATAATTGTCGCCTGGGTGCTGGTATGATCGTTTTTCCCGCTCGAACCATCGAATCGGATGTGGTTCTCTTTGCCTCGCAAGAAAGGCGCGTGATTGAGAAGAACGTTGTCTATGAAGATAGCGATCACCACAAATTAAATTTCTCAAAACTTCACCTACGCCTTTACCCGCGCCCAGGCGAAACCACAGATGAGTCATGGTAGATCGTGGACACATTTGCTTTCATCATTCACCCCATTGATCCCAAGCGCGATATAAGTCGCAAATACCCACTGTTGGCGCGTCTCGTCAACGATTGGATTATCTACGAATTTGCCCCCTTTTTCCCGCCGGTATACCTTTCAGAAGTGGAAGGTGTCACTTCGGCAAGCACTGGCAAGCAAATCAAGGGCTGGTTGATCGCCTGCCCGTTAACACCGAAACACTTTTTACAGTTGCCAGAAAAGCGAGTATATCGTAAGATTATACAAACAGGTTGGCTTGCAGAGAAACTTGGTGCTAAAATATTAGGGTTAGGAGCCTACACCTCTGTGATTGGTGATGCGGGCGTGAGTGTTGCGCGGGCGCTAGAGGTGCCGGTTACAACCGGTGATTCATATACGATTGCGGTTGCCATCCGGGCGGTGGAGCAGGCTGCACAGGTGATGCGGATTCCAATGGAGCGTGCCACTGCGGCAGTCGTGGGCGCTACCGGCGCGATCGGAAGGGCATGCTCGTCGCTGTTGAGCCAGAAAGTTGCCGACCTCTATCTGATTGCACGCCATGAGGAACATCTGCAGCGGCTGCGGGTGAAGTTGGCTGCAGGAGGGTGTAAGGCGCAGTTGCATATTGCTACGGATATGACCGCGTTGCGGGAGGCGCAGCTGATCTTGACTGTCACCAGTGCGGTGCACGCGGTGATCGAGCCTCAGCATCTGCAGCCTGGTAGTGTTGTTTGCGATGTTGCGCGGCCTCGGGATGTTTCTGTTCAGGTGGCTGCAGCTCGTCAGGATGTTTTGGTGATCGATGGTGGTATAGTGGAAGTGCCTGGTCCGGTCGATTTCCATTTTAATTTCGGTTTTCCTCCGGGAAAAGCCTATGCCTGCATGGCTGAAACGATGGCGCTTGCGCTTGAAGGCCGCTTTGAAGATTATTCGCTGGGAAAGGATATTGATATCAATCGAGTTCACGAGATTGCAAATATCGCCGATAAACATGGGTTTCGCATCAGTGGTTTTCGTTCTTTTGAACGAGTAGTTACAGAGCAACATATCGAGCTTGTACGCCAGAATGCCAGGAGGACCAGCCAGCATTCATAGTTCATTGGGAGGCAGAAATGGGAAAACCCCGCTTACTCATTGTTGAAGATGACACTGATATATCAAACATGCTGCAAATTTATTTCACAGGGCAGGGCTATGAAGTGGATACTGCCCTGCGCGGTTCGGTTGCATTGGAAAAAACCCGCAGCAACCTGCCCCATCTGATCGTTCTGGACATCATGCTCCCGGACATTGATGGGTTTGAGGTGTGCCGCATTCTGCGTACCAATACCCGCACCAGCCATGTGCCGATCATTTTCCTTACGCAGAAGGATGAGCGTTCCGATAAACTGGCAGGCCTGGAATTGGGCGCAGACGATTACATCACCAAGCCTTTCGATATTGAAGAGCTAAAGCTGCGCGTCCAGCGTGCTATCTCTCGCGCAGACCAGCAGAGTCTGACGGACCCGCGCTCGGGCTTACCGGCTGGGCGTTTGATCGAAGAGCAGCTTCGCCGCATCATTCGCCAGCAGCATTGGGCATTTATGGATGTGCGAATCAACCATTTTGAGCCATTTAAGGAAGTTTATGGCTTTGTGGCTAGCGACGATGTGTTACGCTTTGCTGGGATGATGATTGGAGAAGTGCTGGATGAATTGGGCACTACGAACGATTTCATTGGTCATGCAGGCGGCGACAACTTTATCATCATCACTGCAGAAGAGACTGCCATTGCCATTCGCGACCGCCTGAAGGCGCGCTTTAGCGAGGAAGTTCTCTCGCACTACAATTTCCTTGATCGTGAGCAGGGCTTCATTCGCGCCGTTAGCAAAGATGGCCAGCCCGAAGAAGCTCCCCTCATGAGCCTGTCAATCGGCGTGGTCAATCCAACCGAATACCAGTTTGCTGATATTCGCGAGATCACTGAACTGGCTGCAGAGTCACGGCGTAAGGATAGCTAACGCCACCTCTTTTCTGCGGATATAGGATTTTATGAACTGGATGGATCCGGGCACACTCGGAATAACGGTCACCCTCATCGCCTTGGCATTTCTGGTGGTGGTGGTGGTGTTTATTCGTTTTGTCCCCCGCATCCAGCCCTTTACCAAGCCCCCAGAGTCTCCTCCTACCAACGTGGAGATTTCACAAACCAACGAAGCTGTGTTGATGGTTGAAATTGGCGGACGGGTTGCGTATACCAATAAGATGGCACGTGATTGGTTTGGGCACCTGGAAGAGGAACCTAACCTGGAACGTTTGGCACGCCGCACGCGCCCTAGCGAAGTATTCTGGGGATTATGCTCCTCAGAAGGTCAGGCGCGCTTTTCCCTCGATGGTCGATTTATAGAAGGAACATCCTATTATTTGCCTCCCAGCAATGGGACAGTCGGCGCTTTCCTGGTCACCCTTCGCCGGCCTCAAGTATCTGCGATCACCGGTAGTGAGGCACAGCTTTCTGATCACGCTCTGGATATCTTCTCTGAGCTAAGCCAGGCGATGGCCTCCAGCCTGGATCTGGATCGTACACTATACACTATTCTCGAAAGCGTTGAGCGTCTCATCCCTTCGGACTTCCCGGAAATCACCGTTTGGGATTCAACCAACCGACACCTGGTTCCATATCGTTTTGTTGGCATGCCTGGGATCGACCGCCACCTGGAGAAATCCCTCGATCGCTATCTCCCCGGTAAGGGATATTCTGGCTACCTCATTCTCAACCAGAAACCCTTGCTGATTACCGATGTGGATACTTATCGTAATGTTCGTCCGGTGGTGGATCGCAAACAGTATCCTTTCAGCTCGTATATGGGTTACCCCTTGTTGGTGGCTGGCAAGTTGGTGGGCACCCTGGAGCTGGCGTCCTTATCCAAATCTGCATTCACGCCAGCAGACCTGGAGATTTTGCGCATCCTTTCAGGCCAGGCTGCGGTGGCGTTGAACAATGCGCTATTATTTAACCAGGAGCAGCAGCGCATCCTGGAGCTATCGGGCTTAGCGAAATTAGCCCAGGCCTCAGGGGCGGCACAAAGTGTACAGGATTTCTTTTCCCGGTTAGTGGAAAGCATCACCCCGTTGATGGACGTGCGAACGATTGGCTTCCTGATCTATGATGAATCTCGCCGCCATTTGCGAGCCCAGGCCCCATTTGTGGGCATCCCGACCGATTTTGTGCCCCTCTATGCGGTTACCATTCCTCCGGGCACCCCGGCAGAACAGGAATGGCTGTCACAGGAGATGATCGCCTCGGAAAATGCTCCTCAGGATGCGCACCTTGAGGCGCTTGGCTTGGCACACCTGGCTCAGGCCACTGGCATTCAAAATACTATCCTTACTCCTCTCACCTCCGGCGGGCGCATGCTGGGTTATTTGCAAGTAGCCGATAAATCGGATGGCTCACCCTTTGACCAGGATGATATCCGCATGCTGACCATCATAGCAGGCCAGGCGGCTGCCATCGTAGAGAATGCCACGCTGATCAAACAATCTCAGGATCGCGCTCAGCGCTCTGAGGCCATGCGCCGCATCGCCAGCCTGACCGGTTCGGTTGCTACACTAGATGAAATCCTGGCTTTTTCGCTGCGCGAGCTCGCCCGCCTGTTGCGCGCTGATGTCGGGGCAATTTACCTGATCGATGAGAATCGGGACTCACTGCGCCTGCATAAGGACTCTACTTATGGAGCTTCTTCTGAGCTACCTGCTCGCCTGATGCGGGTTTCTATGAGCGACCCGGAGTTTCGCGCCACCGTCACTGCCACTCGACGCCCTTTCTTTACCGATGATGTTAACCAGGAAGCTGTGTTGCTTTCTATTTACAAGCCGTTGGCTGAAACCTGGCAGATGAAAGCGATGCTCTCGGTGCCCATTGTTGTGCGCGACCGGGGAATTGGCGAGATCGTGCTTGCCAGTCGTCAGCAGGAATTCTTCAATCGTAGTGATCTGACACAGGTTGCCACCACTGCCAGCCAACTGGCAACCGCGATTGAAAAATCAACGCTCTATACGCAGACGGATGAAAGCCTGCGCCGCCGTGTCGATCAACTGCTCGCTCTAACCCGTATCAGCCGCGAGATGAACACCAGCCTGGTTTTAGATTCGGTGCTCAAGCTGGTCTATGATGAACTGATCCATACGACTCGCGCCAGCTGCGGGTATATCATCCTTTTTGAACTCTCCGATGAGCGGGTGATTTCATCCAAAGCGATGCTACACATTGGAGATCCGCCCTCCGGAGAGTTAACGCCCATTGAACGGCTTGTGGTGGAACATGAAGAGGCCATCATTGTAGATAACTATGCTCAACCGGATGCTGAACTGAATGTCCCATCGCTGACTCCGCCTCATACGGGAGTTGTTTCTTCTATGGTGGTTCCCATTACGTTCCAGGAGAGCGTGGCGGGATTGATCCACATGCATTCCAGGATACCGGGCCGTTTTGATGCCACTGCCCTGGAGATTGCTCAGAGTCTGGCTACGCAGGCTGCTATTGCCCTGGGGAACGCCTTACGCTACCGCGAGCAAGTTCTGCGCAGCGAACTGCTTAGCCGGCGAGTGGAGACGATGTCGAAGCTTCTGGAGGCCTCACGGGCGCTTTCGCCGGATCAACCATTGGAAGATGCTATGGAAGCCATCGCCTATGGCATCCAAGAATCGACCCCCTTCAATGTGGTACTGGTCAGTGTGTATGATAAGAAGACAGAAAACCTGCGCCGCGTGGCAGGGGCTGGCCTGCCCCTGGAAACGATGGAAGAATTTCGCCGCCGAGCCCAACCCTGGGCAGGCATTGTGCAAATGCTGGAGCCGCAATTCCGCTTCAGTCGCTCATACTTTATCCCCAGCGAGCAACGCCCAGTAACTGTGGCAGATATCCATACCATGACGATTATGCCCCTGGATTTGAGCCAGGTGGATGATACCATGGCCTGGAATCCACAGGATTTGCTCATTGTGCCTCTCACCACTGCTTCTGGTGAACCATTAGGCCTGGTCAGCGTGGATGCACCGCGCAACAACCTGCGCCCTGACCGGCCTACCATTGAGGCCCTGGAAGTGTTTGCCACTCAGGCGGAGCTCTCTATCGAGAGCCACCAGCGTCTCAGCGAATTGAGCGCCACATCTGCCGTGCTGCAGCGTGAATTGATGCTTGCCCAGGATGCCCTGGGTGCCTCTCAATCCCAATTCCCCAACCTGCTCCACAAAGATGTCGAATTGACTCTCACTGTTCAGCGCCTCAACCGTCGGGCGCGCTGGATCCAGGCAGGGCTGGACATTGCTGAGATAGTCAGCCGCCAGAGCGACCGCTTGGATGTGCTATTATCGTTTGGCCGCGAGCTGATGATCCGCCTCGATCTCAGCATGACCCTGATCGCCGAAAGTGGGCCAGGGGGGCCTCACCTTCTCCATGTACTTGGTTCTCGCTCCTCGACAATCAACCTGGAGACATTGCTAGGGCAGCGTAACCCGTTGCGCAGTGTCTTGCAAAGCGGTGAGCAGCTTCTGGTGGCTAATCTTGATGAGAACAGCGACTGGAACACCTCTCCGTTGTTAAATGCTTTGGAAGCCAAGGCTTTCTTCTGCCTGCCGATTGTGGTTGCTATGCGGGTCGATGCGGTGGTGCTTGCACTCAGCCAGGTTCCTTTGCCGCCTCTCAGCGAGGATGATGCCCACCTCTACGCTTTGATGTGCCGTCAGGTGGCGATTGCGCTTGAAAATCTGCGCTTGCTCACTGAAACGAACCGCCGCTTGCAAGAGGTGAACTTGCTGCTCGAATTCAGTCGCAAGCTGGGCACATTGGACCCCGTCAGCATCCTGCGGACACTCGTCGAAAGTGCTTTGCAGGTTCTCCCGGCTG
This sequence comes from Anaerolineales bacterium, assembly GCA_016932955.1. The sequence continues at coordinate 11,293 of JAFGBV010000218.1, read as the reverse complement.
CTCACGCTGGCATGGTTGCCATTTGGGAGCCAGAGCAGAGGCGCCTGCGACCCCAGGCTGCCCTGGGTTACATCAACAGTCATCGTATCCTGGAGATTACCTATGATATGGGGCAGGCCTTACCAGGCCAAGCTTTTGAGCGCGGGGAGATCTTGCGGGTGCCAGAAGTCAATTTTGCCCGTGACTATAACCTGTCTCCTGAATCGTTAGTCATTTATCGAGATGCCACCGAAGGCCGCTTGCCGATTTCCTGCTTGGTCGTGCCGCTGCAGACCGGCGATAACCGCCTGGGTGTGCTGGTTTTGGATAACTTCCGCTCAGCCGATGCCTTCACAGCTGATGATCAGGCGCTGATTGCTTCGCTTGCCCACCAAACTGCTCTTACTCTAGAGAATGCGCGGTTGTACCAGGCATCTGAACAGCGCGCGGCTCAGATGATGGCGTTGACTCATGTCGCGGCTGCTATTACATCCAGCCTGCAAACGGATGAGCTGATCCAAGGCTTGCTTGATCAGGTGAAAACCATCATCCCTTACGATACCGGAACACTCTGGCTCCGCCAGGGCGATCGCCTGACCGTGCGCGCCGCTGGAGGTTTTGAGGATAGCGATCAGCGCATTGGACTATCGGTGGCGATTGCAGAAAGCATGCTCCTGTTGGAGATGATCGATACCAGCCAGCCAATCTCAGTCGGCGATGTGCGCCAGGATCCCCGTTTCACCTCTCTCGTCGAGCATCAATACCTTTCCTGGTTGGGTGTTCCCTTGCTTTCAAAATCTGAGGTTGTAGGTGTTTTGGCTTTTGAAAAGGCAGAACCTCACTTTTACACTCAGGATCATATTGCGGCTGTGGTTACCTTTGCTGGTCAGGCAGCGGTGGCACTGGTGAATGCCACCCTCTTTGAAGATAGCACCAGCCGTACCGTCGAGCTGGCTGAGCGCTCGCAGCGCCTTGCCTTGCTCAATCGCCTTTCCGGCGAACTGAGCGGTTCGCTGGACCTGATGAACATCCTGCGCGTGACCACCCACGAGATGCGCCAGGCGCTGGCGGGCGATGCTGTTTTGGGTTTGCTCTTCAATACGGAGGGTAAAGCTCTGCTGCATACCGAAGATCCTGCTTTAGAGATAGCTTATCCTGTAGAGGTGCCTCACTGTATGATCTACGAGCGCATCCGCGAAACCCTGGGCGTATTTCTGAGTGAAAATATCCTCCGCGAGGAAGAGCTTTCTCCTCTGCGTGAATTCCTGGCTGCACGCAAGACGAAAGCCATTATGGTGGTGCCGCTCGCGACGGGGGTTGATCTGCAGGGGCTTCTCATTGTGATCTCTCACACACGCCGCCGGTTTGATATGGATGAAGTGGAGCTGGGGCGTACGATTGGCAACCAGGCTGCCGTGACCATCCAGAATGCCCGTTTGTTTGAAGAGACTCAGCGCCTGTTTGCTGAGACCCAGGCGCGCAGCGCCGAGCTGACATCGCTCTATGATTTGGGAGTGAGTATTTCGCAGGTGCTCGACCAGGATAAGCTGATCGATACTGTCTTCGAAAATTCTGTCCGCATGCTCCAGGCTGATGCGGCGGGTCTATCCTTGCAGAGTGGAACAGATAGTTTGGTTGTCCGCTTCTTGGACCGCAGCGAGAAGATTGGCCCTATCACCATCGAGCGCAAGGGTACATCGTTCAGCGAGTATGTCATCCAAACCGGCGCGCCCTTTATTGTGCGCGATATGGAAAAAGAGCGCGATCGCCTCCCAATCCAGGGCGTTACCATTGGCGATCCGGTTCGCTCCTGGTTAGGTGTGCCGCTCATTGTGCGCGGGTCGATTGCTGGTGTGCTCTCGGTGATGTCTTACCAGCCTAATGCATTTGGTAATCAGCAGCTCCGCTTCTTACTCCAGATCGGTAATCAATTGGCAGTCGCTTTTGATAATGCCCGTCTCTTCCAGACCACCGAAGAATATGCTGCCGACATGGCCCACCGGGTTGCCGAGCGCACACAGGAACTTGAGCAGGAGCATAACCGCACGCAGACTCTGCTGGACATCATCACGGAGCTTTCTGCGAGCCTGGACCTGGACCTGGTATTGAACCGCACTCTGGCGGTTTTGAATGAGGCGATTAGCGCCGAGCACAGCCTGATTATGCTTGTTCACCCAGAAGAAGCCGCTCTATTCTTGCGCGCCTCATTGGGCTACACCACGCCGCCTCCCAAGGGTGGTCAGATTACCCGTTTCAAGCCCAATGAAGGGCTTGCAGGGTGGGTGGTCACGATGCGCCAATCCGCACTGATCCCAGATCTACAGCAGGATGAGCGCTGGATGCAACGGGTGGATCACCCCAGCGAGCATCGCAGCGCAATCGCTGTGCCCTTGATGATGGGCGAGGAGGTGCTGGGCGCTTTGCTGCTCTTCCACCGCCAGCCCAATAGCTTTACTGATCACCAGCTCACATTGGTGCAAGCGACTGCCAAGCAGATTGCCGTTGCCATCAACAACGCCCAGCTTTACAACCTGATCCGTGACCAGGCTGAACGCCTGGGCGACATGCTGCGCACGCAGCATATCGAAACCAGCCGCTCGCAAGCCATGCTGGAAGCGGTGGCAGATGGCGTTCTCGTCACCGATGCCAACCGGATCATCACCCTTTTCAACCCCTCCGCTGAGCGAATTCTTGACCTGCAGCGCCAGCAGGTGCTGGGGCGTAACCTGGATCACTTCATTGGCCTGTTTGGCAAGGCAGGCCAATCCTGGGTGCATACCATTCGCACCTGGTCGGATGATCCGGCTTCTTATATGCCGGGCGATACTTACGCGGAGCAGATCGAGCTGGATGACCGCCGCGTGGTATCCGTCCACCTTTCTCCGGTCCTGCTGCGCAACGATTTCCTCGGCACCGTCTCGATCTTCCGTGATATCACTCATCTGATCGAGGTAGATCGCCTTAAATCTGAATTCGTTGCTACCGTCAGCCACGAGTTGCGCACCCCGATGACCTCGATCAAGGGCTATGTGGAAATCTTGCTCATGGGCGCCGCCGGGCAATTGACCGCTCAGCAGACCCACTTCCTCGAAGTGGTAAAATCCAACACCGAGCGCCTGGCGGTTCTGGTGAATGACCTGCTCGATATCTCGCGCATCGAAGCGGGGCGCATTTCTTTGTCCATGCAGCCGCTGGATATGCATAAGGTGGCTGAGCGGGCAATCGAAACTATCATACGCCGTAGTGAAGATGAAGGCCGTCCGATGCAGGTGGAACTGCATCGCAGCCCGGGAATCCCCCCTGCCTATGGCGATCCGGAGCGCGTCCAGCAGATCTTAGACAACCTGGTTGAGAATGCTTTCCAGTACACCCCCGCCAACGGGAAGATCGAAATTACCGTCCGCATGGCGGATGGTGAGATCCAAACTGACGTAAAGGATAATGGTATTGGCATCATGCCTGAAGATCAGCCGCGCGTTTTCGAGCGCTTCTTCCGCGGCGAAGATCCCCTCGTGCTGGCGACTTCGGGAACTGGCTTGGGATTATCAATCGTCAGGCACCTGGTGGAAATGCACAATGGGCGCATCTGGTTAGAAAGTAGCGGCGCGCCGGGGCTGGGCAGCACTTTTTCCTTTACATTACCGATCTATGAGTCGCAAGGAGAAGAACTGGCAGGTGAGCAATGATCTGTGAGCCTGCTTTGATTGTTAGCGAGGATAGTTATGGCAAAAATATTGATTGCAGAAGATGAACGAGATATCCGTGATTTGATCACCTTTACCCTCAAGTTTGCCGGCCACGAGGTGGTAGCTGCCAGCAATGGAGAAGAGGCGTACCAACTTGCTGGCGAGGTACAGCCCGAGTTGATCCTGATGGATGTGCGCATGCCGCGCATGACCGGCTATGAGGCTTGCAAGGCGATGAAGGAGAACGATGCCACCAAGGATATCCCGGTTGTCTTTCTCTCTGCAAAAGGACAGGAATCAGAAGTACAGACTGGTCTGGAGGTCGGCGCTGTGGAGTATATCCTCAAGCCTTTTTCCCCGGATCAATTGACCGCGCGGGTGGGCCAGTTGTTGAAAAAATATGGAAAGTAAGCACGGGTCAGACGCATGAGCATTGTGACACTGGATGAGGATATCATCCACTACGAGGTCCTGGGTCGCGGAAGGCCATTGTTCTTCCTGCATGGCTGGGTTGGTTCGTGGCGCTATTGGATTCCGACCATGCAGGCTGCATCGATCTCGTATCGTACTTATGCGTTGGATCTGTGGGGGTTTGGCGATACAGCCAAGCGCGAGGATAAATACACCATTCAGGATCAGTCTGCCCTGCTCTCTGGTTTCATGGATGCTCTGGGCATTGGCAAGATCGCCATCGTGGGGCACGGGCTGGGGGCTGTGGTGGGGCTGAACTTTGCCTTGCACAACCCCACCCTTGTGGACCGTGTGATGCTGGCGGGTTTCCCCCTCTCGAATGCAGCGATCAACGCCCGCCTGCGTACCGCCAGCCTGCAAGAGCTGGTCGATTGGCTGCTGGGCAAAGTGCCCGCCGCGGATGCCGCGCGCAACGAGGCGCCGCGCGCCGACCTGCGTGCGGTGCAAAAATCCCTCGAGAGTATAGAGGAGATCAATCTCCTTGAATTGACCATGGGGATCACAACCCCCTGTCTCTTTGTCCATGGCCTGAATGATCTTGCCGTAGAAGCACCTGACCCAGAAGTGACCAACACTCTGCCCGAGTACACCCATGCCATTCAATTTGATGCCTCCGGGCACTTCCCCATGCTGGATGAGCCTACGAAATATAACCGCCTCTTGTTTGATTTTCTCTCGCTCAATTCTGGCGAAAGCCCGCGCGAGCTGCAGTTGAAAGAAGAGTGGAAGCGCCGGATCCGTTGAGCAATAGATGATTGCCAGAAAGTTGTATCTTTAACGTTGATTTAATGTATAATAATTCGTAGTTGTAATAACGCACCTTCATCGAACACTGGCACACTTCCCAGAATGCTTTTCTTGAAGCAGTCCCTTGAAGCAGTCCATCGGTATTGTATCCAACAGAATAACCCGCCACAGGAGGAAACGATGATACAGAAAAAGCGTTTGTTGATCCTCATCGCCGTTCTGGCGCTTTCGCTGGGACTGGCAACGGCTGCGCTGGCAGCCGCGCAGAAAGCAGGGGGCGTATTACCCAAAAGTGAGTCTCTCGCTCCGCAGGAGGAGGCCGCGCCTGTTCAGGCGCGTGCCGTACAGCAGGCAGTCAATCCTGGTTTCACCGTTGACCTGACGATGTTTAACATCTCGGGGTTGGCGGGACCAGGCGATGTGGTCACCATCACCCGCACTACCGGTGGCGACGCCTACGGCGCGGCGCAGGCGGATGGTGTGGGCTTCTTCTGGACGCCCCTCTACGACAGCAGCGGGAACGGGCAGCCGGTGAGTCTGCTGGGCAATGACACGCTGGAAGTGTACGTTAATGGCGCTCTGGCAGAGACGATCACGCCGATGACAATCACCGGGGGTATCGATGTGCTGGCTGATGAGGTTAAAGGTACCATTGAGGGCGCCGATCCAGGCGTGCCGGTGACCGTCACCGTCAGCGGTGCCTGGTTTCAGCCGCCCGCGCCAGGTGCGCCGCTGCAAACCACCACCACCGACAGCAACGGTGATTTTGCTGTCGTCTTTAGCGACATCGACCTGGGCGCCAATAACCTGGTGGCGGTAGATTACTTTGCCGACGGAAATTATGTGCGCGCTTACCTCTACCCCAACCCGCCGGTCTTCCTGGTGCAGCAGTACAACCTGATTGGCGGCTATGCCCCGCGCGAGCAGAACATCCACGCCACCGTCTACATCACCTATCCCACCGATATCCGCTGGGAGGGGGATGACTGGGCGGATTGGCCGCATGGCTGGTACCAATTCGACGGCGTGGATGTGGCCCCCGGTGATGTGGTCGAGTTGTACTTTGATGACAGTACCGTGATCAGCCAGACCATCCCCAACCTGGCTAACCTCTCCTTCGATACGGACACTGAAGAGGTCTCTGGTGAGGCGCCGGATGGTGAGATCGTCCTGGCGAGCATGTGGCAGTGGGAGGCCAGGGGGCACCTGATCTACTCTGAGACGCAGGATACTGCCTCAGGCGGCGCATTTGCGGCTGCCTTCAGCGGCGACCTGCGCCCGCGCGACGAAGTGCTGGTCTCGATTGCAGACGATGAAGGTCACCAGACCCAATTGCGCTCTGGCCCGCCCTTCATCGATGCCTATATGGATCCTACAAGCAACGGCGACTGCATCATAATGCGCGTGGATGGCCCGAATTTGCCGATCACCTATACCCTGGATACCGGGAGTGAAATTTACACCCGCACCAACCCCATCGGCCCTTCCGATGCAGGCAATAGTTTGCCGTTTTGCTACCTCATGTGGGGGCCAGGTTGGGGCCCGATCGACTTTTCACCTGGCAACACCATCACCCTGCGAACCCCCTCCTGGGAAGGTGAGCTGGTGCTGGCGGATGTCTCCTGGCAGGCGGATACCACAGGGGATGCCATTACCGGCGATGCTCCTGCTGGCGAGATCGAGGCAACCGTGCGCCAGTGGTATGCGGACTATTATCCGGTCAACGGCGCGGCCACACGCATAGCCACAGCCGCCTCGCCCTACAGCGCTGACTTCAGCGGTTTTGACGTGCGCGACGGCGGAACGGTCGACCTGCGTTACTTCGACCCTATCAGTGGCTTCTCCACGCGCACCGCTTTGACCTACGAGAACATGCGCTACTTTGAGATGCACTTGCCCTGGGGCGTGGGCGGCTGGACGCCTGTGGACAATGAAACGATCACCGCTTATCTTTACGATACAGATGGTACCACCCTGCTGGCGCAGACCAGCGACGATCACGACGGCTCTCCCTTCAGTTTCTGGTATGACGATTTCCAGAGCGAGCCGCTCTCGCCGGGACGCTGGATTACGCTCACCAACGGCAGTGACTGGGAGGCCGGGTTACAAATCCCGGAGATCACCATTAACGCCGACGCCGACATCGATCTGATCTGGGGCGAGGCGCCTAAAACACTGATCAAGATCAGCGGCGGGCCGGACAATAATTTCGATTGGTTTGTTCCGGTCGATGGATACGCCTTGGATACCTCAGTCTTTGGCTATGATCTGCAGGAATCTGATACTGTCAGAGTTACTTACCCATCCCTCAACGGCGACCTGGTGAATTATTACTACTTCTGGCCGCAGGCGCGCATGGATGTGAACTATGCCCACGAATCGATTGATCTGCAAACCCTGCCGAACGAGGCTATCACCATCACCATCGCAGGCAAGGCAGAGATCACCGGCACCTCCGGCATGGATGGCTGGTTCCGCACCTATGAATGGGGCTGGGATTCGTGGAACCTGGATATCGCCCCGGGGGATGTGATCACTGCGCAGGTTAGTAGCCTGACAGGTACGGTAACCCCGGTGGGGCAGATCGATATCGAAGCCAATTATGATACCGATATCGTCACAGGCACGATCCATGCTGCCTGGTTCACCGATACCCTTTATGTGGGCTGCGAGATCTGGGAGGGGGGCGGCCCGGCGATCTATACCGACACCGTCCACCCTGGTGGCGGGCAGATCGTTTGTGATTTTGACGGAGAGTGGGACCTGGAGCCCTGGCACAACATCGCCGTGCGTTACTATGAGCCAGATGGTGACAGCGTGATTAATGTTTACCAGGCGCCTTACCTGGAGGCTAACTACGCCCATGATTGGGTCCAGGTGCATGCGGAGGCCGGCGTTCCGGTTACCCTCACCCTGACCAGGGGAATAGATACATATGCGGTCAGCGGTACGGCGGACGCGGATGACTGGTTCCGCCCCTGGGAATGGAGCTGGGCCCCGGAAGATCCGGGTATCAACCCCGGGGATGTGATCACCGCCGAGCTGATGGGCGAGCTGATTGATGTGAACCCGGTGGGGCAGATCGATGTCGAAGCCAATTACGCTACCAATGTTGTCACCGGCACCATCCATGCTGCCTGGTTCACTCCGATATCGTTGACAGTGGGCTGCGAAATCTGGGAAGAAGGCGGTCCGGGCATCTATACTGACGCCGTCCACCCTGATGGTGGGCAGATCGTCTGCGATTTTGACGACCCGGGCTGGGATCTGGACCCCTGGCACAACATCGCAGTGCGCTATCGCGAGCCAGATGGCGATTGGGTGATCAATATTTGGCGCCAGCCGACCATGGATGTGAACTATGCCCATGATTGGATCGAGGTGGATACGGAGCCCGGCGTGCCCGTCACTATTACGTTGGAACGACCCGGAGAAACCTATACAGTCACTGGCACAGCCGGGGGGGATGGCTGGTTCCGCAGCCATGAGCATTCCTGGGCCCCGGAAGCTCCGAATATCAATCCCGGCGATCTGGTCACTGCCGAGACAATGGGCAGCATGCTCACTGTGGAGGTAGGTGTGATCGACTTCGACTGGGATTATGATGCCGATCTGGTCTTTGGCAACATCTATACCCCCTGGGGTGTGCCGCTGGGATTGAGCTGCGAGATCTGGGAAGAGAATGGCGCTGGCGTGTGGGTGGACGCCGTCGATCCTGATGGGGGCTACTTTGAATGCGATTTCACGGCGATACCTTTTGATTTACAGCCCGGCCAGACGATTGCCGTACGCTACCGCGAGCCTGATGGCGATACGGTGATCAACGTTTACGACCCGCCCTGGATGCGCGTCAATTACAGGGACGACTGGGTTGGTGGCACATACCCGACGGGCCACACTTTCTGGATTACTGTAGAAGATAGCCTGGGGAATGTGAAAGGCACCGCAGAGGTGGAGAGCGACCCCTGGAGCGGCTGGGGCGGCGCGGGCCTTGAAACCAGTGATGAGCACTGGGCGGGAGGCTCACGACCGGACATCCAGCCGGGGGATGTGGTTTACTTTGAGTCGGATGATGGATACACCAATGTTATTGAAGTGGGTGAGATCCTCGGTACCCTCGACCTGGATAACGAGAGTATCGAAGGCCCGATCTCCGCTGGTTGGTTTACAGAAGATCTCGCCGTGGAATGCCACCCCTGGGGCGCGCCGGGAGGCGTGGATGCAAAGTATTCCACTGCAGGGCCGGATGGCGACCCGCAGTACTTCTGCCAGTGGGATCATGATACCGAGTGGGATATCCAGCCCGGGCAGGATGTAGCGGTGATGTACGTCGAGCCGGACGAGGATCGCGTGATCAACGTCTTCCGCGAGCCCGCACCTGACCTGCGCGTGGAGAAATGGACCTGGGGCAGTGGCACTGTGATGCCTGGCGGTTCGGTTATATTTACCATTTATTACCGCAATGACGGCGATGCTACGGCAGATACCTTCACCATTACCGATACATTGCCGGTCTCACTGACCTACGTTTCTGATAATAGTGGCGTTGGAGCAACCCCTGGCTCTGGCTGGGTAGCGTGGACCTTTGGCCCACTTGAGCCGGGCGAGGAAGGGAGCTTCGAGGTCGTGCTCAACAACACTGCCGACCCCGGCGAATGGCTGTGCAACCATGCGGATGTATTCGTGATGTTCGATGGAAACTGGGGCAACAACCATACCGAAGCCTGTGTGTATGTCAGTGACGAGGCACCAAACCTGTATGTGAACAAGAACCCCGTCCCCGGTGACCCAACCCCCGGGCAGACCATGCTGTGGGAGATCAACTACGGCAATAACCATTCCGTTGCCAGCGGTGCGGTGACCCTCACCGAAACCCTGCCGCTGAGCACCTCGGTGGTGGACTGGTACTCGGAAAACGGCTACAACCTCTGGGACGACGCGGGCTCCACACCCGATCAACTGATCCTGACCGCGCCCAGCATCCCCGGTAATTGGGGATCCCGTATCCTGGTGTGGCTGGAGATCGATCCGGCGGTAGGCTACGGCACGCAGTTGACCAACACCGTAGAGATCACCACCGCCGCCGAGCTGAGCACTACGATCGGTGATAACTACCAGATGCGCAACGATGTGTGGACCACCTCGCCGCGCTGGGATCTTGCCGTGTGGAAGGAACTGGATTGGGGTGTATTGGTGCCGGATGGTGTGCTGGAATACCACCTCAGCTTCCGCAACCATGGCAATATGCCATTTGACTTGGTGCTCACGGACACCCTGCCCGCCGGTACCACCTTCGTCGAATCCCGCCTCTGGGATCCAGAGAGCCAGACCCAGGTTCCCTTCCTGCCCACAGATATCGTGGATGGGGTGGCTTACTGGGATTGGGGCATCATCCAGCCCGGCGAGTGGCATGACCTCTACGTGCACCTCAGCATCGACCCCGATACATTGCCCGGCACTGAGCTGGTCAACTGCGCCGAGGGTAGCATCGATGGCGAGGATGGCTGGCCTTATGATAACGCGGCCTGCGTCTCCGTCTTCGTGCGCGAGCCCGGCCCCAACCTGATCATCACCAAAAGTTACAGCTGGAACTGGGAAGGATCGCTCACTTATGATGTGAGGGTGATGAATGTTGGCACCACTGTTCTGGAGAACATTCTCGTCACCGATACCCTGCCCGTATCCACTACCTTCAATGGGAGCTGGTGGCACAACTGGGGTTCGGGGGATGTCGACTTCTATGATCTGGGTGGCCAACTGGTCTGGGATGTGCACCGCATCGAGCAAGGCTGGAACTGGTACCTTTTCTTTGGCGTTGACCTGGATGGCAGCATCCACGATGTGCAAGGCTTGACCTTTGTCAACACCATCGAGGCGCCCGTACCGGATGATGTCTACCCCGAGGATAACTACGACGAGGTGACTGCCTATACCGGCCCGGATGTCTACGTGGAAAAGTGGCTCAGCGGCGGCGAGCCGCTTCCTGGTGAGATTCTCACCTTCACCGTGGAGTTCGGCAACCAGAACGTTTGGCCCTGGAGTACCAGTCCTTTGTCCGGCAGCCACATTACTGAGATACTTCCCGACGGGATGATTTTCATTACTGCCACTGCTCACTGGGATCCGAACGCCACCTGGCATCCTTCGTACAACGATGGCACCACTATCACCTGGGATTGGGGTTCGATGGGGCCGGGCAGTATCTGGTCCTTCGATGTCGTTGTTCAGATCGAGGATACCGTGCAGGGCGGGGATGTGCTCGTCAACCACATCGAAGCCTATGGCGATAGCCCAACCGATGTCGAGGTCAATTGGGACAACAACGAGTTCGATCTCCCGCTTACGGTCCTGGCTCCGGTTTTCGAGGTCTCCAAGACCTATGAAACCACCGGCATCGCCGGCATGGGCGT
>JAFGBV010000025.1 GCA_016932955.1 Anaerolineales bacterium | reverse complement strand
CCCATGAAAGGAGCTGACTCCCTCGGTAACATTTTCTTTTGACAGAACCATGCCCCTTCGGTAACATTATCATTTGACTTGACTAGGACGTAGGACGTCCCGCTCCAGGATTGCAAAGGTATGCCCATATTCATCATGCTCACTCGCCCCGTACGATTCTCGAGATACCTCCACCCACTCGCCTGGATCAAGTGTCGGGAAAAATATATCCGCCCCCACTTCCACCGCCACCCGCGTCAGATAGATCCGCTGTGTCAGGGGTAGCGCCTGGGTGTAGATCTCCCCTCCGCCGATCACAAAAACCTCTTGCTCCCCAGCCTGCCAAGCCAGGTCCAGCGCCTCATCCAACGAGTGGGCTACCAGGCAGCCTGGGCAGTCGTAATTCCGGCTACGCGTTACAACAACATTCACCCGCCCCGCCAACGGGCTACCAATCGATTCATATGTTTTCCGTCCCATCACCAGATGGTGACCCATCGTCAACGATTTGAAACGTATGAGGTCCGTCGAAAGATGCCAGGGCAACCGCCCCCCTTTTGCAATCCCCCCCTGATCGTCCATCGCCACGATCATCGAGACCAGCATGGGTTCACCCATTTTGTTTCTCACACAGATATCTCAGCCTTGATATGTGGGTGCGCCTGATAATCGCACAGTTCAAAATCCTCTGGTCGAAAATCGAAAATTGACTCAACTGTAGGATTCAGCCGCATCTTTGGCAGCGAGTAAGGCTGGCGGGTGAGTTGCAAGCGAGCTTGTTCGATATGATTAAGATACAAATGCGCATCACCCAGCGTATGCACAAACTCCCCCAGCTCCAACCGGCATGCCTGGGCAATCATCATTGTCAACAAAGCATAAGAAGCGATATTGAACGGCACCCCCAGGAACACATCCGCCGAACGTTGGTACAACTGGCAGGAAAGCCGCCCCTGCGCGACATAGAACTGGAATAACAGATGGCAAGGTGGTAGTGCCATTTTCTCAATCTCACCTACATTCCATGCGCTGACGATCAGGCGGCGTGAATCAGGAGTTTTCTGGATTCGCTCGATCACCTGCGACATCTGGTCGATTGTACACCCGTCAGCAGTCCGCCATGTGCGCCACTGCGAGCCATACACCGGCCCTAATTCACCCTGCTCATCCGCCCACTCATTCCAGATACGCACCCCGCTCTCCTGCAGAGAGCGTACATTCGTCTCCCCACGTAGAAACCACAACAGCTCATGGATGATCGATTTCAGATGCAGTTTCTTCGTCGTGAGCAACGGAAAGCCGAGACTCAGATCATATCGAGACTGGTAGCCGAAAACAGATAAGGTGCCTGTCCCAGTGCGGTCCTTTTTCCCCACTCCCTTGTCAAGAATATACTGCAATAAATCCAGGTATTGGCGCATGGATAACTCCCAGAGAAATAACTTTAATCAGTACCTGCCCCAAAAACTCGCTTACTGTATCAGTAAGCGATATCTTCACATGGATCAAGAATGTGCAGCAACCACTTCCCGCGTTTGTTCGATATCTCGCTGGATCTGTGCAACCAGTTCCTGCACGCTCTCAAAGCACCGTTCGCCGCGCAGGCGTCTGGCAAATTCCAATTGCATTTCTTTTCCGTAGAGGTCGCCGTGGAAATCCAATAGATGGGCTTCAACCTGCTTAACCAAGCTTTTACCATCAAATGTAGGGCGGGTTCCGATATTGGCCGCAGCAGCATAGGATTGCCCATCCACCACTGCCCGGCAAGCATAAACACCGCCGCCCGGGCATAGCTTCTCTTCAGCCACCGCCAGATTCGCGGTAGGTATGCCGATCATCCGCCCACGACCATCTCCCGCAACCACCTGCCCACTGAGCGCATAGAAGCGGCCCAGGTAATGCTGCACTGTATCCACCTCCCCTTCCGCCACCATTTGGCGCACAAGACTGGATGATACCACGCGGCCTTCCAACTGAAATGGCGCAACCTGGTGAACTTGATAGCCCAGCTCTTCCCCCAACGATTGCAGCATCGCTACATTCCCCTCCCGGTTGCGTCCCAGCGCGAAATCATAGCCGACCCATAGCTTGACCAGACCAAGATGCTTCCTGATCAACTCCACAAATCCGCGCGCCGACATCGCCGATACATCATGGGTAAAGGGATACACAACCACCAGGTCAACCCCCATCTCGCCAATCAATGCCACCCTCTCTTCTGGGGTGGTTAGATAAAACGGCCCTTGCTGCCCTCTGAGTACCACCTTCGGGTGGGGGTGAAAAGTGATCGCCACTGCCGGGGCGCCAACTGCATGTGCTCCAGCAGTGATCCCGCGCAAAATCTCCTGGTGCCCAAGGTGGACTCCATCAAAGGTGCCTATTGTTACCCAGGAATTCTGCTGGAAAATGCTCTCTAGCGATCGGGAATGCTGCGCCATAGAGGGATTACAATCAGGAGAAGAACACCTTGCGAGGCTGCCATTGCATGGCTTCCTCATCCAGCTCCATCAATGCTACCAAGTCACCTTGCTGGCTCACCCCACGCACCCAGCCCTGAGACCCTGCCTCTGCCGGGATGCGATGTCCATGGCGGATCAACTCCACCTGATCCGCATCCAGCTCTACCATCAGCCAATCGCCCAATGCTTCTGCTGCGGGGATCAGGTACTTATACCAATCCCCTGCATGGAAAGCCTCCTGCAGGCGGCGCAGTGGCACAGCATCTCTCAGCGTAAAACGCCCGCTCTTGGTGCGTCGCAGGCCTATCAGGTGTGCGCCGCAGCCCAGCTTTGCCCCCAGATCGTTCGCCAGCGAACGGACATAGGTGCCAGAGGAGCAAAAGACATCAATCACTGCTTCTGGTGGATCCCACTCTAACAGATCAAGGCTGTACACCTGGATTGTCCGTGGCTCAAGAGAGACTTCTTCTCCCTCGCGAGCCATCTCATAAGCCTTGCGCCCTTTCACCTTCACTGCCGAATAAGGCGGCGGCACCTGCTGAATTTCACCAATAAACTCGCTCAGTGCTTCCTCAAATTGCTCTTCCGTGATCTGATCCACCGGTGCGGATTGGGTAACACGCCCTTCCGCATCGAAGGTATCTGTCGAACTACCCAAGCGCAGCGAAGCCTGATACCGTTTATCAGAAGCGGATACATACTCGCTCAGGCGCACTGCCGGTCCGATGAGGATCACCAACACGCCTGATGCGCGTGGGTCGAGCGTTCCCGTATGTCCTGCGCGGCGAATATCCGTCCCCTTGCGGATGATCTGCACTACATCGTGTGAGGTCAGCCCTACCGGCTTATCCACCACCAAAACACCCGAAACTACATTTCTTAGATGATCATCACGATCCGCCATTTGATCATTCATTGTTAATTTCCTCGCCTCATGCTATAAGTTATAGAGAGGATTCTCATTATTTCTCCCCGTGCTTGGAGGTAAAGATCGCACGGGTAGCCTCGAGAACCCGATCTTGTATATCATTTAAATTCCCATCAACTTCTGCACCTGCAGCCGCTTTATGCCCCCCACCCCCGAAACACAAAGCCACTTGTGATACATCCACATCCTCAGACGCCATCCCCGATCGGCGCCAACTAATTTTAACACGATTCTTGCTCTGCTCAACAAAGATGATTGCAACCTCTGCGCCTTCTATCGAAGAGAGCACATTAATCAGGTCTGCATCATCCCGCCCAGGATAGCCAATTTCCAGGCGGTCGGCCAAAGTTAGTGTGGTCCAAACAACCCCATTTTCCTGCTTCAGCTTTGACAATCCCACGCCCCAATAGCGCGCCCCAACAAAGCTCCGTTGCACCAGGGCAGGATAATAGACACTGGTCAGATCTCCGCCCGCGTCCATCAACTGCGCCGCTAAGCGCAGCACATCTGAGTGCATATTCGGCGTCCGAAAACCAATCGTATCCGTAACCAGCCCAGTGAGCAATGCATTCGCCACCCCTGGCGTTATCTCTAGGTCCAACTCACCCATCATGAGCGCCAACACTTCAGCCGTTGCCACCGCTTCTGGCAGCACCAGATTATGCCTAGCAAAGTTCAGGTTCGTAAAATGGTGATCAATGTTCAGGTCAGGAGTGCCATAACCGTTCAGGGCGCTTCCACAGCGTTTCAGGTCAGAGATATCCAACACGATGATATAGTCAAATGTTCCATCCGCCCGCTTGCGTACCTGGTTGCTGCCCTCCAGGTGCCGGAAATTAGAGGGGATACCATCGCTCAACACCATCTGAACATCCTTACCAGCGTGTTGCAACGCCAGGCCCATCCCCAACAGCGACCCCACCGCGTCGCCATCCGGCCGGATATGCGATATCACCAGGATACGCCAAGCATCCCGTAACTCGCCCGCCACCCTTCGCAGTAGATCAGGATCCAGGCTCAGCATCCCCATCCTCACCCGATGTCTCTTCGTCAGTATGCAAACTGGCAAACAGGCGCTCAATCTTCTCTGCGCGTTCATAGGTTACATCCCAAATGAAACGCAGGCGCGGAAATTGACGCAGATTGATCCGCTTCGCCAGCTCGCTGCGCAGGTAACCCTGGGCATGTTCCAGCCCGCTGAGTACATCCTGAGCGCGATCTGACCCCTCAATCGTACAGACATACACGCTGGCAAAAGCCAGCTCACGATCGACCTTAACCTCAGTTATCGTAAGCCCAGCAAGACGTGGATCCTTGCTGTGCATGAGAACGATCCCCGAAAGCTCTTCACGTATCCGGTCACCGATACGAACGGCGCGCGATTTCGATACCAAACCAACCTCGCATCTTCAAGGAGCGCAGCCTCAAGAAGGCTGCACCTTCTCCATTATGTAACATTCAATGATGTCCCCAACCACATATTCAGACATTCCTTTGACTGCGATCCCGCATTCAAAGCCCTGGCGTACCTCTCGCACGTCTTCCTGCAGATGTTTGAGCGAAGCAAATTCTCCTTCGTGCAACATATCCTTGCCGCGCCGTACGCGCGCTCGACCGTTGCGCCGGATTTCGCCATCGAGCACATAACACCCGGCTACATTACCGATCTTGGAAATGCGGAATATTGCCCGTACTTCGGCATGTCCAATCACTGTCTCCCTGATCTCAGGCTCAAGCAAGCCTTTGAGCGCTTTCTCCAGATCCTCGATCAGGCGGTAGATAATATCATACAGGCGGATGGATACTCCCTCCGCTTCAGCCAGACGGCGCGCCGCGGCATCGGCCTGCACACTGAAACCAATCACGATTGCCGTGGAGGCAGCCGCTAACATCACATCGTTTTCTGTGATGTTCCCAGCTTCTGCATGCAGGATACGGATCGAAATCTCATCAGTTCCTAACTCGTTCAAAGAAGAAACGATCGGCTCCAACGAGCCCTGCACATCTGCCTTTAGGATCAGACGCAGCTCGCGAACTTCCCCTGCCTGGAAACGATCGAACAATTGCTCCAAAGTCACCTGTGCAGGGCGCACTTGCCGGCTATCCTCTTGCAACTGGTGGCGCTCCAAAACGATCGCCCGCGCTTCTTTCTCCGATGAAACGACATCAAACAAGTCGCCTGCATGCGGCACCTCATTCAACCCCATCACCGAAACCGGCGAGGCTGGGCCGGCTTTGCGCAGCTTACGTCCGCGATAATCGAACATCGCCTTCAACCTCCCGTATGCTGTTCCCACCACCACCACGTCGCCCACGTTCAAACTGCCGTTTTGCACCAGTAAAGTCGCCATCGCACCTTTTGCACGGTCCAATTCCGCCTCAATCACCGTGCCGATCACCCGCCCATTCGGGTTAGCCTGGATTTTCATATTATCTGCTACCAGCAAAATGGCTTCCAACAAATCTTCCAGTCCGATTTGTTTTTTCGCCGAGATCGGCACCACAATCGTATCGCCATCCCACTCATCCGGCACCAAATCTATTTCTGCCAGTTGTTGTTTGACGCGATCAGGATCTGCATTCGGCTTATCAATTTTATTCAACGCGACGATGATCGGCACCTTGGCTGCTTTGGCGTGCGCTGCTGCCTCTTTCGTTTGCGGCATCACCCCATCATCCGCCGCCACCACCAGGACGACTATATCCGCCCCCTGGGCGCCTCGGGCGCGCATGGCTGTAAATGCCGAGTGTCCTGGCGTATCCAGGAAAGTGATCAGCCTACCCTTCAATTCCACCTGATATGCACCAATGTGTTGGGTAATTCCACCCACTTCCCCATCCGCCACATTGGCATGCCGCATGGCATCTAATAATGTGGTTTTGCCATGATCCACATGACCCAGAATTGTAACCACAGGGGGGCGCGTTTCCAATATATTCGCCGGCTCATTGGCGATCATCTTGCGCCAAAAAGGAATATCCCCGCTGTCCTTCTCAACAATTTCCTGTGCTTCAGGTGCTGCATCAAAGCCCATTTCTGCGGCTACAATCGCAGCAGTGTCAAAATCGATTGATTGGTTGATGCTTGCCATCACCCCATTAGCCATTAACGCTTTGATAATGTCAATCGGGCTGGTGTCCATCTTCTGCGCCAGTTCACGTACCGTAATACTGGCAGGGATCTCAATTCGTTTAGATTGTTGCCCGGTATCGCTCATAGGTACCTCCTAAATTCCATCTCTAAATATGTCCTGCGCCCCATGAGCGGATGAGGCAGGAAATATCACTCGCTCATATTTTGGTCCTCTTCTGTCAAGGATGATGCATAAGCCAGCAGGCGTTCCCGCTCATCAGCTGTTAACTCAGTTCTCAAAGCCTGGGCTAGCGCCCCCCTCAAAGCGCGCTCCCAACAGGAGCGCTGGTTATGGAGGTAAGCTCCCCTGCCAGCCAGTTTGCCCGTAGGGTCAACCTGCACACCCTGGGGACCGCGGACAATCCGTATCAATGCTCGTTTCGACAACACTTCCCGGCAACCCACACAGGTGCGCTGCGGCAAATGTTTTCTTCTACCAGTTTTGCGAGGCACACAACCTTCCTGATTGTTACAGCCTGAACACTAAAAATCCCATTCGTTGCCCCAGTCCTCACCACGCTTACGCTTGCGCTTGACAAGGGTGACATCCCGATCGGGATCGTATGTAACCTCAACGAAACTCTTCTTCTTTGCCTTCTTCTTTTTCTTCTTCGAAGGATCTCCAGGTTTTCCTGTATCCTCCTCGTCATCTTCCTCATCCTCATCGCCAACTACAATCTCGTCCAGCTTTAGGCTAAAGAGATCATCCAGGCTGGGTTCGCTCTCAGTTGCGGATTCTTCTCCAATGCCAGCCGTTGCCACCGCTTCCGCTTCAACGGGTGTTAGCGCTTCCACCTGCATAGCCGGTTCTACCATCTCAGGTAGACTCACCGGCAATTCCACTGGGATCGGCTCTTCACTCGGCTGTGCTTCGGCCTCTTCGGCAAACACTGATACGAGCTCTTCCGCGGGCTGCACAACCTCAATCACCTCTGGCTCAACAACCTGTGGCGCTTCTTCCTCAACCGAAGGGAAGGACACCCCAGCCAGTCGCTCATTGATCTCCGTCATTGTCTTGGGGCCAACCCCGTTAATGCGCAGGATTGCATCCGAATCAATCGCCATTTGTAGCATCAAGTCGCCAATGGTATGGTATCCAGCCTCCTGGATCATGCCGAACACACGCTCCGAAAGCCCCAGGTTCTCCAGCGGCATCTCAAACGCCGCATCGGGAATGGTTGCCCGTGCAGCCTTACGGATTTCTTCCTCAGCACGCTTCTCGGCAGTGCGGCGGGTGATCAACCCACGCTCCACACGGTCCACAAACTGGCTGAGCATTTGGTATTCCTCAGGTGGAATTGAACGTCCTTCAGCCTTCTTGGCCAGCACTGCTTCTACACGAGGCACATTCTCTTCTTCGCTGGCTGCCAGGAAGGCATAATCAGGATTGTTCTGTAACTGATTGATTGCGTCTGTAGCAGCCTCCATCAGGCTCTTGATATCAATGCGCCAGGAGGTCAGTTTAGCTGCCAGGCGGGCATTCTGTCCATCCCGCCCAATTGCCAGGCTAAGTTGGTCATCCATCACTACAACTGTTGCCGTCTTTGCTCCCTTGGCATGCTCGTTCAGGTAAACGCCTGTGACGCGCGCTGGGCTGAGCGCCTTGGCAATATACGCTGACGGGTCGGTATCGTACTCGATAACATCGATCTTCTCATCATTCAATTCACGCACAATCGCCTGGATGCGTACGCCGCGAATACCCACACATGCCCCCACAGGGTCTACTGCTGGCTGCAAAGCAGCAACTGCAACCTTCGAGCGCTGCCCCGGCTCGCGTGCAATCGAGCGAATCTCCACCAGACCATGGTAAATCTCTGGCACCTCATTTTCAAGCAAGCGACGCAGGAAGTTACGGTGAGAGCGTGAAAGAATGATCTGCGGCCCGCGTGGTGTTTGTTTCACCTCTAATAGCAACGACTGCACGCGGTCATGAACGCGGTAGCGTTCTCCGGGGATTTGTTGGTTACGCGGCAAGATTCCTTCCGCCTTCATGTCAAGGCCTAATGTGATTCCCTGCGGGGTGATCGCTTGGATAACGCCGCTGACAATCTCACCAACCTGCTTGGCATAGTGCTGCGTCTGCGAGTCGCGTTCGGCCTCCCGGATACGTTGCTGGATTACCTGGCGGGCAGTCTGCGCAGCCACACGCCCGAAATCTTTGGGCGTGGTCTCGACCACCACCATATCCCCAAGCTGCGCTTCCGGGTTCACCTGACATGCCTGTTTTAACGTAACTTCTGTGCGCTCATCCTGCACATCCTCAACGACCTCTTTCTCAGCATGGATTACGACCTTGCCAGTTTCGAGATCAATCTTTGCCTCGACGTGCTGCGCTCCAGATGCATTGACTGCCCGGCGATAGGCAGATATCATCGCCGCTTCTAAGGCCTCGATAACCACCTCACGCGGTAGTCCCTTCTCTTCGAGGACCTCATTAAAGGCTAGAACAAACTCGTTTTTCATCCTTCCAACATCTCCAAACCACATTCCTATTCAGTAGCGGGCATTATACGCAAGAAAAGTGGGGAGTGCCCACTTTTCGCAACGTGCGTCATCTTCAAACCCTAAGCAGATTGAATTGTAGCATGGAAACCAGCGAGATGCAAGGTTTTTAAGGAGCACTCTTGAAAAAGCCCCCACCCACCCACGATCAGAAAGGTATAATTCATTATCTGGTGAATGATGAACCTTCTCAGCCCAATTTTCCTGCTGCTAGGCCTTATCGCCTTGCCTATCCTGCTGCTTTATATGCTCAAGCTTCGCCGCCGTCAGGTGGAAGTATCTTCCACCCTGCTCTGGCAAGCGCTGTTGCGCGACCGGCAGGCTAACACCCCCTGGCAGCGATTGCGCCGCAGCCTGCTCCTGCTCTTGCAGTTGCTCATCCTGGCCGCCCTTATACTGGCGCTTGCCCGCCCTGCCATCCCCTCCCCAAGTGTGGCAGCCGGATCAGTGATCATTTTGTTGGATGCCTCCGCTTCCATGAATACCATCGATGTTTCACCCTCGCGTTTTGAAAGCGCCCGGTCGGCAGCACACACCCTGGTTGACAATCTTAGCGGCGATGACCGGATGACAATCATCCTCGTAGGCCGGCAGCCGCTGATCCTTGCCTCCAGCGAAAATGATAAGCTCAGCCTGCGGCGCGCCATCGATTCTGCCTCCGTGACTTCCGGCAAAGCTGACTGGCAGGCTGCCTTTGCGCTTGCCGCCAGCGCCGCCGCCGTCACCAGCAGTTCCACTAAAAATGATCGTGTTACCATTGTGATCCTCTCTGATGGAGGGCTTCCAGATGAAAGCCTGCCCCCCTTACCTGGCGAGGTGCGTTACGTGTCGATTGGCGTCAGTGGAGAAAACCTGGCTATCAGCGCCCTGGCGCTACGCTCTACTGGGTCTGGGGCTGAGTTATTCGCCAGTATCTCAAACTTTGGGCAGGCAGAGCGCCAGGCAATCCTCTCCCTTTATGTCGGCGGAGCATTGTTCTCTGCCCAGCAGGTATCTGTTCCAGGCGGAGAAAGTCTGCCCGTCATCTTCACCGGCCTCTCCCAGTCTCCCGCTATTTACCAGGCACAGCTCTCTGATCCGGCTCGGCCCAATCAACCCCTCGATGCTTTATCACTCGATGATGTCGCCTACGCATCCTATCAACCACCGCGCACTGGCCGGACCCTGTTGATCTCACCTGGTAATTTCTTCCTGGAGCAGGTGCTCACTGCAATGCCCGGTGTGGTGCCCTTCCGGGCATTGCCAGATGAGCAGGGAGGCTTCAAGCTAACCAGCGACCCCTTTGATCTCTATGTATTCGATGGTACCTGGCCAATTGGAGAGGAATTGCCCTCAGGCAGCCTGTTGCTGATCAACCCGCCATCCAACCCCCTATTTGATATCTCCGGCAGCCTGGATATCTCCACTGGCAGCCAGATCATGCAGCACCCACTCACCCAGTTTGTGGACTGGGGCAATGTGCACATTGCTAAGGCAAGCCAGATCGAGCCTCCCGTGTGGGCAGAGACCCTGGTGCAGGCGCAGGGAAAACCGCTCATCTTTGCCGGCCAAGCCAGCGGCCGCCGTATTGCGGTGTTCGCCTTTGACCTGCACGATTCCGATTTGCCGCTTCAGGTTGCTTTCCCTATCCTGTTTGCCAATCTCATCAGCTACCTGCTCCCCTCCCAGGCTTTCGATGCGCCTAATGGTCTCCGGCCCGGAGAAAGCCTGAGCATAATGCCCGGGCCAGATACCACTCAAATCGCCATCGCCTCACCCTCCGGAAAAGTTTATTCACTCTTACCCGAAGAAAGCGGGGCGCTGTTCACGGAAACGGGCGAATTGGGTGTTTACGCCGTGAACTATCTGGGGGCAAACCAATCCCAGGCAGATTTCTTTGCCGTAAACCTGTTTGACCCTTACGAATCCAATATCCAGCCGTCTGCCAGTATCCAGGTCGGCCGTGCTGCAATCGCTTCCTCCAGCGAAGACCGTCTCAGCCTGCGTGAGATTTGGCCCTGGCTAGCTGCTATCGCCCTTTGTGTTTTAATGCTCGAATGGTGGGTTTATCACCGCCGCAGCACGCCCCAATCCACTACGCAGAAACACGCCCACCCGCATCCCTTTACCCCTGCCTCCAGGTCGGGCCAATGAATATTTACAATATCCAAAGCCTGACAAAACAATATCCCGGGCAATCGTTGCCCGCCAACAGGGATATCAACCTCCAGATCCAAAGTGGAGAGATCTTCGGCATCCTGGGCGACAATGGCGCCGGGAAGAGCACCTTAGTCAAGCAGATGGCTAACCTGTTGCGCGCCACATCCGGCAGCATCACCCTCCTCGGCCAACCTGTGGATAGTGACCCCTTGCTCGTTTCAAGGTATGTGGGCTACATGCCTCAGGATGGTCTCGCCCTCAATAATCTCACTGTTTCAGAAGCCCTTTATTTCACTGCCCACCTGCGCGGCTTCACCCGCAGGCAGGCGCGCCAGGAATGTGACCGCCTGCTGGAACTCTGGAACATACAAGACCTGCGCCACATGAACAACCAGCACCTCTCGGGCGGGCAGCGGCGGCTCCTCCTTCTCTCCGTAGCCATGGCAGGCTCGCCACCGGTGTTGATCTTAGACGAGCCTACCAATGACCTCGATCCCGTCCGCCGTAAGCAAGTGTGGGATGTTCTACGCAAACTCAACCAGCATCATGGCATCACCATCATCTTTATCACCCACGACGCCATTGAAGCAGAAAAAATCATCCAACGCGTTGGGATCATGCGTCACGGGCAGCTCGTAGCCATTGGAAAACCTGGTGAACTGAAGGCACTGGTTGATCAGAGTCTGCGTTTGGAGATATTCTTTTCACCCAACCAACCCCCTCGCCTTCCACCAGGGCTAACACCAATCACCCTGGATGCAGGACGCTGGCTGGTCTACCTGCACCGCGACCAGGCTTTCCTCACCCTCAGCCAATTACAGCTCGAACAGATCGACGATTTCCGTCTCTTTTCAGCCACCCTGGAGGACCTTTACCTGTATTATGCCCGTCAATCAACAGAGCCAGATTTTCCCCAGGCTTAAGCCGCAAGCGCTGCCTGTGCAGATCCTTGATCTGACCCTCATCCAGCTTTCCAATTATCGCTGGTCCTGGCGCAGCATGCTCATCACCGGCATGATTGCCCCTCTGGTCAGTATCGCCGCCTTGGGACTCTTTGCCCGCCAGTCTGGCGCTCAGGTCCTCGGCTACATTCTCACTGGCAACCTGGTAATGTCGCTGATGTTTGAGATTCAGGGTAAAGTCTGTTCAAACTTCGCTTTCATGCGCACAAAGGGCACATTCAGCTACTTTGCATCACTGCCGATCCAGCGCTTTACACTGGTGCTGGCAACTGTCGTTTCCTATCTCATTTTATCCATCCCATCATTACTGATCATTATCGTAGCAGGCAGCCTCTACCTGGGCATCTCAATTCATCCACATCCGATCCTGCTTGTTGCCATTCCCCTGATTGCCATTCCTATGGCTGGAATCGGCGCCTGGATCGGAGTCAGCACCCGCACGCCCGAAGAATCTGGCCCGATCAGCTTGCTGGTAACCTTCATAGCCGTTGGCCTGGGCCCGGTTGTAATTCCACCTGAGCAGCTTCCCCAATTTATGATCCTGCTGGGGCGCCTCAGCCCGGCCACATACGCCGCATCTGCATTGCGCCAGACTCTGCTGGGGCCGTTGACCCCTCAGATCATAGTCGATCTGCTGGTGCTCTGCCTGTTCAGTGCGTTGTTTTTCTGGCTGGCATTAATGAAAATGGAATGGAGACAGGTATAGTCATCATCCAGGGATTTGCTCTCAGATCCCAATTCCTTACAGGAGAACACCATGAAAGTATTCATCACAGGATCAACAGGTTTTATCGGCGGGTGGGTGGTGCGCAAACTGCTTGCTCGCGGTGACGAAGTATTTGCCCTCGTCCGCTCTGAACAGGCAGCAGCCGTCCTGGCTGAGATGGGGGCGCACCCGGTCATGGGGGATATCACCGAGAGCGAATCCATGCGGTCAGCAATGCAAGGTTGCGATCTCGTATTCCATATCGCTGCCTGGTATAAACTTGGCTCCCATGATCAAGCCCTGGCTAAAAAGATCAACGTGGAGGGCACGCGGATTGTGCTCAACCTGGCACATGAACTCAAAATCCCCAAGATCGTTTACACCAGCACCATCGCCGTGCTGGGTGATACACATGGAAAAATTGTAGATGAAACCTACCACATGCCAGCCGAGCAGGCTTTTATCACCAACTATGATCGAACCAAATGGCAGGCACATTACGATGTTGCCCTGCCTCTGATTGCCCAGGGCGCTCCCATCATCATCGTTATGCCCGGAGCGGTTTATGGTCCTGGTGATCACAGCCTGGTCGGTCAACTCATGCAAGCCTACTACCGGGGTTGGCTGCCGCTTTTCCCCGGCCCCGATACCATGCTGACTTTTGTGCACGTGGACGATATTGCCGAAGGCCACCTGCTCGCTGCCGAGAAAGGCCAGTTGGGGGAATCTTACATCCTTGCCGGTCCAGCGCTATCGTTCCGGCAATTCATCAACCTGTGCGCCTCAGCCAGCGGGAAACACCCGCCCCTGGCTTACATCCACTCCCGCTTCCTTAGAATTCTCCTGCCTCTTTCTGAATTCCTCAGTCGTTCCCTACCCTGGCCAGAAATGCTCAGCCCCGACGCTGTGCGCGTGATTGGCGCCACTTATATCGCCAGCGCTGATAAAGCCCGCAGAGTATTAGGCTGGCAGCCGCGACCGATCAAGCAAAGATTATCGGAAACCTTTGCCTGGATGGCTACAAGCCAATCAACAACCCCTGGGCAGCCAGCAATCTCTCTCTCGACCGCGCAGAGCAAAATGATCGCCGCGGCTGCTATCGGTGCAGCCTTGGGCTTGCTCGTAGTGTGGGTGCTGGGTCGCATGCGTCGCAAATCCACTCACCAGGATGGTTTAGTCGGTTAATCCAATGCGCTTTACTTTTCCCCTTGCCTTGTTGCTGCTCCTACTGCTCCCTGTGGTTGTCGCTCTGGGATGGCCGGCGCGCGGTTACGGCAGGCGCCGAGAAATCTTCTCGCTGGCGCTGCGTCTGCTCCTATTACTTTGCCTGGTGCTCTCCCTGGCTGGCATCGAAATGCGCCAGTCCAGTGATCGCCTCGCGGTTGTTTTTCTAATCGATGTCTCTGATTCCATGCCAGAATCAGCCCAGGCGCTGGCGACCGCTTACGTCGGGCAGGCTCTGCAAGCCATGAAGGCAGACGACCAGGCTGCGGTGATCGTATTCGGAGCAGATGCGCTGGTAGAACAGGCCATGGCGCACTTTCAGCAGTTGGATAACATCATATCCATCCCTGCCACCAATCAGACAGACCTGGAAGAAGCCATTCGCCTGGCTATGGCGCTCTATCCTCCCGGCGCTGCCCGCCGCCTGGTCATCCTCTCCGATGGCGCTGTCACCACCGGCAACCCGGCCGATGCAGCCCGCCTGGCTGCTGCTGCCGGTGTTGAGATCGTGGCGCTGCCATTTCTGGTGACACCAGGGAAAGAAGTCATCGTCAACGCTGTTGAAGCCCCCACCCATCTCACCCAGGGTGAGCGCTTCAACTTGAACCTCACCCTTTCCGCCACACAAGCCACCTCGACAGTAGTGCGCGTCCTTTCCGCCGGACAGGTGATTTTTGAGGCATCCTACAATGTAGATACTGGAGAACAAACCCTCAGTCTACCTTTGGTTGCCGGAGAACCTGGATTTGCTAGCTATGAGGTACAGGTAGTTCCCCAGGATGACACCTACTATCAGAACAATGAGCTTGCTGCATTTGCCCAGGTACAGGGCCCACCGCAAATTCTGATCATCGCACCGCCTGCCGGCGAGCCCCTCGGCACATCAGGTGAAGTGCGCCCAGATGAGTTCACCCCCATCCAAAACGCTCTCCAGGCTGCCGGTTTTGTAACCCAGCTTCTCCGCCCCAGCCAGTTGCCATCCGAGCTGCCCGCTTTGGCTCAATACGCCGCCATTCTCCTCGTGGATGTGCCCGCGCGCCAGCTCAACAACCGCCAGATGGAAGCCCTGCAATCTTATGTGCGCGATCTGGGTGGTGGCCTCGTCACGGTTGGAGGCCCCACCTCTTATGGCGTCGGCGGATACTACCGCACCCCACTGGAAGAAACCCTACCCGTCGAAATGCAAATCAAGGATCAGCAGCGCCGACCCACTCTGGCAATCGTGTTCATCATCGACCATTCTGGCAGCATGTCCGAAACCAGCGGTGGGGTAAACAAGTTAGACCTTGCCAAAGAAGCAGCCATCCGTTCTGTAGAATTGCTCGCCCCCACCGACCGTGTTGGTGTGATTGCCTTCGACGATGTGGCCAAATGGGTCGTCGAGATGACCACCCTAGAGGATACCCAAGCCGTGATGAATGCCATTGGCTCCATCCAAATCGGCGGCGGTACCGATATCTTGGCCGGTTTGCAAAGCATGGCTGCAGTTTTCCCCGACGATCCATCCACCGTCAAACACGTCATCTTGCTCACCGACGGAGGTGCAGATCCAAGCGGCATTCCTGAGCTGGTTGAACGCCTCTATCTTGAGCACAATATCACCCTCACCACGGTAGGCGTCGGCCGCGACGCAGCTCCCTTCCTGCCCCAGTTGGCAGAGCTGGGCGGGGGGCGTTATCATTTCGCTGAAGACCCGGGCGCGATCCCCTCGATTTTCACCGAAGAAACCACCCTCGCCACCCGCGCCTACATCGTCGAAGAAACCTTTTATCCACAGTTGATCTCCACATCCCCCATCCTCAACGGCATTGGCGAAACTCCCCCCCTTTATGGATACGTGGGCACCAGCGCCAAAGATGCTGCGCAAACGATACTGGTTTCGCATCTTGGCGACCCTATCCTGGCAGCCTGGCAGTACGGCTTGGGAAAGGCTGTATCTTTTACCTCAGATGCCACTGGTCGCTGGGCACAGGCCTGGATACTCTGGGAGGGTTTCCCAACCTTATGGTCCCAGGCAGTGCGATATGTTCTCTCCGAGCAGTCCTTTTCCCCCATCGAACTGCGCGTCATACACGAGGAGGAAAGCGCCCGCCTGGTTGTTGATGCCGCTGAACATGCGCCAAACGGCGAAATCACCTACCTGAACGGTTACTCTCTGCAGGCGAATATCATCGACCCTGCCGGTGATGTGACCAGCATCCCCCTGCAACAGACCGCTCCCGGCGCATATGAAGCCAGCTTTATACCTTCCCGCCAGGGTGCTTACCTGATCCGCCTCATAGGCCAGCCAGTGAACCCCACCCAGTCGCCTGTTGCAGAAACCGCCGGGTGGGTGTTATCTTATTCCCCCGAATACCGACGTTTCGACCCCGACCCCGATGCACTGCTCCGCCTCGCATTGGCTCATGGAGGCCGCCTGGCGAGTGACGATCCGGCGGAGGCCTTTAGCCATACCCTTTCCGCCAGCCAGAGTTACCTCCCCCTGTGGCCCCAATTGCTCACCCTGGCTGCTTTGCTACTCCCCTTCGATATCGCCGCTCGCCGCCTGGTCATCACCCGCAGCGATCTCAGCCACCTGGCTCAGCGGTTGCGCCAAAGGCTTGCGCGTCCCATGCGCACCGCCTCCCCCGTCCAGCCAGGCGAATCGACACAGCCTGCCAGCCAGATCGACTCACTCTTGCAGGCTCGCCAGCGCACCCGCAAAGCCAGAAGCGAAGTGCGCGAAGCCGCCCCGCCGCGCCCAACAGAAGCAAAAGGCAGCGATATCCAGCCCCCTCGTCCATCGCCAGCTACCCAGCCTCCACCGCTTCCCCCTCGCCCGCCAGCAGATGTCCAGCCTGAAGAACAGCCACAACCCAGTAAACCGGCCTCATCATCAACCACATCCCAGCTTCTGGCGCGCAAGCGTGCCCGCAAGCAAGAACGGCAAGACTAATTGGTACTGACCCACTTTCAGCATATTTTCCGATTCAAAAGTAAAATTATGCCAGGAACATCTACAGCATGATGGATGTATTTTATCGGTTTCATAAGTTAATCAAACCACCAACATTTGATCAAGAAAGCAAAACGCGCCAGGCGCGCATGCTGAACAGCATTGTATTATTCAATGCCAGCGCGCTCGTGATCCTGTCTCTGCTCCTCTTCGTATTGCAATCAAAAAATCTGTTGCCAGGACTGGCTTTGATTGGCAGCGCCTTTCTCCTCCACATCACCGCATTCCTGCTGATGCGTTTTGGTCATGTAAATCCAGGGACGTTCCTCCTGGTTTATGGCCTCGGCTTGATCTTGTTCGTTGCAAGTATCCTGTTCGCAGATCTTCTCGAGGGCATCTTCAGTGCCTACATCGTCATCATCTTAACCGCCGCGTTGCTGCTCGGTTGGCGCCATGGATTGATCACCTTCGTCCTGAGCATGATCACCAGCGGTGTTCTCATCCTGCTCCAATCGCGCGGCATCCTGATCACATACAACCACTTGATGACCCCACAGGCAGTCTGGCTGGAGCAAACAGCCATCCTGATTTGGGTACTCTTCCTGGTTTATATTACCCTGCGTAGTATTAATGAAGCATTGCAGCGTGCGATCCAGGGCGAAGAAGCGCTCAAACGACACTACTCCGAACTGCAAAATATTCGCTCGTCCCTCGAAGCCCACGCCCACGATCTTGAGCGCCGTATCGTGCAGCTCCAGGTCTCCGCGGATATCGCCCGAGATGCCGCCACGCTACAGGAAGTCGAGCCGCTCCTCGATCGAGCGGTGAACCTGGTGAGAGACCGCTTCGGCTTCTACCATTCTGGTATTTTCATGATCGATGATAGCGGTGAATATGCTGTGCTGAAATCCGCCACAGGCGAGGCCGGACAAAAAATGATCGCCATTGGTCATCGCCTCAAGGTTGGCGAGGTTGGCATCGTCGGATACGTCACCGGCACAGGCCAACCCCGCATCGCCCTCGATGTTGGCGTGGATGCAGTCTATTTCCAGAACCCCTTCCTCCCAGAAACCCGCTCCGAGTTAGCCTTGCCGCTCAAGACGGGCAATCTTGTCTTTGGTGCGCTGGATGTGCAAAGCCAGCAGTCCGCAGCCTTTGATGATGATGATGTGAACATCCTGCAAACGATGGCCGACCAACTGGCTGTTGCCATTACCAACGCCCGCCTGTTTGAAGCCACCCGTCACCAGTTGGAAGAGCTGCGTGTACTCAATGCGGTCACCACCGCAGGCGCCATCGCCACCAGCGAGGATGAGCTGATTACTCGCGTCACCCGCCTGATTGCAGAGATCTTCTTCCCCAGCAACTTCGGTGTTATGCTACTCGACGCAAGCCGGAACCAGCTCGTCCCACACCCTTCCTATCATGATCTTAATAACCTAGATCCGTTGCCGATCTACCCGGGTAGAGGCATCTCAGGTCAGGTAGCGCAGGATGGCATTCCTCGCCGCATTCAAGATATAACCCAAGAGCCCAACTATATTTGCATTGATACCGCCACTCGTTCCGAGCTATGCGTGCCCATTCAGATTGCCGATCAAATCATCGGTGTGATCAACGCCGAAAGCAACCAGGTAGGCTTCTTTAGCGAAAGCGATGAACGCCTGCTGGCAACCATCGCCGGGCAGTTAGCCACAGCCATGCAGAAGATCCGCCTCTACGATTCCACCCAGCGCCGCGTTGCCGAGTTGGAATCGCTGCGCCAGGCCAGCCTGCACCTCACCTCCAACCTGGATCTGCAATCGTTGCTGGAGGTGCTGCTTAAACAGGCCATTCAACTGCTCACTGCCGACACCGCTCACCTTTTCCTCTACGATGGAGAAACGCTCACTTTTGGCGCTGCTTATTGGGCTGAAGGCAGACCCCACGAAGTGTTCGACATCCCCCGCCCTCACGGGGTGACCTACCAGGTAGCCCTCAGCAAAAAGCGCCTGGTCTTGAATGATGTGCGCACATCCAAGGAATTCACCGACCGTCCCTGGGATGGTGCCTTGGCCAGCCTACCCTTGCGGCGCGGCGATGAAGTGGTGGGGGTGATGAACCTCGCCCATCACGGCGGCCCGCATTATTACGACGAGAACGAACTGCGAGTATTGGAATTGCTTGCTGACCAAGCCGCTCTGGCTATCTACAACGCCCAGCTCTATCGAGAAGCACAAGAGCGCGCCCAGGAATTAGCCGATGCCCTGGCCGAGCGTGAAGAGCTCGACCGCCTAAAAGACGAGTTCATCCAGAACGTATCTCACGAATTGCGCACCCCTCTGGCAATTGCGCACGGCTATATTGAGTTGTTGCAATCCGAAGAGTTAGGCACTCTCACCAAAGAACAGCAGGATGCGATCAGCATTCTAACCCGCCGGATAAATATGCTGATTAAAATCGTGGATGATCTGGTCGTGATCCTGGAGGCCGAGGCGCGTGAAGTTGTTCACGAAGAGTTGTGCCTTAATGAACTGATCCTGAAAATTTCCCAAGACTTCAGCGATGTTGTTGAGCGGGCAAATATAAAGCTGGTCTCCATCATCCCCGAGGATTTGATCTATATCCTGGGGAATTATTCGCATCTTAACCGTCTTTGCGACAACCTGGTTGCCAACGCAATTAAATTCACCCCTCCCGAAGGCACCATCACCCTGGAATTAGACCGCAATGAATCCCATGCCTTGATCAAAGTAAGTGATACCGGAATTGGCATCTCAGCGGACAAGATCGAAAAAATCTTCGAGCGCTTCTACCAGGTGGATGGCAGTACCAGGCGTCGTTTTGGCGGCATTGGATTAGGATTATCTCTCGCCAAGGAAATTGCTCGGGCACATGGGGGATCAATCGGTGTAGAGAGCGAGAGCGGTAAAGGTAGTTGCTTCACCGTAAAATTTCCTCTTTACTATAAGTCCCAAAGCTGACGAGCGCGTTGCACCATGTTCCGCCAGGCCTGGTTTGGTGCAAACGGTGCCGATCCCAACGCATCCGTCCAAGGCATGCCGAGCAGCGCCGCAACCACTGACTGGGTACACGCTGCCGCAGCATCCAGGTCATACCCCCCTTCCAGGAAAAGCGCCAGCCTCCCCTCGCAGTGAGCATCAGCCCACCCTGCCAGACGTTCGATCAACATTCCATACCCCCCTGCCGATAGCGCCAGGCTGCCTAGAGGATCGCTCCAGTGTGTATCAAACCCATAACTCACCAGGAGCATCTGCGGCGAAAAACCATCCAAGAGGGGAACAATCAGTTCATCCATCACAGTCAGGAATGCCTCGTCTCCCGCCCCTGGCGGCAAGGGGAAATTCGCTGTTCGACCCTCGCCACTACCCTCCCCCACATCATCCAGAAATCCGCTCCCTGGGTACAATGGTGACTGGTGGGTAGACATATAAAAGACATCTCCCCGTGTGTAAAAAATTTCCTGCGTGCCGTTGCCATGATGTAAATCCAGATCAATAATTGCCAACCGCTGTGCGCCTTCACCCTGTATCATTGCTTCTGCCGCCAGCGCAATATTATTGAGCAAACAAAAACCCATCCCCCGCCCTCGCGTCGCATGGTGACCAGGAGGCCGGGTCAGTGCAAAACCACGTCTTGCATCCCGCTTCCATACTGCCCGCGTTACCGCGACAGCCCCTCCCGCAGCGTGCTGCGCCAACTCCCAGGAAGCCGGGCGGGTGTATGTATCCGCATCCAGGTGACCGTCGCGCCGGCAAGACATCTCCAGAACATTCAAGTAAGCCTCGCTGTGCACCGCATGTAGAACGCTCATCGGCAGCACATCTGGTATTACTTTCGTGAAATCATCCCACCAGCCAGCCTGCTGCAGCGCTTTTACCGCTGCTTCCACGCGGTCTGGCCGTTCGGGGTGGCCGCGCTCAAAGTGGTCTGCATGCCCCTCCGGGTAGAAATACACCATTTCATTCATCACTCACTCCTGTGTTTTTCATCTCGCACCCGATGCAGGATCGCCCGCAGATGCTCCCATGCCTCCCGCACCAGGCTGATCTGGTTCTCCTGCACAAGGTGATTGCTGTACCGCGCCTCAACAAAGGCCTCTGTGAGCGCATCCACATCTTGCTCTGCGCCGGATAATCCCCCATGCAGCTTCTGGGCATATTCATACGGCGTATCAACAGGCTTACGCGCCACCACGGCTTCGCTGCCGCGCCGCACCAGCGCCAGGTAATAGAAGATCACCTGCTGGCGCGGGCTTAGTTGGCGCGGGCGCAGCAGGTGCCCCATCTCAGGCAAGGGCACTTTGCGCCGCAAGGCGCGCAGCCGTTTCAGACCTTCTCTCACCGCCTTTGGCACGGCGCTGCTCCCCGCGCGGGCGCGCCCCAAAATCCAATGCCAGGCGCGCACCAGCCATGCTAAACCGGGGATGCGCTGTAGCTTCCGCACCAGCTCCTGGTTTTGTAGCAAATATAAGCGAAAAGCCATTCCAATCACAAAAACAATCACTGCCCAGAAAAGGATTGACTTCAGCGCCTCAAACCACGCGATCGGCTGGGTTTCTGCTGCCGTCAACACCTCAGGCAGCACCTGTTCAATGGGTTGCGCCACAGGCATATCCGGCGCGGAAAAACCCAGCAGGCTAATCAGCCAGGCAAATACGTAAAATACCGGCAGCAGCAGCAACATCGCCAACCCGTAGATGACAGCTAACACCACCCCTACCAGGTACGAAATGGACGGTAAAAAACCCAGTGTGTAGCCCGTCGGTAGCAAAAATGCTACCAGTGCCACCAGTGCCAGGAAAATCAGGCTGAAGATCATCCACCGCCGCGTGATCTCAGGCCCTACGGGGATATGCTCCCAGGCCCAGGCAGCCCGGCGAGTCGCCAGGTGGGTCAGGCTGAGCAGCCCTAAACCGAACACGAAATAAACCAGCACATGCAAGATGCTCGCCCTGGAATCTGGTGCTCCGCCTCCAATTGCGGTCAGATCCAACCGCACGAACGACGCCGCAAACACCAATCCCCCGCCGATCACTAGCAGCCGTGTTGCCAGCCTGCGCTGTACAGCTTCGCGGTTGCTTTCCAGTCCCTCCAGGCTCTCAGCCTCCAGCAGCGATGAATCCCCCTCCAGCTCCATCAGATCCTCCCCGAACATCAAACTCAGACCCCAAACAAAAGCCACCAGCAGGATCGCAAGAAAGTAT
>JAFGBV010000217.1 GCA_016932955.1 Anaerolineales bacterium | reverse complement strand
TGGCGTGGATGTGCTGGATGCGACGCGGATTGTGCTCGATAAGCTGAAGCTGGATGCCGAGTATATCCACGGCGACATCGGCTGGGAGTTCTGGTGCAAGGAGGGCGATGCCTTCCCCACCCGCACCGTTGAGCTGCTCAAGAACGTGGATGCGGCAATGTTCGGCGCCATCACCTCCAAGCCGGTGAAAGCCTCTGAGGCGGAGCTGGCGCCCGAGCTGCAGGGTAAGGGATATGTGTACCGCTCGCCGATCGTGCGCATGCGCCAGATGTTTGACCTCTACATCTGCCTGCGCCCGTGCAAGGCTTACCCCGGCAACCCGCTGAACTACAAGGATGATATTGACCTGGTGGTCTTCCGCGAAAATACCGAGGACTTATATTCGGGGGTGGAGTTCAACCCAGTCCCACAGGAGCTGGCGGAGGTGCTGGGCAAGCTTTCCAAGCCGTTTGGCGCTTTCAAGGATCTACCAGTTGACCAGTACGCCATCTCGAACAAAATCGTCACCCGCAAAGGCTCTGAGCGTATTATCCGGGCGGCCTTCGAGTATGCTCGCAAGTACAAGCGGCGCAAGGTCACGGTGATCCACAAGGCCAACGTGGTACGCGCGACGGAGGGTTTGTTCCTGGAGATTGCCAAAGAGGTGGCGAAGGAGTTCCCGGAGATCGAGGTGGATGATGCCAACATCGACGCGATGTGCATGTGGCTGGTAAAGAATCCCAAGTCTTATGATGTGGTGGTGGCGACAAACATGTTCGGGGATATCATCTCTGACCTAGCGGCACAACTTGTGGGCGGGCTGGGCTTTGGCTGCTCCGGCAATATCGGGCAGAAGCTGGCAGTGTTCGAACCTTCGCACGGCTCGGCGCCTAAATATGCGGGGCAATACAAGGTGAACCCGATCGCGGCGATCCTCTCGGCGAAGATGATGCTTGATTGGCTGGGCGAAACGGAAAAAGCCACAGCGCTCGAGCGAGCCACGGCAGAGGTGATCAAAGAAGGCGAGGTACGCACCTACGACATGGGCGGGTCGAGCACTACGCTGCAGGTTGGCGAAGCCATCGCGGCGAAGCTGTAGAGGCTGGTGATGGAGAAAATCTATATTCATGAGGTGGGACCGCGCGACGGGCTCCAGGTGGAGAAGGCTGTGGTGCCGCTAGAACAGAAGATGGCCTGGATCGAGGGTCTCTTCGCTTCGGGGATCGACATCATCCAGCTTGGTTCTTTCGTTCATCCGGAGAAGGTGCCCCAGATGGCAGACACGGACGCGCTGTTCCGGCATTTTACGGCAACCAAGCCGGCGCATGTCACCCTTTCGGGCCTGGTGCTGAACGAGCGCGGCCTGGAGCGGGGGATGGCATGTGGAGTGGAGATGTTCTGCATGGGGGTTTCAGCAAGCGAGACGCACAGCCAGAAGAACACGGGGATGAGCACCAGCGAGGCGCAGGGGCGGATCGTGGCGATGGCGCAACAGGCAATGGCAGCGGGCAAGGCGGTGCAGGCTTCGGTGCAGTCGGCATTTGGCTGTGGCTTCGAGGGGGCGGTGGCGCAGGAGAAGGTACTTTCGATCGTGAAGACTTACCTGGAGGCGGGAATCCGCAATATCAGCCTGGCGGATACGGCTGGGCACGCGCAGCCGCTGCAGGTGGAGGCACTTTATGCGGCAATCCGCGCGTTGGACCCGGAGGTAGAGCTCGCCTGCCACTTCCACAACACCTACGGGCTGGGGCTGGCTAACTGCTATGCCGCCCTGCGCAGCGGGGTGCGCTACTTCGAGGCGGCGTTTGGCGGGCTGGGCGGCTGTCCCTTCACTAAAGTGCCGGCGGGGAATGTGAGCACGGAAGATCTGGTGCATTCGCTGCAGCGCATGGGCTACCGCCAGGACATTGACCTGGAGGCATTGCTGGATGTGGCGCGGCAAGTAGGCGCGTTCTTTGACCGCCAACTGCCCGGCTTCATTTTAAAATCAGGCTCGATTGTGAATTTCCAGGGAAGGAGCTGATATGAGACTGCTGGAAGGGATCCGCGTGCTGGATATGACCAACGTGCTTTCCGGGCCGTTTGCCACGCTGCACCTGGCGCTGCTGGGGGCAGATGTGATCAAGATCGAGAACCCGGATGGGGGCGACCTGGCGCGCAAACTGGGCAATGTGCCCAAGTACAATAAAGAGCTGCTGGGGACGAGCTTTTTGGCGCAGAATTCGAACAAGAAGTCGCTGACGCTGAATTTAAAAATCCCGGAGGCGAAGGAGGTGTTCCGCCGGCTGGCGGCGACGGCCGATGTGCTGGTAGAGAACTTCCGCCCGGGGGTGATGGCGCGCTTGGGCTTTTCTTATGAAGAATTGTGCAAGATCAACCCGCGGTTGATCTACTGCGCCATCTCTGGATTCGGGCAGACGGGACCGGATGCCTTCAAGCCAGCCTATGACCAGATCATCCAGGGGCTTTCTGGGGTGATGGCGATTAACGGGGATGAACGGCTGAACCCGCTGCGCTGCGGTTTCCCGGTTTGTGATACAGTAGGCGGGCTGAATGCGGCTTTTGCGGTGATGGCGGCACTGTACCACCGCGAGCGCACAGGCGAAGGACAGTTCATCGATATTGCGCTGCTGGATTCGATCATGCCGCTGATGGGCTGGGTTGCGGCGAATCTGCTGATTGGCGGGCAGCAGCCGGTGCTGCTGGGAAACGATAATTTCACCGCGGCGCCTTCGGGCACCTTCCGCACGAAGGACGGCTATATCAATATTGCCGCTAACCAGCAGCAGCAGTGGGAAGGCCTAGCGGATGAGCTAGGCGTGCCAGAGCTGAAGACCGATCCACGCTTCCAGGAACGGGATACGCGCAAGGGGAATCGTTTCTTGCTGACGCCGCTGCTGGAGGAGAAGCTGGTGCAAAACACGACCGATTACTGGGTAGAAGTGCTGAACGCGAAGGGCATCCCTTCAGGGGATATCCTGAGCCTGGAAGAGGCACTGACCCAGCCCCAGGCGCAATATCGCGAGGTGAGCGCAGATGTGGAGCAACCGGGGATTGGTCCGGTGAAAGTGTTCAACATGACGGCGAAGTTCTCGAAGACACCAGCGGAGATCACCATGCCTTCGCCGCGGCTTTCGGAGCATACAGAAGCGATCCTGACGGAGCTGGGATACACGCCGGATGAGATCAAGACAATGAAAGAGAAGATGGCAATTTAGAAGGAGAACTTTATGGGAGAAAATGTGCATGCAATGACGATGGTTGAAAAGATCCTTGCCAGGGCCAGCGGAAAGACGGCTGTGCAGGCGGGGGAGGTTGTGGAGCCGAAGGTAGATTTGGCGATGTCGCACGAGAACGGCGCGCTGGTGCTCAATCAGTTCCTGGAAGTCTACAAGGGTACCGGGCTGGAAGCAAAGGTGTGGGACCCCTCGAAGATTGCAATCATCTTCGATCACCGCGTACCGGCAGAAAGCGCAAAGACGGCGACAAACCAGAAGAAGGTGCGCGATTTCGTGGGCAAACAGGGAATCGCGAAATTCCATGATATCCGCGGTGACGAGGGGGGCATCTGTCACCAGATCCTGCCAGAGAACGGCTATGTGCGCCCGGGGGCAGTGGTGGTGGGCACGGACAGCCACACGACGAGTCATGGGGCGCTGGGGGCGTTCGCCTTTGGGATTGGCGCAACAGAAATGGCCTCGGTGTGGGCGCTGGGCAGCGTGCTGAACGTGGAAGTGCCGGGGACGATCAAGGTGGTGGTGAATGGCAAGTTTAGGCCAAGCGTGTTTGCAAAGGACCTGATCCTGTATCTGATCGGCAAGCTGACGGCGGAGGGGGCGAACTATAAGGTTATCGAGTTCCACGGCGAGACGATCCGCAGCATGGATACCTCAGGCCGCCTGACGATCTGCAACATGTCAGTAGAGGCGGGGGCCACTTCGGGGATCGTGCCGCCGGATGCAGAGACGCTGCGCTACCTCAAGGAGGTAGCAGGTGTGCCGGAGGAGGTGACGATCTTTGGGCCTGACGAGGGGGCGGTTTACGAGCGGGTGATCGAGATCGACGCGGCAGCGTTGGAACCGCAGATTGCTTGCCCCCACACGGTGGACAATGTGAAGCCAGTGCAGGAGGTGGCAGGGAAGGTGATCCAACAGATCGTGATT
The DNA here is from genome assembly GCA_016932955.1 of Anaerolineales bacterium. The sequence continues at coordinate 49,832 of JAFGBV010000217.1, read as the reverse complement.
GGCTCGTGCACGAATGGGCGGCTGGACGATATTGAGATTGCGGCAAAGATCCTGGATGGCAAGCGGGTAGCGCGCGGGGTGCGCATGTTGGTGTTCCCAGCCTCGGCGCGTATTTACCAGGAAGCGATGAAGCTGGGCTACCTGAGCGCGCTGATGGCAGCCGGGGCGGTGGTGATGAACTCGGGCTGCGGACCGTGCCTGGGGGTGCACCAGGGGGCGCTGGCAGATGGTGATGTGGCGCTGGCGACGACCAACCGCAACTTCAAGGGACGGATGGGCAATCCAACAGCGGAAGTGTATTTATGTTCTCCGGCTGTGGCGGCTGCCAGTGCGATTACCGGTGTGATCACCGACCCACGGACAGGAGGTTAAGATGGGTAAAGTGGTATTGAAACTTGGCGATGATATCTCGACTGATATTATCTATCCCGGGCGGTACATGGCGACGGTGCTGCCGAGCGAGACACCGCAGTATGCGTTTGCAGACCACGGAGCGTTCAACAAGGCATTGAAGAACGGGGATATCCCGCCGGGCAGTGTGATCGTGGCGGGGAAGAATTTTGGCTGTGGATCTTCGCGCGAGCAGGCGGCTTCGTGCCTGAAGGGGCCGGAGCTGGTGGTGGTGGCGCGGCATTTTGCGCGCATCTTTCTGCAGAACTCGATCAACCTGGGGTTGCGTACGGTGATCTGCCCGGAGATCGAGGCGGAGGAGGGGGATGAACTGGAAGTGGGCAAGGAGTGGGTGGTGAATCAGACGAGCGGGAAGTCTTTTGCCATCCAGGCGTTGCCGCAGTCGCGGCAGGCAATCATCGATGCGGGCGGATTGATCCCGTACACCCGCCAGCGGTTGCTAGAGAGGAAGCAGTGAACTCTTAATCATCGGTGGGGTATTGCGGATCGCTAAGCTGCAATACCCCACAACACCCCGATGTGGGGTATTGTTCAAAACCAACAAAACTATTCAAGGAGAAAAATTGTATGAAGGCACTAGTGATCGGTGGTTGCGGCAAGATTGGTCGCGCCGTGGCTTGGGACCTGGTAACGAATTACGGCTGTGAGATGGTGGGCATTGCAGATGCCAGCGAAGTGGGGCTCTCGACGGTGAAGCACTGGTTGGGTGAAAAGATAGTGACTCACGCGCTGAATATCGAGAATGATTCAGACACCGCTGAAATGATGAAGCAATATGACGTAGCGGTGAGCACGCTGCCCACTCGGCACACAAGCTACCTAGCAATGGAGGCAGCGATCGAGGCGGGGATCAATTTCGTGGATGTGCTGGAGGAGTATCACCGCCGCCCGGATGTGGAGGAGGATGAGGGGCTGCACCGGCATGAGATGAGTTACGAGGACTACGGCGATTGGCTGCATGAACGCGCAGTGGAAAAGGGGATCACGATCCTGGATGGGATGGGTTTTGCGCCCGGGCTGAGCAATGTCACCGTGGGAAACGCGATGCGCAAGCTGGACAGTGTGAGCCGGGCGGTAGCTCGCGTGGGGGGCATCCCATCGAAAGAAACTGCCGCACGCCACCCACTGAAATACATGATCACCTGGGCTTTTGCGCATGTGCTGCGCGAGTACATGATTAAGGTGCAGATCATCAAGAATGGAAAGCCGACAGTGGTACAGGCGATGGATGAGTACGAGACTTTCCACTTCGCTGAACTGGGAAGGGATGAGGAGCTGGAGGCGTTCATTACGCCGGGGATGCCGAGTTTTGTGTACACGCGTCCGAATGTGGATTATTTTGCAGAGAAGACGGTACGCTGGCCGGGTCACTGGCAGGGCATCCAGACGCTGAAGGAGTGCGGTATGCTGGAGATCGAGCCGGTGGACTGCTTTGTGCCGCGCCTGGTGCTCTCGAAGGTGCTGACGCCACGGCTGGAGCCGAAGGCAGGCGACCTGGATACCTGCGTGATGTACAACACGGTGGAGGGGAAGAAGGATGGCAAGGATGTGCGCATCACCTACCACATGTGGGATGAGGGCGAGCCGAACGGATTCACTTCGATGGCGCGGGTGACGGGTTTTTCGGCGACGCTAGGGGCGGTGCTGCTTGGGAAGGGCATGATCAAGGAGAAGGGGATTGTGGCGCCGGAGGATGGCATTTATGGGGCGGCGTACGATTTCCTGATTGAAAACCTGAAGAGACACAATATTCATATTGTTGAGAAGGTTTGCTGACGATTTCGTATTCACTTATGTAAGAACAGGGGGCTGGACGGCTGACACCGTCCAGCCTCTTGCCTATGAGGGGTCGAACAAAGGAGGGTACTATGGATCAACCCATTGCGATTGAGGTGCAGAACCTGCATAAAAGCTTTGGCGAAGCGCAGGCGGTGCAGGGCATTGATTTTGCTGTGCAGCAGGGCGAGATTTTCAGCTTGCTGGGTCCTAATGGGGCGGGCAAGACGACGACGATCTCGATCATCTCTTGCCTGCTACATCCCAACCAGGGGGATGTGCGGGTGCTGGGGCACTCGATCCGCACAGAAGCACTGGAGGTAAAGGCGGTAATTGGAGTTGTACCACAGGATATTGCCTTGTATGAGGACCTTTCAGCGCAGGAAAACCTGATGTTTTGGGGGAAGATGTACGGGCTGCGCGGCGAGCCGTTGCGCAAGCGCGTGGATGAGGTGATGGCGGTGATCGGGCTGGAGGAGCGGCGCAAGGGGGCAGTGGGCAAGTTTTCGGGCGGAATGAAGCGGCGATTGAACATTGGAATTGCACTGCTGCACAAACCGCAAGTGATCATCATGGATGAGCCCACGGTGGGCATCGATCCGCAATCACGGCGTAATATCCTGGACAATGTGCTTGAACTGAACCGCCAGGGAACGACAGTTTTATACACCACACATTATATGGAAGAGGCGCAGGAACTTTCGGATCACATTGCGATCATGGATCATGGTAAATTGATTGCAGTGGGGACGCACGAGGAGCTGGTGAAGATTGTTGGGGAGATGGACCGCCTGACGCTTACGACCAGCCTGGAGGCGGAGCCGATGATGGCGGTATGGAAGGATGTGGAAGGTGTGCACAAGGTGAGCACGGAGGATGGGGGCATCAGCCTGCTGGTGGATGACAGCAACTTGGTTCTGCCGCGCCTCTTTGAGAGCGCGGCGACTGCCGGGGTGCGCATCACTTCGGTGGAGATTCAGGAGCCCAACCTGGAAGCGGTGTTCCTGCACCTGACCGGACGCGGGCTGAGGGATTGAAGATCATGAAAGCTCTCGATATTGCTCTTAAGGATTTGAGCCAATCATTCCGCAGCATGTTTTCCGTGGTGTTTATGTTTGGCATTCCGATCCTGATGACCGGATTGTTTTATTTTCTATTTGGCGGAATGCGGAATGAGGACGGCAACGAGTTCAACCTGCCACAGACGCTGGTGCAGGTTGCCAACCTCGACCAGGGCAGCCCATATTTCAATATTGAGGCGATGGGTGAAATGGGAGCGCAGATGGGGGAGGCGGGATTGCAGGTCGCAGGTGCAGAGACGATGGGTGGGGTGGTGGTGAACTTGCTGCAAAGCGAGGCTTTTGCGGAGCTGCTGGTGGTGGAGGTGGCAGCCGGCCCTGCAAGCGCACGGGCGGCGGTGGACCAGGGCAGGGCGGGGGTAGCGGTGATCATCCCGGAGAATTTTACAGCAGCCTTGATCGAGGAGGGTAAGACGGCTGCCATCACGCTTTACCAGGATCCCACGCTCACGCTGGGACCACAGATCGTCCATGCGATGATCGGCTTGATGGTCGAATATTTGAGCGGGACGAAGGTGGGGATGCAGGTGGTGGTGGACCAATTACAGGAGAACGGTCAGTCGGTTGACGGCGCGCGCGCCCAGCAGATTGCGATGACGTTTCTGCAGCAAGCGATGGGCGGCAGCCAAGCCAGCACCGAGATGGGCGCCACCCCACTGGTTGCAGTGCGCAACCCGCAGGGGAGCAACCAGGAAAAGGCTAATACATTTGAATTGATCATCCGCGGGGTGATGAGCGGGATGATGGTTTTCTATGCCTTTTTCACTGGCGGTGCGACGGCGCAGTCGATCATCACGGAGGATGAAAAAGGGACCTTGCCGCGCTTGTTCACCACTCCCACGCCCCATTCGACAGTATTGACGGGCAAATTCCTGTCGGTTGGCCTGACGATCTTGGTGCAGGTGATGGTGCTGCTGATCTTTGGGCGGCTGGTGTTTGCCGTCCAATGGGGCGATTTGCTCTCCGTGGCTCTGGCAACGGTGGGATTGGTGATCATCTCATCTACCTGCGGGCTGTTTGTGATCTCGTTATTGAAAAACTCGCGCCAGGCGGGGGTTGTGTTTGGCGGCGTATTCACAACGACGGGGATGATCGGGCTGATCAAGGTTTTCGCTGGGGGGGCACCAAACCTGCCGAAGGCGCTGGATACGGCCTCGCTGCTGGTGCCGCAGGGGTGGGCAATGCGCGCCTTCACCCAGGCAATGGATGGGAAACCCTTGCAGCAAGTGCTGATGACGCTAACGGTGGTGCTGGTGTGGAGTGCGGTCTTCTTCGCCGTAGGTGTTTGGCGAATGCAAAAGCGGTTTGCTTAGGAGGGTAAGAGCTATGCGTATCATTGATTTAACCCTCAAAGATTTTTCCCAGATGGTGCGTGATTGGAAGTTTGTTTTCTTCCTGGTGGTTATGCCGGTGGGCTTTACGCTCTTGTTCGGGTTCATATTTAGCGGGGGTGGCAACGGGGAAGCGGACGCGCGCCTGCCGGTGGTTTTCCTGGACGAAGACCAGGGGCGCTTCAGTCCTGCGTTGCGTCAGGCGCTGGACGCCTCACGGGTAATCCGGCTGGAGGATGCAGAACAGGATGCAAACCTGGATGAGCTGGTTACGGATGGCGATGTGGCGGCGGCGGTCATTGTCCCGGCGGGTTACAGCGAGTCACTGACAGGCGATATGCCCTTAAGCCTGGGAGTCATTGTTGACCCGGCGGCGAATGCGGGTATCACAGCGCAGAACGAGGTGCAAACTGCGGCGAACCGACTGGTGAATGCGCTGCAGGTGGCGAGGATCAGCACGCAGGCTTACCTGGAGCAGGGCGCTTTTGAGGATGCGGCTGCCCAGGAGGCATATTTCGATGCTGCAGTGAGCGAGGCGCTGGCAGCCTGGCATTCCCCGCCCGTTACCGTGGCGGTGGAACAGGCTGTTGTGGCGGAGGAGGAAGAGCCAAGCCCTTATGGGGAGAATCCGTTCGCGCATTCTTCGCCGGGGATGATGGCGCAGTTTTCGATAGCAGGGTTGATCGGGGCTGCAGAGGTGCTGGTGCTGGAGCGCAAGTCACGCGCGTTGCAGCGTCTACTGACGACGGCGATCAGCCGGGTGGAGATCCTGGCAGGCCATTTCCTGACGATGATTGGTATGATCTTCCTGCAACTCTTGCTCCTGACAGTGTTTGGGCAGATCTTTCTGGATTTGGATTACTTCCAACGGCCATTGGCTGCCTTATTGATGATCCTCGCTTCTTCTTTCTTTGCTGGCAGTCTAGGATTATTGATTGGCGCGATTGCACGGACGGAAGAGCATGTAATCGTGTTGTCTCTTGTGCCGATGTTTATCCTGTCTGGGTTAGGCGGTGCCTGGATGCCCTTGGAATTCACCTCCCCCACTGTGCAGTTCCTCGGTCACCTGACACCCGTAGCATGGATGATGGATGGATTCAAGGGTATCCTGATTAGCGGCTGGGGGCTGGTGGAGGTTTTGGAGCCAGCGGTTGCACTGGCAGGATTTGGCGTGCTTTTCAGTGGGCTGGCATTGTGGCGTTTTCGTTTTGAGTAATCGGCATAGTGCGGTAAAATCAGGCACACTTTATTTGAGGAGTTAGTGGTTGGAAAAATACGGCAAAGATTACCTTGGATTATTAGCCCTGGCTGGTGGAATCATTACACTGGATCAGTTGACAAAGCACCTGGTGCGCGCCAACATGGCGTTTAATGAGATCTGGTCACCATGGGATTGGCTGACGCCCTATGCGCGCATTGTCCACTGGAAGAACACAGGGGCAGCCTTTGGCATGTTACAGGATTTCAGCATTGTGTTCACGGTGCTCTCGACGCTGGTTTCGCTGGCGATCATTTATTATTATCCGCAGATTCCGCGCCGTGATTGGCCGCTACGGCTGGCGATGGGGATGCAACTGGGCGGTGCGGTTGGCAACCTGATCGACCGTTTGTACCACTCTTTTGGTGTGGAGTCGACTGGAAACCTGATCGAACGGCTGCGCCAGGGTTACGTGACAGATTTTATCTCGGTGGGTGACTTTCCAGTGTTCAATGTCGCAGATGCCTGTATCTCCATGAGTGTCGTTGTGTTATTGCTAGGATTGTGGTACCAGGGCCGCCAGCAGAAACGCCTGGCTGCGCAAAAAGCAGGTGAAGGTGCAGTGCTGGGCGTTCTTGAGGAGTACACAGAAACGAGTGCAGGAACGATGGGGGAGGGTAGGGTCGAGACTCAGCCGGTGGCTGAGGAGAAATGAGCCAACATTGAGCGAGCGGGTAGTCGTTCTGCACTTTGACGAGGATGCCCCGCAACGCCTGGATAAATTCCTGGTGGCGTGCCTGGGGGAGTTTTCGCGCTCGCGCTTACAAAGCCTGGTGGATGAAGGTTGTGTCACTGTGAATGGGGTGACTCCGAAAAAGAGCGGCAAGATGCTGGAGCAGGGAGATGCAATCGAGGTGCGCATCCCGCCACTTGCACCTACACAATTGATCCCAGAGGACATACCACTGCAAATTGTATTTGAAAATGAGCACCTGCTGGTGGTGGATAAGCCAGCAGGGATGGTGGTGCACCCAGCAGCGGGGCATGCGACGGGAACGCTGGTGCATGCTGTGCTGGCGCACGCGCCGGAGATGGCAGGCGTTGGGGGAGAAAAGCGCCCAGGGGTGGTGCACCGCCTGGATAAGGACACGTCGGGACTGATCCTACTTGCCAAGAATGATCACACACACCATTTTTTACAAGAGCAATTCCGCTTGCGCAAGACGGAAAAGGTGTACCTGACGCTGGTGGATGGAAACCCACCCACACCAAACGGGCGGATTGAGGTGGCGATTGGGCGCAGCAGCGCCAACCGCAAGTTGATGGCGGTGACCAGTGAAACGAAAGGCCGCCCGGCGGTCAGCGAGTACACAACTTTAGAGACTTTCCCGCACGGGGTGAGGCCGCCCTTGCACACACTGCTGGAGGTGCATCCACTGACGGGGCGAACGCACCAGATTCGCCTGCACATGGCTTTCCTTGGCTGCCCTGTGGCGGGGGATATGGTGTATGGGCATAAAAAATCGAGCATCCCGCTCAAGAGGCATTTCCTTCATGCTGCCCGGCTGACTATTCACCTGCCGGATGAGCGCCAGGCAAGGACTTTTGAAGCGCCGCTGCCGGAGGAATTGGCGGCGTTACTCGAAACGCTACGCAAGTGATCTTGTTTATTGGAGAGGGCATTATGGAATTGATCGATCTACGCTCGGACACGGTAAGCCATCCCACACCCGCCATGCGCGAGGCGATGGCGAATGCACCCGTGGGGGACGATGTATATGGGGAAGATCCTACGGTGAACCGCTTACAGGAGGTTTCGGCGGAGCTGATGGGCAAGGAGGCGGGCTTGTTTGTACCTTCGGGGACGATGGGCAACCTGGCGGCGATCCTGGCTCACTGCGGGCGTGGGGATGAGGTGATCCTGGGCAACAAGGCGCATACATTTTTGTATGAGGCGGGGGGGATCTCCGCACTGGGAGGAGTGCACTCCTGCCAGATCCCCAACCAGGCGGACGGGACGTTGACGCTGGAAGATATCCAGGCGGCGATCCGCTCAGATGACGCCCACAACCCGGTGACACGCCTGATCGCGCTGGAAAACACGCACAACCGTTGCGGGGGTGTGACCTTAAGTGAGGAATATACCAACAAGGTGGGAGAGCTTGCGAAGGCACGCGGCTTGGCGCTGCACCTGGATGGGGCGCGCATTTTCAACGCTGCAGTCGCCCTGGGTGTGGAAGCGCGTGCGCTGGCTGCAGCAGCGGATTCGGTGACTTTTTGCCTTAGCAAGGGGCTGTGTGCGCCGGTTGGCTCGGTGTTGTGCGGGTCGCGGGAATTCATCCGACGAGCGCATCGCATCCGCAAGCAATTGGGTGGGGGAATGCGCCAGGCGGGCATCCTGGCAGCGGCAGGGCTTGTGGCGCTGGAAAAGATGGTTGAGCGTCTGGCAGAGGATCATGTCCGGGCACGCCGGTTGGCAGAGGAGTTGGCTAATTTGCCTGGGCTGGTGCTGGACCCTGGCACACCCTACACGAATATGATTTTTGCGAGTCTGGCTGAGCAGATACGGGGGACGGCTTTTGATGTGGCAGAGCGCTTGGCTACGGAGGGGGTACGGGTTGGCGTGGTGGGCAAGCGACGCTTCCGGCTAGTGTTACACTATTGGATCGGTGATGCTGCGTTGGAACGGGTGGTTTCAGCCTATGGGGCGGCGCTGGCAGGTTAAAAGACCACTGAAGCTGCCCATGTTATAATACCCTTGGAGGGGAGGGGTTGATTATCGACTGAGATTGGGAGAGAGCATGAGCGCCTACTTTACGCTGGCACAAATCGATGAGATTGTTGAACTAATCCGGGCAAAAACCCATTACCGTCCCCATGTTGGTCTGATCTTAGGATCAGGGTTGGGTTCGTTGGCAGCGAATGTGGAACAGGCAATGGTGATTCCTTATCCTGATCTGCCTGGGTGGCCTGTTTCGACGGTGGAGGGGCATACAGGACACCTGGTGTTGGGGCGGCTGGAGGGGCAAGTGGTTGCCGTGATGCAAGGGCGGGTGCATTTCTATGAGGGTTACAGCATGGCGCAGGTTGGGCTACCGGTGCGGGTGATGCAGCGGCTGGGGGTGGAGATCTTGATCGTGACCAATGCTGCTGGGGCGGTGAACCCTGGCTTCAATGCCGGGGATTTGATGCTGATCAAGGATCATATCAACCTGATCGGGATGGCAGGCTTGAATCCCTTGAACGGCCCGAACCTGGATGAGTTAGGCCCGCGTTTTCCGGATATGAGCCAGGCATACGACCGTTCGTTGGGTTTGCTGGCGCACAAAGTGGCTGAGGCAGATCATATCCTTCTGCGTGAAGGAATCTATGTCAGCCTGGCAGGTCCGTCTTTCGAAACGCCTGCTGATTTGCGCTTCTTGCGTATGATTGGTGCGGATGCGGTCGGGATGTCTACGGTGCCCGAGGTGATTGTTGCCCGGCATGGCGGGACGCGGGTGTTGGGTGTTTCAGGCATTAGCAATAAGGCCAACCTGGATGGGGATACAGTGACGACGCATGAGGAGGTGTTGGCGGCGGGAAAGGAGATTGTCCCCAAACTGACGGCGCTGATCAGGGGGGTGCTGCGTCGTCTGTAGTCTTAGATCATCACCGTCACTGTTGTGCTGGGATGAATAATCAGACACAGGAACTTCAGACGCAGCATGGAACAGGCACTCCAATTTTTTCAGAAGTATGAACTTTGGATCTACGCAGTATTGATCCTGCTGGGTTTGTGGCACCTGCGCAAGTTTGGCATGGCATGGGAGGAGCTGCGCGGGGCGATTTTTGGCATGGAACGCGAGAACGCCCAGGGAAGGTTGAATCAGGCGGCTACGATGCTGGTATTGGTACTGCTGACGGGTATTGCTGAATTTACGTTGGTGACTTTTGTAATTCCTTCTGTTCCAGGGGCAATGCCTCTCCCTTCACCAACCCTGGACTTGCTAGCAACGGCAACAATCACGCTGCAACCCGTTACGCCCGCGCCTGGGGCAGATACGACGCCTGAGCCAACGGGATCGAGTGTGCCTGTGGTTGGGCAGGGCTGCGTGCCTGATACGCTAATCCTGACGAGTCCCGAAGATGGCAGCACGGTGAGCGGGGTGGTGACGCTGGAGGGAAGCGTAAACATCGCCAATTTTGGCTTCTACACCTATGAAGTTGCCCGCCCTGGCGAAACGATCTGGCTGCCGCTGCAGGTGGGCCAGCAGGTGGTGATAAGTGGCACCCTGGGCACCTGGGATACAAGCGGGTTAGCGCCAGGGCCGTACCAGCTTCGCCTGGTGGTGACCGACAATGAGGGCAATATCCTTTCGCCTTGCATCATCCAAGTTAACGTTGCCCCAGCGCCATGATCAAACGGGAAATCTAAGCAGTGGAGAGCATATGCCAGAAATTCAAATTCGTCCTGCTGTAGCCGCTGATATTGCGGTGCTGGTTGCGATCGATCATAGTTATGTCAGCGACCATGTGTGGCAATTGGAAGTGCGCCAGGAAGGCGGGTCCAAGCCGACTGATTTGCAGATCGATGTCATATTTCGCCAATTGCAATTGCCACGCTCGGTACGTGTGGATTATCCGCGCCGCCCCGAAGCGTTGATAGATGACTGGAAAAAGCGTTCTGGCCTGCTGGTTGCAATATACCAGGAACAGGTGGTGGGATATGTGGGTATGATGACGAATATTGCCCCGTTGACAACCTGGGTGACCGACCTGGCTGTCACTCGCCGGATGCGGCGGCAGGGCATGGGCAGCGCACTGATCTTAGCTGCGCAGGAATGGGCACGCCACAAAGCCAGTTACCGGATCGTATTGGAAATGCAGCCGAAGAATTACCCTGCCATTTGCCTGGCGATGAAGATGGGATTTGCGCTTTGCGGATATAATGATCGCTATTATGCGAATCACGATATTGCGCTTTTCTTTGCCCGTTCGGTGCGACAGTAGGCTGCGCGGCGCACCCGCGGAATAGTGGTGTTGAAGAGTTATGTATAATGTTATCCTGAGCAGTTTGCAATTCCTAAACCAATTGCTGACAGCGGGGATTGCGATCACAGCATTCTCTATTTTATTGTATGCGCTAACCTTTAACCTACGGGACCGGGTGGCGCGCTCGTTTGCACTCATTTTGCTGTGCGTAGTGATCGTTTTTGTATGTGATGCGATCAGCAGTATCTCAGCCTCGTCTTCGATGTTGGCATTGTGGCTGCGGCTGGAATGGATTGGCATCGTCTTCCTGCCGCCTGCTTATCTGCACTTCTCGGATGCGCTGTTAGCAACCACTGGACGCCCTTCGCGAGGGCGGCGGAGAATGGCGACCCGTCTGATGTACGCGATCAGCACAGTATTCCTGATCACCCTGCCGTTTGACCTACTGGTGGGGCCATTGGTGTTGGAAGCAATCCCCACGCCGCAACTGGAACGCACCTGGCTGAGTTGGGTGTTTGCGATCTATTTTATAGTGGTGATAGTCTGGGCATGGATCAATTTCTGGCGCGCCTATCGGCGCACGGCGACCAGCAGTAGCCAGCGCCGGATGCGCTACCTGCTGGCGGGGTCGCTGGCACCGGCGTTGGGCTCTTTCCCCTTCCTGTTGTATGGATCAAGGGTTGCCGTGGCATTTCCCTGGCTGTTCTGGCTGACAGCACTGATGGCTAACGTGTTGGTTACGGGGCTGATTATCGTGATGGCTTATTCAGTGGCTTTTTTTGGCGTCTCCTGGCCGGACCGGATGGTGAAACGGCGGCTGTTCAAATGGCTGATGCGCGGTCCGGTGACGGCCTCCACGGTGCTGGCGATTACCACATTTGTACGCCGGGCAGGGGGGTGGATCGGATTCGAGTATACGGCTGTGGTTCCAGTCATTATGGTGGGCAGCATCTTGGTTCTTGAGTTTGCGATCACGCTTGCAGCGCCGGTTTGGGAACGCTGGTTGTTTCATGGCGGCGATCGGGTGAATCTCAACTTGCTGCTAACGCTGGAGGAACGCCTGTTCACCACCAGCGACCTGCGCCAATTTCTGGAGGCGATCATAGCCGCTGTATGCGACCGGATGCAAGCATCGCATGCCTTTATCGTATCGCTGGCGGCGGATAAGAGCATTCAAATGTTGGTCAGTGTTGGGAACGAGCCAAATTTGCCAGAAGAAATGCCCGCGCAGCTTGCTCAGGAAGCGACCCAGAACGGTTTTGGCAAGAGCCTGTTTACCTGGGGTGATTACTGGCTGGTACCTCTGCGAGGCCAGGATGGGCAAGGCAGCCTGCTGGGGTTGCTGGGTGTGGAGCGGCTGGAAACTCAAGTTTTAGAAGGAGATGACCCGATTGCTGTAGAACATCGTGAAGCCCTGCGGCGCCTGGCGCAGCGGGGAGCCCAGGCATTGGAAGATCGTTACAGCCAGCAGCGGATATTTAACTCGCTGGCAGCGCTGACGCCCCAAATTGACCGCTTGCAACAATTAAGGGCGGCAACACGTTACGATGGGACGGGCCTACTGGCATCTGGAGAGTTTCCTCTTGAGTCTCGGGATGTTTCCCGATGGGTGAAGGATGCGTTAACCCATTATTGGGGTGGGCCGAAATTGACCGACAGCCCTCTGATGGGCTTACGGATTGTACAACAGGCAATGGATGAAAACGATGATAACCCTGTCAACGCGCTGCGCTCAATTTTGCACCAGGCGGTGGAGCAAACCCGCCCGGTAGGTGAGCGACGCTTCACTGGTGAGTGGATTCTATACAACATCCTCGAGATGAAGTTTATGGAAGGTCGTAAGGTGCGCGAAATAGCTATGCGCCTGGCGATGTCAGAAGCGGACCTTTACCGCAAGCAGCGTGTGGCGATTGAGGTTGTGGCGAATGCAATTGTTGAAATGGAACAAAAAGCCAGGAATGGGAAGCAGGCTTCAATATAGAATTAAGAGAAGTGATAACATTACAAAACGCGACCAAAAGTTGTGCAGAATGGCAGAACGCAGTACAATTAATTATGATTGGGTTAGTCAGCATTATCATTTATTAGGGAATCTGGGGAGGATGGCTTAATGGTGATAAAGTCTAGCAAAGTGCAAGAACCACCACCTAAACTAGATGAGGGGTGGTGGGCAGCGCTATTAAGGGACGAGGAGAAATATAACCATCGCGTCCCTGATAGTGCCCCGCAGCGGGATGTGAGCGTTGAACAGGTGGGGGCAGGATACCGGAGTATGGTTTCAAACGTGAATATAGATTGGCAACAGGTTCAGCAGCTCTTTGATCAGGATACAACGATCTCTCTGGACGTTACAGGTTATAACCGCGGCGGTTTATTGGTGGGGATGGGGGGATTGCATGGTTTTGTGCCAGTCTCGCATCTGATTGATATCAGTTGCCAGATGGATGAGGCGATGCGTGAGCAGATCATGCTAACATATATGAATCGCTCGATCAGCGTGAAAGTGATTGAATGTGATGAGGAGAGGGGGCGGGTAGTGTATTCTGAGCGTGCTGCTTTGGCTGCCTGTGGCCGGCGAAATGAGCTTTTCTGCGATGTCAAACCAGGTGACATCGTTTACGGGGCAGTGACCAATATCACTGATTTTGGTATATTTGTGGACTTGGGAGGCGTGGAGGGTTTAGTGCATGTATCTGAGCTATCCTGGGGGCGTGTGCGCCATCCATCTGATGTGGCTAATGTTGGTCACCAGGTGAAATCATACGTGCTGCAAGTAGATAAAGAACGCTCGCGGATTGCCTTGAGCCTGAAGAGGCTGCATCCCAACCCCTGGGATACAGCGGAGCAACGTTACCAGCCGGGTCAGTTGATTGAGGTGACGATCACGAGCCTGGTGCCTTTTGGTGCTTTTGCACGGCTGGAAGAAGGCCTGGACGGCTTGATTCACGCGACGCAGATATCTGCTAGCGGTGAAAATGATTCGTTGAAAGGCCTGGAAGAAGGACAGGTAGTGCGAGCGCGGGTGCTCAATGTGGACAGCACGCGCCAGCGGCTGGGTTTGAGTCTGAGACTAACTGAACCGTGAAAAGGCCATTCTGACTGGTATCAGGCGCAGGCACGGACTAACTGGGAGGTGAGGGGGCAGCAAGGCTGCTTGCTGAACCCCCGGTTTTTATTCTATCTTGTGGGTGGAGGTCTGTGAGTACGGCGGGTTCATCGGGCAAGTATCTGTGGGGCATCGCATTTGGTGTGGTGATTGGATTGTTGGTAGGCGGGATCATTTTCCTGGCCAGCCAGCCACCGCGGGGGGATGCGATTACCCTTCTCCCGCCTCCCACGGCGCTGCCAATCCTGGTTCATGTTTCAGGAGCCGTGGCAGAGCCAGGATTGGTGAGTCTCCCACAGGGCAGCCGCGTAGCCGATGCTATCAATGCGGCAGGTGGGTTGCTTAGCGACGCAGAGGCTTCAGCGATAAACCTGGCGGCTGTGCTGGAGGATGGGCAGAAGCTGGAAGTTCCAACCGCACAGTCAACCTCTGTGCCAAGCCGGGCGTTGGAAATCTCCAGAATAGAGGGCGATGCTACTGAGCTGGTGAATATCAACAGCGCGTCGCAGGATGAATTGGAAGCCCTGCCGGAGATTGGCCCGATCACTGCACAGGCGATCATTGCCCACCGGCAGGCAAATGGTCCCTTTCAGACTATTGAGGAGATCCAGGAAGTGGAAGGGATTGGTCCAGCTACCTATGAGAAGATCAAGGATTTGATAACTGTTGGTGATTTGCGATGAAATTCTCTTTACCTGGGATCAGAGATGTAAAACAAGTTATTAGCCTGCCTTTCCTGATTGCCCTGCTGGCTGCTGCGCAACTGGCGCTGGCGCTGGTGTGGGCTTACCAGTGGTACAGTCTGCCGTTTATTGGTGTATTCGTAGAACCGAATCTGGTGATCAGCCGGATTGGGGAGGCAGATTGGCCGGCTAGGGCGGCTGGAGCAGAATGGCCGGATCGACTCAGGGCTGTGAATGGGAGGCAGGTCGGGAATGCTAAGGAACTGAATGCGGCACTGGCAGAGCTGAAAGGTGAATCAGCCCAGGTTGTGCTGTTATTTGAGCAGCGAGGAGAAAACGAGGCTGCCCAGGGAAGCTATGAGCTGGTGGTCCACTCACGGCATGTAGAGCTGGGCGAACTGCTAACGCAGTTCATTGTGCCATACCTGGTGGGGATTGCACTGCTAGGGACAGGTTTTTGGGTCTACCGCTTGGGTGGCGACCAATCGGCGGCGCGCGCTTTCCTGATTTTTACCGCGGCTGGGAGTGTCACAACCGGGGCTTATCTGGATGTGAACACTACACACTATTTTGTGCTGGGGTGGTCGCTGAGCCTGACGGTTGTGGCGGCTTCGATCGGGGTACTAGCGATGGTGTTCCCGACCCCTTTGCCCTTCGTACAAAGACATCCTTATTTGCGCTACCTGCCGTGGCTGGTGGTGCTACCGGCGGCTGTGATTGGGGTGCGCGAAATCCTGTGGCCTAGCAATCCGTGGGGATATATCCAGCCGTGGATCTGGGGGTATGGGCTGATCGCACTAGCAATCCTGCTCTTTTTGGGTATGCTGGTGTACCGCATTGTTACCAGCATGTCGCCGGTAATCCGCCAGCAGAGCCGGATTATCATTTTCGGCGCGGCGCTGGCATTTGGCCCATTGCTGCTGTTTTATCTCGTGCCGATCTCGTTTGGCACTATCCCAGCTTTTCAATCGGCATTCTACTTTCCGCCGGTACTAATCTTTCTCCTCTCTGTGGCGTATGCGATCGTGCGCTACCGGCTGCTGGATGCAGACCGGGTGCTAGGTCTGGCGATGAACTACCTGTTGACTTCTGTCGCGGCGGTGGTGCTCTTTTACCTGATCGTGGCAGTGGTCTCCTATGTTTTAGGTAGGGCAATCAATCCTAATAATCCAGCGGTTGTGGCGCTGTACCTGTTAGTGTTGGTGCTGCTTCTGACGCCCCTTCGAACACTGGCGCAAGCCACGATTGACCGTCTCTTTTACCGCACTAATGCTGACTATCGCCAGATCATCTCGAAATTGTCGCGCGAGCTCGTGGTCAGCCCAAATGTAAGAGAGACGCAGGGCATCTTGGAGCGCGAGATGGTGCAGGCTTTGCAGCCGAGGCATTTTACACTCTATCTCTACAATGATGATCGGGGCATCTATCTGCCGCTCACCAACCACCCGGAGGCAGATCTGAGCCTGCCGCCTGAAAGTGCGCTAATCCAATTAATTAACCGGGAACAGAAAGCGATCTGGTTGCCGCCGGGGCAGCCATTGCCAGCTAGCCTGGTGGCTGAGACAGAAAGCTTGGACACGTTAGACTGCCAGGTGTATGTGCCGCTGCACTACGAGGAACGCCTGATCGGCTTTTTTGGCCTGGGAGAGAGGCTTTCGGGGATTCCCTATTCTAGCAATGACCTGGATTTCCTCAGCGCGGTTGCGGCGCAATCGACACTGGCGTTGGAAAATGCGCGTCTCTTCACCAACCTACAACGCACACTGAATGAGACACTGGAGATGAAGAATCTGATGGATGATATCTTTGCCTCTATTGCGTCGGGGGTGATCACCACTGACCTGGAACAGAAGGTGACATTGTTCAACCAGGCTGCAGAGCGTATATTGGGGGCTTCTGCCGAGCAGGTGCTTGGTCACCGATTGGTAAGCGTGATGCCGGCACTAGCCAGCCAACTGGAGTCGATTGCTGAGGCGACGATTTGCGAGGGACAGATTACGATTGATGAGGAGATCACGCCCAGCGTGCCCGAGCGAGGCGAATTATTCCTGCGCTTATCTTGCGCGCCGCTGCGAGATGCCCGGCTGGAGACCAAAGGGGCGACGATTGTGATCGATGATCTGACGGAACAGCGCTTTCTGGAGTCCGAGCGCGAGCGCATCAGCCAGACCTTTGGACGGGTGGTTTCGCACCGCGTGCGCGATCGCTTGCTCTCAGACCCAGGGAGCCTGCGGCTGGATGGCACCCGACAGCAGATTGCGGTGTTATTTGCCGATATCCACGGATTTACTCCGCTTAGCGAAAAATCTGTACCAGAAACATTGTTTGCAGTGCTGAATTCATATCTATCCTTGGCGGCGAATGTTATCCTGGAGGAGGAAGGCACGCTGGATAAATTCATGGGCGACGCGGTGATGGCGATGTGGAACGCGCCCGACGAGCAGGAGGATTACGCGCTAAAGGCTATGCGGGCGGCGCTGGCAATCAACCGCGTGACCGCTGAACACTTCCAGAGCTTGCCTGTGGAGCATCAGCTTCAGTTCAGCATCGGGATTACGTGCGGGGAGGCAATGGTGGGAAATGTGGGCACCAGCCAACTGTTCAATTACACGGCGATCGGGGACACAGTGAACTTGGCGCAAAGGCTGGAAGCGTTGGCTGCGCCGGAGCAGATCTTGATTTCTGAGGAGGCGTATCGCATGGTGGCAGAACAGGTTAATGCACACCAACTGCCGCCGGTGCGGGTGAAGGGCCGCGAGCATGAGGAAGTAATCTACGAATTACTTGGGATGAAGGGGGTCTAAGGAATGCATCCGTCCTACCACCGCAAGATCACCCTGCAAGCTCTGCAGGGTGAATTCAGCTCATCCGCTATACAGGTGATCATAAAGGCCAATATCGCACAGGACCTGCCCTGGGGGCAGGTGGGACATGATGAGTATCATTTCGATAATAATGCTTTTGAGAGAGGCCGGGCTTACATTAATGCGCAACGCGAGATCATCCTTGACCGACTCGGCTCAACATTGCTTAGATCGGGAGAGCTCAAAAAGGCCTGGCAGGCGTTTGGTCGCCTGAGCCATAGTGCTCAGGATTTTTATGCGCATAGCAATTATATTGCATTGTGGGTGCAGGAACATGCCCCAGATGCGCTTGCTGCGGCTGAACAAAAACATCAGGGTAACGAAGCCGGGGTCATCCCGGTCGCGATTGATCCCCTTGACCCTACCCTGATCGAGAGTTCACAATTGCGCTCGGGGCGTTCTTACCTGCCTTGGGGAATCCTGGCATACATTCCTCGCTTGAAGCCACTGGTGCACCACCTGTTGCCGGCTGATTCGCACGCGCGGATGAACCTGGACGGACCCGATCGCGGTCCGCTGTTTCATTTTGCGTATCAGGCGGCAGTGCAGCGCACGATCTATGAGGCTCAACTACTGCGGCAGATGCTAAGCCCGAGGACATTTGATATTTTCTGTGGCAATATTCGCTAATCTCCTTTCAGGATAAACGATGCAGCTTTACTACATCCGACACGCACAATCGGCAAATAATGCGCTTTATGATTTGACAGGCTCAGCGGAGAGGCGCTCGATGGACCCGGGCATTACGGAGACTGGTTGGGAACAGAGCAAAATACTGGCGGGATTCCTGGCACGCTCGAATCCCGACCGCACTCTGAACGGCCGCGACGCTCAAAACCAGCGCGGCTTTGGATTGACCCATCTTTACTGTAGCCTAATGCGACGCTCGATCGAGACGGGGGCGGTTGTATCAAAGGTGTTAGGCCTGTCGCTGATTGCGTGGACGGAGATCCATGAGGGGGGAGGGATTTACCTGGACGATGAAAACGGTATGCCGGTGGGGCACCCAGGTCCGAATCGCGCCGAACTGGCAACCCGCTTTCCTGGTCTGGTCTTACCCGATTGGTTGGGCGAGCAGGGCTGGTGGAACCGCGCCTATGAAAAACGGGAAGAACGCCCATTGCGCGCCCGGCGCGTGCTGGATGAGTTGCTGAGACGGCATAGCGGCACGGAGGACCGCGTGGGGATGATCGGTCATGGGGGTTTTTTTAAGCATTTTATGACCCAGATCTACAATTTGCCGATCGATGGCTATTGGTTTATGATGAACAATGTGGCTATCACACGGTTGGATTTTACGGATGAGGTGGCGCTGGTGTACCAGAACCGGCTGGATTTTTTGCCCGACCACCTGATCACGTGAAGGTATGAGCCCTGCCTGAGGGCTGCCATGCTGCCACAGGATGGCATCTCACAACAACGCTGTAAGGCGAGGCTACAACTTCGAAAGTACAATCTCCTGCTGTTTCTGATATTTGCCTTTTTTATCGGCATAGGAGGTCTCACACATCTCGTCGCCCTCAAAGAAGAGCACCTGGGCAATGCCCTCATTGGAGTAGATTTTAGCCGGGGAGGGGGCGGTATTGGAGATTGCCAATGTGGCATAGCCCTCCCACTCTGGCTCGAAGGGGGTGACGTTGACGAGCACACCGCAACGGGCATAGGAGGACTTGCCCAGGCAAATCGTCAAAATCCCGCGCGGGATACGGAAATATTCCACCGTACGCCCGACGACAAAGGAGTTGGGCGGGATGATACACACTGGTCCCTTGAAATCGATCATCAAGTGCGGGTCAAAGCTTTTAGGGTCAATGACTGCCTGATTTTCAACGAGATAGCTGCCTGGTTGCGGCGTGGGGGGCGTGAAGATCTTGAACTCGTCTGCCACGCGCAAATCGTACCCATAAGAGGATACACCGTATGAAATGACACCATCACGCACCTGGCTATCGGCAAAAGGTTCGATCATACCATGCTCGCGGGCCATTTTACAGATCCAGTGATCGGCTTTCAATCCCATAAGCTTACTCCTATCATTAAGTGATATGCTACCAACCGCTGGCCTGAAAGATGATCTTCAGGAAAGCAGCTTTTTCTTCGGGGGTCATTAGCCTGGGTTTGGCCAGGTCGGTGAATTGGATGGGGAAGAGGTTCACGCCAAGGTAACGACCATTGTAGAAAGTGTGCAGGTCGATGAAGGCGTAATTACAGGCAAAATCGGTGCAATAGTTCAATTGATCGAAGAATAGATTACCTAAGCCATAATGGATCAGGCTATTGCCTTCAAAGGCGAAGCCGTGGGGCTGGTGCGACTGGCTGCCGCTGACGATGGTGGCGCCGAAGCCTGCCACACGCCCAAAGTCACGCGCCAGATCGGGCTCGGTTTGGTAGGTGTAATACTCTTTGTGCTGGAAGGTGAAGATGATCTGGTAGCCTTGCACCACCAAGCGAGGAACCTCATGGCTGAGCCAGTCGAAATCGCAAGTGGCAGCACCGGGGGTGGTCGCAGTGGCGTAGGCATAGGCGGGCACCTCGTTTTTCACGGCGTTGCCGATATTGCATCCGATGAAGGCAAGGCGGTTTCCGTTGTGTTCCAGCAGCACTGCCTGGCGCGCTAGATCGGCATTGACGCCTCCGCCATAAAATGCCCAGCCGCGCTCCTGGTAGAGAGAGATGGTGTATTCCATTGCTTCAGCACCCCAGTCGCCGAAGTGATCGCCGGTCAGCTCTACCACATCGGTGCCTACGGCATCAAGCAGGCTGAGGTAGCGTGTGTCTGAGCAGAAGGTGATCGGCATGCCATAAGTTCCTGGCGGCAGGGGGGTTGGGATGGTGGGAAAGGGACAATCAGCGGCGAAGGGGATCTCGTTGCTGATGTGGGTGATATTGGCGGATTGCAGGAGGGGGCCGATCTCCTCGGCTGCGTAGGTAACGCCGAAGCGCTCCAGCCAGAGGGCGGTGCCGCGCACCAGGGCGGTCACACCGGTGAGGGCGACGGTGGTGAGTTTCTGATCGTCGCGATTGGAGGCAGGGATCGCCCAGCCCTCGGGCGGGGTGGTGAGGGGCTGGCGATTTTCGTCGAGAAGGAGGATAGGCGCAGCCAGGGGGTAGGCTTGGGGATTAAAGTCGTTGAGCAGAGGAGACTGCTGATCAATGGCGAGAACCTTCCAGCGCGGCTGGATATCCTCGAAGGGGATAATCGCCCAGGTGTGGCGCGCCCAGGCTTCATCCAGCAACTGGTCTGCGGGGAAAACTTCCACGGCGCCATCCACAGGTCCAGCCCACCATGCAGTGAAGAGAGCGAGCGTGGTTTCATCCATGAGGAGGGGTTGAGTAGCGAATTCGCCCGTGTGATTCCCAAGCCAGGCATTGCGCAGATCATCCGATGTGATGCTGTCGGTGATGGATGGGAAGGGGGCTACCAAGGCATAGATCCAGTGTGCGATTGGAAGGCCTATGTTGCTGCCAACGACTATCTTGTATGTGGCAGTAACCTCGTTGGTTGTACGAATCCATTCGGAGGGAATGGCGATTTGCGCCTGCAGATCATCAGGCAGGTAGGAGGCAATGAAAAGTGAACTGACGCGGTGTGTCTCTGTGGATTCAGATGTGGCAGTGTCGGCGGAGGTGGGAAAAATCTCTGTCGGTTGCGGTGTGGCAGGCGCCGGAGTGGTGGATTGAGGCACTGCTGGCGAAGGGGTGATCTGCGTGGGGGCAGGCGTTCCGCATCCCGACAATATTAAGATAAGGATGACCCCAATCATCACCAGGCGAGGATGAATAGAGGCAGGCATGGAACAAGGCTGACAGAGAGCGTTTTGTGTTCGTTTTATGCTCACACCAGCATCAATCCCCCACGTTCTTGGAGTATCTGGCGTATACGGGTTTCGACCACGGCGGCGCGGGTTTCCAGCAGGCGCAGTTCTTCCAGGAGGGAGACACCAGACGCTTGATCTGCAAGTGTGTTCAGGTTCGTGCGTACATTCAGCCCTGCGCCAGCCAGGCAAGCGCGGGCAAGGGCTGCCCCGGCACCCCCGTCGGAGAGGGCGTTGATGTTGCCAACCGCGACGGCCTGCTCTGCAAGCTCCATCACCTGCACAGCCTGGTGGGCAACTTGCAATGGCACGCGAGCGGCATTAAGGGTGGCCTGCTCGATGGCGGCTGCGCGACGGGCCTGTTCCTCGGGGGTATCCTTGGGTAATTTGAAGGCTACTATCACCTGCTCGTAAGCAGCGGCGTCTTCCTCCACGGCGATCTCCAGGCTGGCGCGTAATACTTCGGCTTGATCAAGCACAGAGCGCATTTGGGCTTCTACGGCGGCGTATTTCTTGCGTCCAATGGTGAGGCGGCAGACCATGGCTACCAGGGCAGCCCCGGCTGCGCCGGTGTGGGCAGCAGCAGAGCCGCCACCGGGTGTAGGCGTGGCGGCGGCCAACTGGGCAATGAAATCTGGGGCTTCGCTTTGTGAGCCACCTTGCAGAGCAGTATAGAGGCGACCTTCAAGGATCTGTCCTTTCTCGAATTGATCCATCTGCATGTACCATTGGGCAGCATCCACCAGGGCATCCTGGGGGATGAGGCCGACCAGCTCGGAGTGGTGAATCTCAACCCCATAACGCTGGGCCTCGCGACGGATCATTTCCACCACGCGCGCAATGGGTGTTTTGCGATAGTTGGTGAGGTTCATTGAAACCTGAGCCTGACCTTCAACAAGCAGCCCGAGCGCTTTGACGAAGCGCAAACCGCCGGACGAATGGCGCACGGCACGAGCGACTTTTTCGGCAATGCTGACATCGGCGGTGGTGAGGTAGACATTGAACGCAATGAGCGGCTGGCGCGCGCCGATGACGGTGGCGCCGGCGGTGCCGATACGACGGGGGCCAAAATCAGGATCGCGGTAGGGGTTCACGCCCATCTCTGCTTTGAGAGCCTCGTATTGCCCGCGGCGGATATCTTCCAGGTTCTTGCGGTCGGAACGATTGGAAGCTTCCTCGTAGAGGTAGACGGGAATGTCAAGCTGCTCGCCGACGCGCTTGCCTAAACGGCGAGCGATCTGAACACAATCTTCCATGGTGATGCCGGAGATGGGCACGAAAGGCACCACATCCGTGGCACCGATGCGGGGATGCTCGCCCTGGTGCTCGTCCAGGTTGATCAGCTCAGCGGCTTTCTGGATGGCGCGAAAGGCTGCCTCTTCGACGGCGGCGGGCGCGCCAGCGAAGGTGAGCACGGTGCGGTTATGATCCATATCGGAGTGGCGGTCGAGCAATTGGGCGCCCTCAACGGAGGTAATGGCTTGAGCGATTGCTTCGATAACCTGGGGGCGACGCGCGTCGGAGAAATTGGGGATGCATTCAACGATTTGATTTGGCATAGGGAACCTCAGATTGTAAATTGTGGGCAGCCGGTCTGTGCAGGCCAGCCGCGGGTGGCGTTATTATACTGCGCTCAGGGGGGAAACATCCATTCTCCGCCCCACCAAAACCACCAACTTGGCAGTCCGGGGATGTTGGGCATAGGTAGCGAGATGCAGACGGCGTAAGGCGACATGGCGAGGGCGGGTAACCTGCTGGATATTGGAGAATACAGGGAGATGCCCACTTGTGTGTGTGGGGGTGTCGTCATCCCGATACAAACCTGTGTGCCAAAGGATATCGATGAATTGATTAAAGGCTGTTGGTTTGCCAGGATGATGCTGCCCGCGCAGCAGAGCCCGAAAATGAGACAGGAAAGCAATGGTATGATGGCGAGGAGGATGCCCCAGTTCCTTGGTTTGGATCTTGGGGTTCTAGGCGCATTCATAGGGTCAGGCAAGCATCGGCGCAGAGCCAGAAGAGGCTGTGGCGGATCTCGGAGCGGGATTGCCAGTTGCGCGAGTCCCAGGTCTCGCCGCTCAGGTCGTCACCACCGTAAACAACCTGACCGAAAATTACATTGCGCATCTGGGCGACCGACATCATCCCGGCGGCTTCCATCTCCACCACCAGGCAGCCCTGCTCTCTGCGGCGGGCGATCTTGAGCGGCGTCTCGCGGTAGGGCGCGTCAGTTGTCCAGGTTTTGCCTACCTGGTGCGGGATGCCGTGTGCATTCAGCAGGCTGGCCAGGGCGATAACGCCTTTCTCGTGGGCGATCACCTCCTGGCTGGGAGGAAGGTAATGGTAAGAAACGCCCTCGTCGCGCACAGCAGCGGAGACGACCACCAGCCCTCCAGCAGCGACATTTTTTGCCAACACGCCGCAACCGCCGCAGGCAATGAACTTACGGCAGCCAAAGGCGATGGTTTCTTCGAGCAGGCTGGCAGCAAGCGCCGCCCCAATGCCGGGATGATAGATCGCCAGCCGCTGCCCATGATAGGTGATCTCATAGATTGGGTGAGGCCCATCCTCCCAGCGATTCTCCACCAGCACCTTGCCGTTGTATTGCTCCACAACATCGCTGATCACATCGCCAAAGAAGCAGATCACGCAATGCTCGGGCATGTCGCGCGGGCGAACCACCTTGGATGGTTCAATAAATGCTTCAGGGGTTGGATCATATTCAAGGATGGGATAGGGCATTCTGTAAGTCTACCATGATTGTGTGAACTCAAAACCACCAAGATCGTTGATATGGCGCATACAGTCTCACTCACCCACGTGGCATATGGCGGCGATCTCTGATTGGCACAGACCTTGCATGCTCAGGTGTAAATGAATGTATTCTTATCTGAATTCGTGCCCTTCTCTGTTGACTTGAAGAATCGAACTGTGTAGAATTCTCGTGTGGAAGCAAATGCAAATGCAGAAGACGCCCGTTCAGACATATTTCCACCTTGCTTGGGTGGCGCTTGCGCTTGTGCTGGCGATCCTGGCATGCCAGCGCCCTAGTGCTTCGCCGGTAGCGCCGTGGAGCGCTTCTAATCCTACGCTGATTCCTCCGGAAACCGCTGTGCCGACCTATTCGACTGTGTATCTTCCTGTGGTGCGCGATCCGGGCGCGCCGATCTACACCCCCACACCTGACGCCCCGCACGATCTTCCGTCCATGCGCACCGAGCCTGAGGAGTACATAGTCCAGGCTGGGGATACCTTGGGGAAGATTGCGCAGCGTTATGGCATCAGCCTGGATGCCCTGATCGAGGCCAACGAGCTGGTCAACCCGAACCTGCTGGATGTGGGGCAGGTGCTGAGCATACCGCCGCCTTCTCCGGACACGATCGGGCCAGCGTTTAAAATAATCCCTGATTCTGAGCTGGTTTATGGGCCACTGAGCGTAGATTTTGACACAGCGGCTTTCGTTCAAGAAATAGGCGGTTATCTCGCCCATTATGAAGAAGAAGTGGATGGCAAAAGGTTGAACGGGGCGCAGATTTTACAGCGAGTGGCTACAGACTTTTCGGTCAATCCGCGCCTGCTGCTGGCTGTTCTTGAATATCAGTCTGGCTGGGTGAGCTCAGCAAACCCAAATGAGAATACGCTCAAATACCCGATGGGAGTCTATGAGGATTGGCGGGAGGGTTTATACCTGCAATTGGCCTGGGCTGCGAACAACCTGAACCGCGGTTATTACCTGTGGCGGGTGGAGGGGGTGAATGCGTGGATCCTTCTGGATGGGTCGGTGGTGCCTATTGATCCAACCATCAATGCCGGCACTGCAGGGGTGCAGCAGATGTTTTCGTTGTTATACACCCGCCAGGGCTGGGAAGCAGCAGTGACGGATGGAGGGTTGTTTGCCACATATGCGAGCATGTTTGGCTATCCTTTTGACCTGGCGGTAGAACCATTGCTGCCGCCTACGCTTTACCAGCCACCGATGCAGCTCCCTTTTGAACCTGGGGTGGAATGGGCATTCACGGGCGGCCCGCATGGAGGCTGGGGAGATGGCTCGGCTTGGGCAGCGATCGATTTTGCGCCAGGTGGTGAGGCGCTGGGATGTGTCCAGAGCGAGGCTTGGGTGGTTGCTGTAGCAGACGGTTTGATCGTGCGCACGGGCCAGGGGGCAGTGGTGCAGGATTTGGATGGAGATGGCGTGGAGCAGACTGGCTGGAGCGTGCTCTACATGCACATTGAGAGCCGCGGCCGGGTGGAGGTGGGACAGTTTGTGCGGGCAGGGGAGCGCATCGGGCATCCTTCCTGCGAGGGTGGGGTATCCTCCGGTACGCATGTGCACCTGGCGCGGCGTTATAATGGAGAGTGGATCCCGGCTGACCAGGAGACGCCTTTTGTGCTAGATGGATGGATTACGCGCGGGTTGGGCACTGAGTATGATGGTTTATTGATCAGAGAGGATGAGACGGTTGAAGCCTGGGAAGGTTTTTATCCTGAAAATTCGATCCGGCGTTAGAACTGGCGGTGATCGTCGGTCGCGGTCGCCCATGATATTGGCATTAATTCTGGCGCTGCTGGTGTCCAACAGTTTGGCCTGTTCGGTGGGTGTTACCGGGCAGGGGGGGCCGTATTTCATGGCTCCGAACAGTTATACAAACTCTCAACCGGTGCCAGACTCGTCTGGTGAAGCTACCCCTGTGCCTGAGCTTCCTCAAGAAGGGGATGTGGCTCTGCTATCGGTTGTACCCACTCCCACGCTTCCAACTCTGGGCGAGGGAGGGCCTCCGCCGGATTCGGTGCCGCTCTTATATTACACACAGGCGGGTGATACGCTGCCGGTGGTGGCAACGCGCTTTGGAGTGGACCCTTCTGAGATCACTTCTCCCCAGCCGCTGCCGACCACGGCGTTGCTCTCGCCGGATGTGCTTTTGATCATTCCGCACCGCCTTGCTAACACGACCTCAGCCCAGAAGATTCTGCCAGATAGCGAGGTGATCTTCTCGCCTTCAGCAATTGATTTTAATGTTGAGGCCTTTGTCAATCAGGCGGGCGGTTATCTGAGCGAATATCGCCAATGGCTGAACTCCACTCAGTGGACGAGTGGGGCAAAGATCGTTGAGCGGGTGGCTACCGAGAATTCGATCAGCCCGCGCTTACTCCTTGCTTTGCTGGAGTACCAGAGTCATTGGGTGTATGGACAGCCGGAGAATTCGCAACAGGAGAAGTATCCACTGGGCAAGGTAGGCCTGGATTACGATAACCTATATACGCAATTGGCCTGGGTGGTCAATCATCTCTCGGTGGGGTATTATGGCTGGAGGGAGGGCTTGCTGACGGATATCCAATTCTCGGACGGGGTGACAGCCCGTCTGGCGCCAGATCTGAACGCAGGGACGGTGGCATTGCAATATTACCTGGCGCAGATATATGACACGCCTGGCTGGGTGGCTGCGGTGGAGGCTACGCAGGGTATACCAGCGCTTTATGAGCGAATGTTTGGCAACCCATGGGTGCGGGCGAGAGATGTAGAGCCGCTTTATCCGCCGGACCTTACCCAACCCACACTGATTCTACCGTTCTTGATCGGGCAATACTGGTCTTACACCGGTGGACCACATGGGGCCTGGGAGCAAGATGGGGCGCGGGCAGCGATTGATTTTGCCCCCGGTTCTACGGAATCGGGTTGCGCGAAGAGTGATGCCTGGGTGGTGGCAATGGCGCCGGGCTTGATCGTGCGCACCGGTCCGGGATTGATTGTCCAGGATATGGACGGTGATGGCCTGGAGCAGACGGGTTGGGTGCTGCTGTATTTGCATATTTCCAACCCGCGTGTGCGGTTGGGTGATTGGGTGGAGACAAGTGATTACCTGGGGCACCCTTCTTGTGAAGGCGGGCATGCAACCGGAACACACGTGCACATTGCACGCAAGTACAACGGGGAGTGGATTGCAGCGGATGGGCCTTTGCCTTTTGTGTTGAGCGGATGGCGAGCGCATGCTGGAGCCGAGCCTTACGAGGGCACGATGACGCGCGGCAGTGATACGATCTACGCCAGCGTGTATGGAGCAAGCGAGTCTTTGATTTTGCGGGAGCGCGAGGAGCCGTAAGCGGTGGTTGATCATCGCCAGATGTTTTGCCAGTATCGAATGATGATAGCGGTGACGATCCTGGCAACTACCCTTTTATTTGGATGCCAGGGGCAAGATATATATGCTTCACCGGTTACTCTTGAGGCTGAACAAGCCTCGCCAACAGAGGCAGTTGTGCTTACCCCGGACCCAACCCGCCCAGTGTATGCACCTGGTGAACTGGTGGATTATATAGCCCAGGCAGGGGATACACTGCCTGGGCTGGCAGCACATTTCAATACGACTGTGGAAGAGATCCTGGCTGCAAACCCGTTCATCCCTGCCAGTGCAACGACAATGCCACCGGGGATGCCGATGCAGATCCCCGTTTACTATACCCCATTTTGGGGAACCCAGTACCGGATCATTCCAGATGGGTTGTTTGTCAATGGCCCGGCACAGGTGGGTTTTGATGTGGCGGCTTATGTATCCGAGCAGCCGGGTTGGTTAAATGGTTACAAGGAATATGCCTTTGGAGATAATCGCAGCGGGGCAGAGATCGTGGATTACATTGCGTTGAATTACAGCGTGAGCCCACGCTTGCTGCTGGCTATGCTGGAGTACCAGGCAGGAGCGCTGTCAGACCCTGTGTTAGATGAGAATTTACAGACCTATATGATGGGAAACCCAGATTGGCGGCGCCCCGGGTTGTATCTTCAACTAAATTGGGCGGCTAACCTGCTCAATAATGGCTATTATGGGTGGCGTATTGGCGACTTGCTCTCATATGAGCATACAGATGGGCGCATCGAAAGGCCTGACCCGTGGCAAAATGCGGCGACTGTGGCATTGCAGAACTATTTCCTGAACCTTTACGAAGGAGATCTATACAGGTTGGCAATCAGTGCGCAGGGTTTTGCGGCTGTATATAGCAAATTATTTGGCGACCCATGGTTGGATGGCGGCGAAACCTCCTTTGCCCACATTCCTGGCAGCCTAGAGCAGCCATCTATGGCGCTGCCGTTTACGGGGGAGCTGGTGTGGGCATATACGGGCGGCCCCCACACAGCCTGGGGTCAGGGAGCACCCTTTGCAGCGCTGGATTTTGCCCCAGGCAGCTCCAGCGGGGGTTGCACGCCGACGACAGAATGGGCGACGGCGGTGGCAGCGGGGGTGGTAGCGCGCTCGGAAACAGCAACAGTGGTGCTAGACTTGGATGGAGATGGCGATGAGCGCACCGGATGGGTGGTGTTTTATTTTCATGTTGCCAGTGAGGGGCGCGTGCCGGTGGGGACGGCGCTACAAACCGGCGACCCGATTGGTCACCCTTCTTGCGAGGGCGGACGGGCTACCGGCACACATATCCACATTGCGCGAAAGTATAATGGGGAATGGATGCTAGCCGATGGGACGCTGGCGTTTAACTTGGGTGGGTGGGTGGCAGAGAATGGAGCAGATGCTTATCAGGGAACGCTACGGCGCGGCAATCAAATTATTACTGCCTGTACCTGTTCGGATGCTGCAAGCCATATTACAGCGGACCGATAGCCGATGAGTGAGGGGAAAACCACTCCGCGCTTTGTGATTGCTGGGCGGCTCACGCGGGATTATGTGATTCTCCCAAACGGGCGCACCTTAGAGGATGTACCAGGGGGTAATGCGTTGTATGCCGCAGTGGGTCTGGCGATATGGGAGCCGGACCCGTCGCCGGGTATTTTGGCGCGGGTGGGGGTGGATTATCCAGAGGAATGGCTGGAGCAATTCTCACGTCGCGGGCTGGATGTGTGCGGGGTGAAGAGACTACCGGAAGCACTGGATCTGCGTAATTTTTACACCTACATAGACCGCAATACGCGCGTAGCGGAAGATCCTATGGGGCATTATGCGCGCGTTGGATTAACTTTTCCAAAATCGCTGTTAGGTTACCGCGCTCCAGGGAACCGCCTGGACAGCCGTTCCCAATTATCTGCTCTGTCTTTGCGGCAAGGTGACCTGCCAGAGGATTACTTGATGGCGAACGCGGCGCACTTGTGCCCGTTGGATTACCTCACGCATACACTCTTTCCAGCCGTGATGCGCCAGGCGGGGTATACCACAATCACATTGGACGCGTCTGCAGGCACGATGTCGCCTACTTTCTGGGATGATATGCCAGCTTTGCTTACGGGGTTGACTGCTTTTCTGACTTCGGAAAGGGAGTTGCGGGCTTTATTCCAGGGGAGAAGCACGGAGATCTGGCAGATGATGGAGACCCTTGGGGGGTACGGGTGTGGGTTTGTCGTAGTGAAGCGCGGAGAACGCGGGCAGTATCTTTATGACGCGGAAGGACGGGCGCGGTGGGAAATCTCTGCTTACCCCGCGCGCGTGATAGACCGGAGCGGCGCGGGGGATGCTTTCTGCGGAGGTTTCTTGGCGGGATACCGCCGCACATATGATCCCTTGCAGGCAGTGTTGCACGGCAGCGCTTCTGCTTCGCTGGTAGTGGAGGGAAGCGGCTCATTTTATGCGCTGGATGCATTGCCCGGACTGGCGCAGGCACGGTTGGAGGCGTTGCGGGAGGCAGTGAGGAAGATCTGATGGCTGATCGGGTTAGGACATACCATGGCCGGGGTGCGGGCAGGAGGGCACCGAAAGTCCCATTAAAGAGTATATGTGACAGGGTGCTGGAGATGGCAGTTCGTATTCAGCAGATCCCTGCGCCTACCTTTGCGGAGGCGGCGCGGGGGTCATTTATTGCACAGCAATTTGCGGAGCAGGGGCTGGCGGATGCCTCTGTGGATGAGGTGGGAAATGTATATGCGCGCATTCTGGGAACGGGCGAGGCTGCACCGGTGATCGTCTCGGCTCATCTGGATACGGTTTTCCCAATCGATACTGATCTGACGGTGAAGCGCGTGGGAGACCGCATTGCTGGTCCGGGAATTGGCGACAATTCCCTCGGTGTGGCGGGGTTATTTGGCTTGCTGTGGGCTTTGCAACAGCAGGAGAAGCGCCTACCAGGGGATATATGGCTGGTTGCGAATGTTGGCGAGGAAGGGTTGGGTGATCTGAAAGGGATGAAAGCCGTGGTCGATCGGTTTGGCGAGACACCCCTGGCATATGTGGTTGTGGAGGGGATGTCTCTGGGGCAGATTTATCACCGCGGGCTGGGGGTGAGGCGGTACCGGATCACAATCAACACAGCAGGGGGACATTCATGGGTGGATTTTGGTAAACCTTCGGCAATCCACGAACTGGCAGAAATGGTGGTGCAGCTCAACCGGGTGCCAATACCTGTGCAGCCACGGTCATCGCTCAATGTGGGTGTTATCAGTGGGGGAACTTCGATCAATACCATTGCTGCCCAGGCGCAATTGGAACTGGATTTGCGTTCTGAAGATCCAAAGGTGCTGTTGGAGATGTGCCAGCAGGTAGAGGCAATTGTTGCCTCGGCCAATCGCCTGGATGAT
Source organism: Anaerolineales bacterium (assembly GCA_016932955.1). Next base: position 19,090 of record JAFGBV010000217.1, on the reverse strand, counting down.
GATCCTGTGCGCGTGGATGCTTCGGTCATTGGGCAACGCCCGGCAGGGATGATCGAGCAAAGCCACCCATTAGCCTTACTGGCTTCACGATGCTTGGAAGAGCAGAGAGTGGCTGCGCGGATGAATATTGGCTCAACGGATGCGAATATCCCATTGAGTCGCGGATTACCTGCTATCTGTCTGGGTTTGACCTTGGGCGGCAAAGCACATACTAAGGATGAGTATATCTTTACCAGCCCATTGCGCCAGGGATTAGCACAGTTGATTTGCGTGGTAGAGGGCGTTTTTACGCTGCGCTAGGTCAGGGTTATTAGCCAGAAAAACGCATGCGTGCATCGAGGGCAAAGGCGCCTTGCCCAGCGGGGAGCACACGCAGGGGGTTGATTTCCACCTCAGTGATGTCGGGAAAATCACTGGCTAACTGCGCCAGGCGCACCATTACATCGAGCAGTGCTTGGCGGTCAGCAGGCGGTTGGCCGCGAAAACCATTGAGCTTCTTACCTGCCCAAGTGGTGGAAAGCATGAACTCGGCTTCGGGCGGTGTGAGGGGAGCCAGTGCAAAACTCACGTCCTTTAGCCCTTCCACTTCTACACCACCAGAACCAAACATTACCAGCGGACCAAATTGGGCATCTTGCACAACTCCTAAGATCACCTCCTGGCCTGTGGAAAGCATTGGTTGCACGGTCACTCCGCGGATCTTGGCTGTTGGGTGCGCCTTCAATATATTGCTCAGGACAGTATCGTAGCCATTTTTAACAGCTTCTGCGTTCTCCAGGTTGAGGAGCACGCCTCCGACATCAGATTTATGCACCACGTCAGGTGACGACACTTTCAGTGCAACCGGAACACCGTATTCCAGGGCAAACTCCACAGCCTGCTGGGCGTTTTGTGCCAGTCGCTCAGCCGTGACTGGGATTCCATAGGCCTGCAGGATGCGGTTGGTCTTCTCGCCGTCCAGGAATCCGGGAAGGACTGTTTGCAGGATCGATTGAACGGTTTCTTTGTTGCAGGAAATGGGAGGGAAGGCCTGGGCATTGGCGCGAGCGAGAAATTCAGCGCGCTGGGCCAAGATGGCAAGAGCAGAAGCGGCGCGCTCTGGGAAGCGATACTCGACGACATGCGCAGCGCGGAAGTGTTCGACGGCTTCTTGGATCAGCTTTTCTCCCATCAGGGCAACCGTGACGGGTTTTTCGGCGTTGTGGATGATGGGAATAATCGCTTTGGCGACGGCGCCAGCTGTGTACATGGGAGGGGGAGGAAAGATGACCAGGACTCCAGCCACGCCTTCATCGTTGAGGAGAATTTCCAGGCAGGCGGCGTACTGTTCTGGGGTGGCGGAGGCAAGCATATCGATGGGATTATGCAGGCTGGCTGCATGGGGCAGATGACTTGCCAGGGATGTGCGTGTGGTGGGTTGCAATTCGGCCAGTTGCATGCCGTTAGCTTCCAGGGCGTCGGCAGCGGTTACGCCGGGGCCACCAGCGTTGGTCAGTACAGCAATGGCACGGCCTTTAGGGGGAGGGCACCATGCCAAGGCGCGTGCCCAATCGAAGAGCTCCTCGCTGGTATCAGCCCGGATCACACCTGCCCGACGGAAGGCGGCATTGAAAGCATTCTCTTGTCCAGCCAGGGCGCCCGTATGCGAGGCTGCTGCTCGCTGCCCGGCGGCGTAACGACCCACTTTGAGGGCGATGATTGGCTTGCGCGGGGTAACCTGTTGGGCTTGCTCGATGAATTTCCGCCCGTTGCTGATTCCTTCCAGGTATAGGGTGATGACTTTTGTGTAGGGGTCGGCAGCCATGGGCATGAGCAACTCGGTCTCGGTTATGTCGGCCTGGTTGCCCAGGCTGACCAGGCGCGAAAGACCAAAGCCCTGTCCTCGCGCCCAATCGATGACGGCGGCGCAAATAGCCCCGGAATGGGAGACGAAGGCCACATCGCCAGGAAGAGGTCCTGGCGGGGGAAGGAAGGTAGCATCAATCGGAAGGTGAGTATCCAACAGGCCAATGCAGTTTGGGCCGAGGAGACGCATCTGGTGCTGTTGGGCAATCTGGACGATCTCGGCCTCGCGGCGTGCGCCTTCTTCGCCAGTCTCGCGGAAACCACCAGATGCTATGATGGCTGCGGTAATGCCGCGCTGGGCGCATTCGCGCAATGCCTGCGGGATGCCAGGCGCGGGGATCAGGATGATAGCCAGGTCAACGGGGTCAGGCACTTGCAGGATGCTGGGATAGATGGTCTGCCCCAACAGCCGACCCTCCTTCGGGTTGACAAAGTGAACCGCACCATGATAGTTGCTTTGCACGATGTTGCGGGCTAATCCATACCCCAGCTTGGTGGGATCCTGGGAGGCGCCAATCACAGCAACGCCTTGGGGTGAGAAGAATGGTTTGAGCATGGGTGGTCTCTATGGGTAGGTGAATCCAGCGAAAGCGCCTGGTGCCAGGTAAGCCAGGCCAGTGCCATCGAAGTTTACTTTCATCAGAGATATGTTTTCCCAACTGCCGATGCGTACTTCAAGGATGAGGGTTTCATTATCGAGCCAGCCGACTGGTATAACCCATGAGACCGTATCCCCGGCAGCACTGGAGATGGCAGATTCTGGAATTTCAGCAATGATGTTACCATCAATATGGGCGATGCGGATGGTGGCGTGAAAGTCGGGCATGTCAGCCATCAGGAAGCCACTGCCTTCTTTCCAGGCGATGAAAGCGTTATCAGGTGAGAATACAGCATCGCCCGCCCCGCGGTCGCTGTCTGAAAGCAGCGGGATGGTGACAGGGTCTGTACTGTCGTTTAGTGAATCGATGGTGATTGGCCCTGATAAACCAGGGGTGTAAGCGACCAGGGTGAGATCAGGGGAGAGGTTACAGGGATTGATGGTGGTTCCAAAGTAAGTGAGTTTGGCACCATTGCTCAGGTTCAAGTAGCTGAGGGTCTGTCGAGGCTCAAAAATGATATCACCGCCGATGCCATAGGCTCGAGTGGTATACCATATTCCAACGGGTTCTCCCTTGTCGGTAACGACAGCCAACGGAAGCACAGCCCAGGATGCCGGGTCGTTGAAATCCAACACCGGTGCGGCGTCGATCAGCTCGTCGAGCTTTCCTATGAACATGCGGTTCAACAAGCCATCATTTTGGTATTCAACAATACTGAATGCCAGGATTGGTTGTGCAGGCGCGCCAACCAAGCCAAGGAAATTGGGTACGCCTAAGAGAGAGTCAACGATGCCATTTTCGCTGATTAATAAGGCTCCGCCATTGTCATAGGTAAAGTACACTACAGGTGGAAGGTTATTCGCATCGTTCATGGGACCAGCGATGTGAATGCCGTATAGAATTTCATTGGAGAAAACCCCTGGTGTATCCAGCTCAGCAATGGGATTGCCCTGGAAATTGAAAAAGGTGAGGCCGATGCCGTCATGAGTGTCAACCAGGAAGCCGTTAGGGAGATAGGGGCTTGGGGGTTCCACAGTGGGCGATGGGATGGTTTCCACTACCAGGGTGGGCGAGGTTGTTTCGGTTGGCGGGGGTTGTGTAGGGCTTGGAATGGCAGTATCGGTAGGCATTATTGGAGGGCTGGTTGGGATATCGGTTGGAGGAGTGGGCGAGGGGATAATGGCGGGTGGCAACGGCGTTGGCGGAGGCTCGCTGACAGCTTCTGGCATGTTGCAGGAAAGCCCTGCTAGTAATAGAGAGAAAAAACAGAGTATTAGCAAACGCGATCGGTACATGGCATTCCTCTCACTTTCTTGTTCTTGCAGGTAGTGGTAACATTCACCAGGTGATTTCCATTTGTGCGCATCGAGAGAAAGACAACGGAATCTGATATATAGTTTTGATACCTGCCGGGCGCCAGTCAATGGGCAGGTGATCGAGCAACACGCTGGTTGGGGGGTGTGGCAGGGACAAAATCACCTGCCCCTGGGTTGCCCCGGGGCGCGTCAGGCTGAAGCGTAACTGCTTGGAATCCAGCAGCCAATCTTGTACTTCAAGTCCCTGGGAAATGTGAAGGCTGCTACCCAGGTACTGGGCTGTAGAGGGATTATACTGGCGAAGGGCGAATAGCCGTACCCCATGAGGGGGAATATCTTTGAGGGTGAATGGGCTATGCTGGATGTATTCCAGACAGCCGCTCCAGAATTCCCTGGCGATGTACCCGAAGGCAGCAGGGAGAAAAAGTTGTTCCAGCGGCAGAGCCCGATCACGCGGCCGGTCATCCCAGTTGAAGACAGCCAACAGGGACCAGTGACCCGCAGCGCCCTCCAAGGGGAGGAGAAGGTAAGTGGGCGTTGGGCTGTCGAACCAATCAGGGGCACGAGCAGCTTTACCAATCAGAGGCAGCATGGCTTGCGCTATCTCTAGGCGTTCCTTAGGAAGGGATGGCAGATGATCGGAGAGGAGCAGCGAGCCACCACTAAGGGCGATGACAGTTGCCAGGGAGTATACTTCGTCGATGGTGAGGTTGGTTTCTGGACGCAAGAGCAGGCAGTCGGGGTCATTGACCCACCATTGCCCGTTCATGGGCAGGCGGGTGAGGGCGTTTTGGATGGCGAAACGTACGGAGGGCATGCCGGTTTCAGATTTGAAGGGGAAGGTAATACCATGCCACTGTGGGTGCCAGTTGGGGGCTACATCTGCTCCAATGCGCATCGCCTGCACCAAGCCGATGGCTGATCCAATGGGGCAGCCACACCCAAGCAAGAAGGTTTCAGGCCCGGCAGCCTGGCGCAGTGCTTCCAGCCCCAGGCGCATGACCTGTGCGCGCGTGCGCGTAAGATCGTGATAGCGCCCTTTGAGGGCGGCTGCATATAGGAAATCTAATTTTAAGAATTTAAACCCCCAACTCTGGGCAGCGGTTTGGACAGCCTGAGCAGCGTAATCCAATGCTTCTGGGCGGGTGAGATCGAGGGCGGTGGTGAAAGTATCCCAGATGAAGCCTGCATTGACTGGTCTGCCCAGGCGGTTACGCAGCAGCCATTCGGGGTGGGTACGGTAAAGGTGGGATTTGCGATGGACGATGAAGGGGGCAAGCCACAAGCCAGGGGTGAAGCCAGCCTGGCGAATCTCGGCAGCCAACGGTGCTACGCCGTTGGGGAAACGCGGGGAAAACTTAAACCAATCACCCACCTGAGATTGAAATCCGTCATCGATCTGGATTAAAGATAATGGCAGACTCTCGCCGAATGACTGGGCAGCCTCCAGGTTATGGGTGATGTCTTCGGCACCGACTTGCTGAAAGAAGTGATACCAAGAACACCAACCGGCGGGAATGGTGTCGGAAAGGGTATCAGCAGTGACATTATTCTCACGGGCGACAGCTTGCAGGTAGGGTGTGATAGGGGCAGTATCATCTAGGTTCAAGTAAGAGAGGCAAGCCCAATCGCTGGCAATCTGTGCGCCAGGATCCAGGCGCACACCATCGCCATTGGCCCACAACCTTAGGGCGGGGTCGAAAGGATCCAGATAGGCTTCCAGTGAGCCGAAATGCTCTTTTTGAGAGAGGAAACCAAGCAGCACGGCGCTGCGTGTGGTGCGGTCGCCCAATATGCCAAAGAAATCACTAGCGAAGGTGCCTGCGCGACGAGGTTGGGGAGTTCCGGCGTTATACCACATCGGCCCTGCTATTGAACGGAGGCGGGTGATACGGTATTTTTCGTGTGTTGAATATACGCCGGTATAACTCCATGACTGCCAGCCATTGGAGAAGAAGGCAATGTCTTTCTCTTTGTGCAGTCTATCTGGGTGCGAATCTGGGAAGCGGATCATGCCCCGCTTGCCAGTATGTTTGTAAGCTTCGCGAGGAGTAGAATTCAAGGATGTGGGGTCCAGGTGAACAAAACCGATGTTAAGGAGCTCTATCTGGTCGAGGAAAACAGGGGAAGGTCCCTGGTTTTTGATCTTGATGCGCCATAACAGAAGGGGCAAATCGACTGGGAGGGCAAAAGATATACGGTAAGATAGCAGGTGCGTATCTGGCCCGATGTGAAGATCAATTTGTTGCAATGGGCCGTGGGGTGAGGAGATCGTTTGTGTTTCGCTAACCTGAAAGGTGTGCCATTGGTTCAGGGCGGCACTGCGGGCGAGGTCTTTATGAAAGCGGAGGCTAATCCGGGCATTGGTGATCGATGGCGCTGGGGACTGGCGCGCTGAGAAGGCAGGTGTGATATCCCAACAGGATTTCTCGGGATGGAGGGACAATGCAATATAGGGATTGGAGAGATAGTGAGACATCGGTTATACTTTACTGTATCCTGGCAATATTAGCAACCCGGTTTTGGGGTAGGATTGAGTAACTTATGATGAGAGAATGCATCTAATGATTATAGAAGGCTGGAATACCAGAAAGGATTATGTTGCGGCTGAAGGGTTCTCGCTAGAAGCGTTGCAGGCTGGCGATCGGGCTGAGTTCTCACGCCTGGTAGATACCTATTCAGCCAATATCTACCGGCTTGCGCTTAAGATGCTCGACCAGCCCCAGGATGCAGAGGATGTGCTGCAGGAGACCTATTTGAAGGCATACAAACACCTGAAGAGCTTTGATGGGCGCTCAAAGTTATCCACCTGGCTGTTCCGGATTGCAACGAATGAGGCGTTGATGCTCCTGCGCCGCAGGCGGACAGATGTGCTATCGATTGAGGAGCCTACCGAAGGTGAAGAGAGCGAGCAGGAGCCGCTGCAAGTTGTGGATTGGTGCTGCTTGCCGGAAGATGAATTGCTGACTGCCGAGGCGCGTTCAATGCTGGACTTGGCTGTGGACAAGCTACCCCATAGCCTGCGGGTGGTGTTCTTGCTGCGCGATATTGAGGATCTTTCTACGCTGGAGACAGCGGACGTTTTGGGCTTGAGCGAGACAGCTGTTAAAACGAGGCTTTCTCGTGCCCGCATGCGCTTGCGGGAGGAGCTTTCGCGGTATTATGGTGATCGAGTTGTGGCACAGGGGATGATTAAGAAGGTAGGCGCAAATGGGTGAGCATGAACACTGCCGAGATTTACTAGGAGCGCTTTCGGACTATGTGGATGGGACGCTTGGCGGTATCTTGTGCGCGGAATTGGAAAAACACCTGGCGGAGTGTGAGAACTGCCGGATCGTGGTGGATACATTACGCAAGACGGTTTATCTCTACCACACGGTTTCTACGCCAGAGGCTGTGCCTGCAGATGTGCGTGAGCGGTTGTATAAACGTTTAGCCCTGGAAGAGGGAGATGGCGAGTAAACTTGCTGTACTTAGGGGGGTGAGCAGAATCAGATTTCTGAGGATTATTTCAGGCGGCGTAGATCGCCCTCGCGCAGGGTGATTCCCTGGGCATCGAGATGTTCAAGCAATGCCAGAACATAGCGACGGCTGGTGTTGAAATGGTCGCGCACCTGCGCTGCGGTGACCGAGCCGTATTTCTGAATCAAGCTACGTATCTCCTGAAGCATGTGCTCGTAATCCTGCTGCCGAAATACCACGTCTGGCGGGATGGGCACCAATACCCCCATCTCGATGAGCGCGTTGTATAACTCGTCTCCCAGGGCAGTGAGGCATTCTTTGACGGGTGGCGGGGCATAGGGAGCAGCGGCAAAGCGTTTTAGAAGCTCGTCTACGATGCGCTGTTGTTGGGGATTAAAACGGATGCTGTGATCTGGGTGGGAGAGGATGACACCTTTATCGACGAGGGCTTTTTCGGTGACGAGGCGATTAAGGCTTAGGCTGAAGATGCGTGATCCCTGAGGTGTCGCTGTAAACCGCAGGCGGCTTTTTAATTCCTCGCGTGGCATTCCCTGGCGCAGTGGATGGGCTTTGTGATAATCCTGCACCTCCTGGACCGCACGGCTGGCAAGCTCTTCCCAATAGCCTTTGCTGCTGATGAGAGTCTGAGGGGATGGGAGGGTGGGGGTTTGACCTCCTTCGAGAGGCAGGATAATCCCGCTCTGCATGAGCTCAGAGATGGCTTGCTGTGCGGTTGATGTATCCAGATTGGACCGTTTAATGACATCCTGGAGGGGGGCAACACCAAGGGCCAGCATTGCCTGGAGCAGTACCTCGGCAGGGGTACCCTGGCTGAGGGTTTCCAGGCGCTGGATCACATCGGCAGAGAAACGTTTGTGCCGCTTACGGGGCTGAGGGTCGACGATAATCCCCCCGCCGAGGGTCTCGCCGGGGGAGGGGCGGCGTATGATGTAACGGTCACCGCGCATTGCTACAACCGGCTCATTTAATTGTAGCTGCAGCCAACCATGCTCGCCGGGGGGGAGGGTTTCTGCGCCTAGCAGGCGGGTGCGGGCGAGCACTTCAGCGGCGCCGATAAAGAATTTCACTTCTGTGTTGTGCTCGAGGGGTTGCTGAGCATCTGGGAGGATGCGAAACTGCACATCGAGTAGGCTGGTGGGGTGGTATGCACCTGGGATTGTTACCACATCTCCACGTTGTACCTGGTTGACATCTATGCCAGTGATATTGACTGCGGTGCGGCTCCCAGGCAAGGCGCGCTCTTCTTTATGCTTATGGGTCTGCAAGCCACGCACACGCCCGCGCAGGCCGGCGGGTAAGATGATCACTTCCTCTCCAAGCTTCAACTGCCCATCACTGAGCGTGCCGGTGACCACCGTACCAAAACCAGCAATGGTGAAGACGCGATCGACTGGCAAGCGCGGGCGACCAAGATCGGGACGGTGTGGCTGATCGGCAAGGCAACCTTCGAGTGATTGGAGCAATTGGGGGATGCCCTGTCGCGTGCGCGAAGAGACGCGGACAATGGCGGCATTGCCCAGGACTGTGTTCTGCATTGCCTGGCGTACATCTTCCTCGACAAGATCAAGCCAGTCTGGATCATCAATGAGATCTACTTTAGTGAGAGCGATAACACCGCCTTTGATCTGGAGAAGGTCGAGGATGGCGAGGTGTTCGCGGGTTTGGGGCATGATGCCTTCGTCCGCGGCGATGACGAACAAAGCAGCGTCGATACCGCCAATACCGGAAAGCATGTTTTCGATGAAATCGCGATGACCAGGCACATCGACGATGCCGATCTCTTCACCACCCGGCAGGGTGAGCCAGGCAAAGCCCAGATCGATGGTCATCTCGCGCTCGCGTTCTTCCTTCAGGCGATCGGGATGGATTCCAGTGAGGGCTTGAACCAGGGTGGATTTGCCGTGGTCAACGTGTCCGGCGGTGCCAATCACGCGCATGGGGTATGCTCCTGGGTGAGGTGATTTCGGATGCTAGTGAAGGATCGGAATCTGCTAGCGGCTGCGGCCAATCGTGCGCTCGTAGGAGGATACCCATTCATGAACAACTGCCAGCAGGGATTGCATTCGTTTTTCGGCCAATTCGTTGGCTTGATCCAGCAGGTCACGGGCTTCCTGGAGATCATCTTCCAGGTGTGTGGATTGCTCAATCATCTTTTCAAACTGGCGGGTGATCTCGCCACGCTGCTCTTCCTGCGTGAGGGTGTAATTCGTCCAGCGCTTTTGATCGTCGGCTTTAAAAGTGACCCATTCCTGGCGGAATCGATCTTCTGCGAGGCGCTGGATTTCGGTGATCTCGCTGATGCGGCGCTCCACACGCTGGCTGAGCTCTTCGAGGGCGGATTGGGCGCGCTTGGTTTCGCGATGGGTGGTGTCCAGGGAGAGGAGCTGCGATTCGATATCCGCTGCCTGTTGTTCGATGGTGGTGAAGCGGGTTTGCCAGTCTTTCCAGATGCGATCTCGTTCCACCTGGGAGAGGGCTTGCTTATCCAGGAATTTACCCATGGCATCCCGACGCTCAGCCTCCACGACGACTAATTCGTTCAGGCGGGCATCGAGCTTTTTCAGGTTGATGGTATGGATTTCGGTCTGCCCGCGCTGGTTGTCCAGTAGCTTACGCAGAGCGCTCACTTCGCCTTGCAGATCAACAATGCGCTTGGCATCCTGGCGGCGACCGTCCTCAAGCAGGCGGAATGTGCGTGTATATTCTTCTTCCTCGGTGCGTACTTCCTGAATCTTGACCCGCAGTTCTTCCACGGTGCGGCGTGTGCGATTCTCTTCTTCGATGCGCGCCTGGAGGCCTTTTTCGAGGCGAGGGAGGGATTCTAATTCCTTGTGGGTATCTGCCAGGCTAGATTCTAAGGATTTGAACTCGACGCGGCGGACTTTCTCGGCTTCGTCGCTGCGAGCTTTAATGTCTTTATCTAATTCCTCCACCATGCGTTTGGTTTCGATGCGCAACTGGAGAAGGTTTTGGTCATATTGATCCATGCGAGTTACCACGGCAGAGAGACGGGTGACTTCTCCAGCCAGATCCTTGACTTGCTGGGACGCGGCAGCAATATTGCCTTCTAGAGCTAAGAGGCGGCTTTCGAGGAGGGAAATTGCATCCTTTTCTTTACGCCGGTCATCCTCGATCCACTGAATGCGTTTGCCTAATTGTTCCAGATCCATGTGGTTCTCCTATGGGTAGCCTTTCAACGCCCAGGCGAAGCGCTGCCCGGGGATTGGGCAGTAGCTCCGGTGATTTGCATGTGATTATAGCATGATGTGATGGGGTAAAACCCATCTCCCCGACTAGGTGTAGATCATATCTGGATTCAAAGATAATCGCCTGGAAGGGTTGCTGTGCCTGCACCATGGGCGATTGGGAAGATTATCAACGAATTGGTGTTTTCATCCAAGGGGCAGTATTGTGAAAGTTTGCAATCACACCGCCAGGAGGGTTGATTTCATCGCACGCCTGGCGCTCCGCCTCGCTCAGCTTCATTTCCAACACTGGAAGAAGATCATTCAATTGGTCGAGTGTACGCGGGCCGACAATCGGGGCGGTAATCCCCGGTTGATCTTTACACCATACCAGGGCTAACTGACCGGGTGTCTTCCCTACCTCATTGGCTAGGACGGTAAAGCGCTGGCCTGCAGCAATACCAGCAGGGGTTACGCGCTGTGCGTAAATGCTACCGGGCTGGCGTACGGCGCGCGAATCGAGCGGAAAGTCATTGGCTTTGGGATAGCGGCCTGCGAGCACGCCCTGTGCCAGGGGGGCCCAGGGGATGAGAGCCAGTTGATAGCGCTGCGCTAGGGGAACCAGCTCGTTTTCGATCCGGCGATCGAGCAGATTATAAGGTGGCTGTTCGCTGACATAGCGCACCAGATTATAGTGCTCACTAGTAGCCAGTGCCTCCATCACCATCCAAGCGGGGTGGGTGGAGCAGCCAATGTAACGCACTTTGCCGGCGCTGACCAGATCATGCAGTGCGCGCAGCGTTTCATCCACGGGAATCTCACTCATAGGGCGGTGAATCTGGTAGAGGTCAATGTAGTCGGTGTTCAAACGTCGGAGCGAATCCTCGCAGGCTTTGAGGATATGGTGGCGCGAATTGCCGCCGGCATTGACATCCTCTCCAACCTTTCCATGCACTTTGGTCGCCAGATTCACATGCTCGCGCCGGTTCTGCAGAGCCTTACCAACAACGACCTCGCTTTGCCCAGCATTGTAGATGTTTGCAGTATCCACAAAGTTGATTCCGGCATCCAGCGCGGCGTGGATGATGCGCACGGAATCGCTCTCATTGGTGACACCGCCAAAGTTCATGGTTCCCAGGCAAAGGGTGGAGACTTTTACGCCAGTACGTCCGAATAATCTGTATTCCATAGTTATTCATCACTCTTTCTGCATGAATTGCTCTTCCATGTTTCCTCAGTTAGTTGGTTGTTACACCGAAAATGGTATTTATGGGAGGATGAGAGTTGAGAAATCAAAAGCCTGGGCGATATTGGCCATTAGAGGGAAAAACCATTGGGGGAAGAGGCCGGCAAGGATGAGGATAGCTGTGCCAACAAGGAGGAAAACGATCAGGCCTTTGTTTTCATCCAAACTTACTGAGGGCTGGAGGGCGGTTTGGGCATCTGCATCAGGAGAAGGCGCTGGGCGGATAACCAGAACAGACAGGGTGCGCACCCCACCGGCGATTAAGCCAACACTGCCTAATAAGGCCAGGATGGCAAGCGGGATTGTGCTCTCCAGGCCGGCGACCTGACCAGCCAAATTCTTCAGCAGCGCTAAACGCAGGGGAAAACCTGCCAGTAAGGGTAACCCGGCAATGGTAAAGTTTGCCAGGACCAAGCTGCCTGCGGCAAATGGCATCTGGTAGGCTAACCCTTGCACTGATTGGAAATCTAAGGCGATGTTCTTCCTTATTATGGCGGATAAGGCCAGGGCCCAAATACCCAGCGCCAAGCTACGCGGAAGGAGCATGGCGAAGTAGAGGGGCAAGCCATCTGGGAGGCTGATGGCCAGCAAAGAAAATCCGATCTCGACCATAACCGCATAAGCGAGCATGCGACCCAGGCGCGTCTGGAAGGCTGCCAGGAGCCCACCCGTGAGAACCATGATAGCGCCTGCCACCTGTAGCAGGTCATAGAGGGCAGGTGTGTTGCGCAACCATGCGTAGCGCTCCAAGAATCCCAACCCAAAAAGTGATACCATCCAGGGCAGCATCAGAAAAACATACGCTGCAGCATATGGATGCGCCTCCTGGCTGATCATGGGGATCCAGGAATGGAAGGGGAAAATGGCAAGTAGAAGGGCAAAGCCAAAGGCGAGGAGGGTCATGGCACGGGTGGTGAGGGTGAGCTCACCGGGGCTGGCCTCCACACCTTCCAGCATCCAGCCGGCGAGCAGGAGGAAAGGCATGCCGAGGGTGAGGTGGGTAATGAAGCGCTGCGTGCCACCCCTGGCGCTACTTCCGGGGATAAGGAATAATGGAACACTGGCAAGGACGGCGAGCTCGATGAAGAGAGCGGCATAGAGGAATGGTTGTACTGCAGAGGCGGCAACCAGCAGGGCTACAATGACCATGCCCACTGGCACAAAGGCGCGGCCTGCGCGAGCGAGGTGTGCGGCAGCGAACCAGAAGGCGGTGAGGGAGTATGTGGCGATGAGCAATGGTCGTTCAGAGTCGGTGAGCAGGAGGCGGCGTCCCAGGATGTTGAGGGTGCTGCTTACCTTGAAAGACCAGGCACCGAGGTTGACAAGCTGCTCGATTGGCAAAGCCCAGGCCATCCCAGCGAGGATTAATCCCAGGATGGTGCCAGCGATCACCGTGGCACGGTACCAGCGGCGCAAGAAGTACAGTACGACTCCCAAGGCGGCAGGGAGAACAATCCAGATCAACGGCGCGCTCATGCGTTCGCTTCCATCTCGGGGGCCATGATGAGATATGCACCCACTAGGGCTAACCCAAGGTGAACACCGGCAAGAAGACCGGCAACCAGGGAGGAGGTCTCGACGGCGGCATACAGGATCTCAAAACCGGACAGCACGGTCAGCAAACCAATCACCACACGTAAGGGCTGGGTGGTGAGGCCGAGGTGCAGCAGGCCCATGCCGATCAGGATCAATCCTCCCCACAAAGCGGGAGGAGAGATGGGGGTGATCCAGTTTTCCCCGTGACGGTAGAAGGATGCGAAGGTGATTATCACCAACGAGGCTGCGAGTAAGCGGAACAAGCGGCCTGAAGGCCATGGCCGCTCCTGTTCCTGCCAGGAATTGGGTGTGCTGGTGACTGCCATGCCTAATACGGCGCCTGCCATCCACCCGGCGATCATTTTTGCAATGGCCATTTCCAGAGGCCAGAAGGAATAGACCAGCACCATCACACCCAGGTATTGGATTGCCAGGGTGGCTATGACCCAGCGCCAGTCCTGACTGACCAGCAAGATCAGGGAGGTTATCGTAACCAGTAATGCGGCGAGGGTGAGGATGAGCACATTATTCATGGGGATCTTAGCGCTGAAGGAAGGTAAAAATCAGGGCTAATAAGACGAAGGTCCAAAGGATACCGCCTTCTCCTTCAAGGGTATTACTCATTAAGTTAACCAAGCGCGTGATGGTGCGGTAAATATCCGCCGGAACACGATAGAACCAATCTGGTAAACCTGTGCGGTTGGGGTCGAGCAGGCGAGCCCACCAAACAGATGATTCCAGCGCTGTTACCAGGCGGGGGCGCTGGCTAACCTGCCAGATGAAAAGCGCCAGGCTGGAAGCAGCCAGTCCTGCGATCCATGTGGTGAGCGGCAGGGCAGAGAGATCCTGCGGCAAGTTATCCCAACCAATTCCCAGGTTGGCGATCACAAAGAGCGCCAAACCGAGTGGGTAGATCAGCCAGACCCAGCGTTCAATCGGTGCAACGTCTGCGGCAGATGGCAGTAGAGGTCGGAAGGTGTGGCGCAGGTAGCCGGCTACCAGGAGTGATTGGGAGATGAGCAAGCTGAGCAGGATCAGGATAGCCGCCAGCCAGCCAGTGCTGGAGGTAAGGTTGGTGGTAACCTGGAAAATGCCTGCACCGTTCCATGCTGGGGAGAATGGAATGGCGGTCAGCCCCAGCAAGCCAAGCAGGGCCAGGGGGAGAAGAATACGGTGGCGCGGCCAAAAAGAAAAAAGCAACCCGCCAGAGAGCAGGCTGGTAACACCCCACGCAAGACAAGCCTGTGGTTGGGCGCGCAATGCGGCGGTAAAGGCCAGGGAAGCAGTGCCCAGGATCCAGTATGGCCTGCCATTGAGCTCGTCACTTGCCCTAAACCATCCCCAGGCACCGATGAGAGCCGCCAGAGAAGCCAAGGCTAGCAGGTAGGGGGTGAGGGAAATTTGTTCGATCACTGCTGCTGTGCGGACGAGCAAAGCCAGGCTGGCGCTCCATGAAATGGTGCGCAGGGCTGTGCCCAGGTCGCGGCGTATGGGCATTTCTTTTTGGAATGGGAGGTATAGATTACGACCTGCAGGGGGCAGTACGCCAAGACGTAGGCCTGCTGCCAGGAGGAGAAAGAGGCTGGCGCGGGGCGAAATGGCATCGAAGGTCAGGTTGCTGCCTTCCGACCAGGCCAGAATGCCCGCAATGAGAATTAAGCCCATACCTGCCAGACGAGATGAGAAGGTAACGAGGGCGCGCTGGCGAGAAGCTGGGTGGTTCAGCATGCTCAGAAGGGTGAATAATTCTGCGAGGTCCAATGCAGTCCATCCCATCAGCAGGGCAAGCGGATTGCCTGCAGTCACTGTGACTAAGCCTAAGCCGTATAAAACCAGATTGGCTGCCCAGGAGCGCCAATGCGTTGAGAGCTGAGCGGGTGTTTTCTGGTCATCATTCTCTTGCGGCGTTTCCAGGCTCAGACGAGCAACTGAAGTGAGCAGGAGTGAGAGCGAACTGGTCACCAAAACCAGGATGAATGGCCATGAGAATTGATCAATCAGCAGTGTAGGAGATAAGGGGAGGAGGGTTTCGGGCTGCCAGGCTAAGAGGGAAATGGTCTGCGGGAGGCGGAAGCGGGTAATCATGACCAGGGGAAAGGTTGCTGCAACGGTGACAATAGCGATCAGCCACTGGTAGCCACTGCGCGGTCTGACCAGATGGAGGATCGCCATTGCCGCAGGGGCGAGGAGCAGGATCAGGATGGCGAGGAGGATGAGCATACTGCAAGGTTCTTTCAGACCATGAGCCCAGGCTGGCGGTGTAAATAACAGCCACCGCCCGCTTTCCCAAGCCAGCGATCACCATCAACGATGAGCGTTCCGCGCAAGAATACCTTCTCAGGGAAACCGATAAGCTCCCAACCTTCATACAGGTTGTAATCTGTACGGTGGTGGGCGTAGCGGACTCCGTATGTGATATGGCGATCAGGATCCCAGATCACCAGGTCTGCGTCAGCGCCGGGCAGGAGGGCGCCTTTGCGCGGATAAAGGCCAAAGATCCTGGCGGGGTTGCTGCTGGTGAGGGCAACGAACTGGTTGGGGGTAATGCGACCAGCGCGCACGCCATAGGTCCAGAGGATAGGCAGGCGGTCGCCTACGCCGGGAAGGCCGTTGGGGATTTTGGTAAAATCTTGCTCGCCTAGTTCTTTGCCAGGGATGGCAACCTGCTTGCCTTCGTATAGGATTGGTTGTGCGCCGTTAAAGAAGAATGGGCAGTGATCGGTGCCGATGGTCTGGATTGTACCCTCCGCCAATCCCTGCCAAAGGCGCTGGTTGTCGGCTGCCTGGCGCATGGGAGGGGAGCAAATCCACTTTGCGCCATCGGGGCGCCGGAGGTGGTCAATAGTGAAAAAGAGATACTGGGGGCAGGTCTCTCCCATGATCTGCAGCCCATGCTGGCGTGCGTATTGAAGCATATCAGCTTCACCGGCAGCGTTCATGTGGACTATGTAAAGGCGAGCATTGGCCTGTGCTGCGAGGGCGGCGCCGCGCAGGGCTGCTTCGACAGCGCCCCAGGCGGGGCGGGTGAGGGCATGCCATTCGGGGGTGGTATGCCCTGCTGCCAGGGCTTCGGCGATCAGCAGATCAATTACGTCGCCATTTTCGGCATGCAGCATGGTGAGCAGGCCGTGCTCACTGGCAATACGCATGGCCTGGAAGATCTCGCCATCCTGGAGGCGCAGGCGCTGGTTGTAAGCAGTGAACACTTTGATGGTGCTGATGCCCATGCCTAATAAGCCGGGGATTTGGGGGGCGATCCGCGGATTAAAGCGGGTGAGGTTCATGTGGAAGCCGAAGTCGATGGCTGCCAGGTGATCGGCGCGGGCATGCCAGGCATCTACATCGGCCTGCAGCGAGTCGTGTTCCTGGGGGACAAAATCGATCACGGTGGTAGTCCCACCGAAAGCGGCGGCTTTGTGACCGGTGTAGTGGTCATCGGATGAGACGGTGCCAAACATGGGCAGGTTGAAGTGGGTGTGGGGGTCAACGCCACCCGGAAGAATGTACTTACCGGCTGCATCGATGGTTTCAATGCCTGGCTCTAGGGATGCGAAACTGGATGCGATGGCTTTGATCTGTTGATCTTCGATGAGGATATCTGCCTGGAAGGTTTCTGAGGCGGTGATGAGGGTTCCGTTTCTAATCAGTGTTTTCATGGTTGAGCTGCCTAATCCCTTCTAAACTGATATGTACAAGCATTTCTGCGACCGTCTGCCCCAAGATAGGGTGGCGAAGGCTGGGGGCGATTTCTGCCAGGGGAGCGAGCACAAAGGCACGCTCATGCAGGCGGGGGTGGGGGAGGATAAGCGGTAGCGGGGTGTTGTTTTGCGTGGCATCGAGGATCAGGGTATCATAGAACAGGATATCGATATCGATGAGGCGTGGACCATAGCGCATGGAGGGTACGCGGCCGAGGGATTTCTCAATGTTCTTGATGTAAACGAGCAAAGCGGCAGGAGATAGATCGGTGGCGGCTTTGATCGCCAGGTTGTAAAAGACGGGTTGATCGGTGATTCCCCAGGGTTCTGTTTCGTAGGTGGAGGAACAGGCATTTACCTGGACAGCGGGCGGTAGTGCAACCATGGCCGCATGTAAATTGGCTGCCCGGTCGCCGAGATTGGTTCCCATTGCGAGGTAGATGGTGTGTTCCATTGGCGGGAGGCTTTTTGCGCGGCTTTGCAGCCGGCGCAGGCTTCTATAGCATACCATAAGACTTCTCTGGGGAGTAGAGGGATCACATTTGGAAGTGGTATACTCTGTGAAAATCGAGCATCAAGGAGACTGTATGGCACAAGCGACATTCCATTTCCCGCGTGGTTTTTTATGGGGAACTGCTACGGCTTCACACCAGGTGGAGGGCAAAAATACGAACAACAACTGGTATGCCTGGGAACAGCAGCCGGGGCGAATCATGCATGGGCATACCTCTGGGCTGGCCTGTGACTGGTGGAATGGGCGCTGGCGCGAGGATTTCCAGCGGGCGGCTGAGACCGGGCAGAATGCGCACCGCCTCTCGGTGGAGTGGAGCCGTATCCAACCTGCCCCGGATCGCTGGGATGAGGAAGCGCTGGACCGCTATATCGAGATGATTCGCGGATTGGTGGAATTGGGCATGATGCCGATGGTCACCTTGCACCATTTCAGCGACCCGCTGTGGCTGAGCGAGCAAGGCGGGTGGGAGAATGAGGCGGTAGTGGCACATTTCGAGCAGTACGTGCGCCGGGTGGTGGAGGCATTGAAGGATTACGTGGCTTTGTGGTGCACGATTAACGAGCCAAATGTGTATACGACGATGGGGTACCTGGTCGGCCTTTTCCCGCCCGGAAAGAAGAGCCTGCGGTTATCTTTTCAGGTGATGGAAAACCAGGTGAAGGCGCACGCCGCTGCGTACCATGCGATCCATGCTTTACAGCCTGAGGCAAGGGTGGGGGCAGCGATCCATTATCGCTCAGTCTTGCCTGCGCGTGCGTGGCTGCCGCTGGACCGCTGGGCAGCCAAATTCCAGATCAGTAATTTCAACGATTTGTTTGCTCGGGCGGTACAGGATGGGATCTTGCGCTCACCGCTGGGCAGAAAGCGCATCCCGCAAGCCAAGGGAACCCAGGATTATATTGGGATCAATTACTACAGCCGGGAATATGTGTCTTTCAACCTGCTGCATCCTGGCGAGGTTTTCAGCACCCGGCATTTCCGGCAGGGGGTAGAGATCAGCGAAACGGGGCACATGGCGAACGAGCCGGAAGGGATGTTTGAAGCGCTTAAATGGGGGCTGCAATTCAGGGTGCCGATCATCGTCACAGAGAACGGTATCGAAGACTCAAAAGACCTCCTGCGCCCGCGTTACCTGGCCCAGCATATCCACCAGACCTGGCGGGCAGTGAATTTCAACTGGCCGGTGAAGGGGTATTTCCACTGGTCGCTGGTGGATAACTTCGAGTGGGAGCGCGGCTGGACACAACGCTTTGGACTGTGGGAATTGGATGTGGAGACGCAGGCGCGGCGCAAACGCCCCAGCGTGGATTTCTTCGCCGAGATCTGCCGCGAAAATGGGCTATCCTCGGATATGGTGAGGCGCTACGCACCTGAAGCCTACGCCCAATTGTTCCCCGATTGAGTCCACTACCAGATAAGTCAGACAGTTATGGTATAATCCCGGTCGCTGCGGAGAAAACCGCATAGAGGAGAGGTCGCGTAGTCTGGCCTAGCGCGCACGCCTGGAGAGCGTGTTTCCCGCAAGGGAACGAGGGTTCAAATCCCTCCCTCTCCGCCAGGATTGAACGGAACTTGCAGGCAAGCCCTGCAGGTTCTTGTTTTTAGCCTCAGATTCATCCTCTAGCGGGGATTTCATCACATACTTCGATATAAATGGTTTAGAATAAG